>DASWEU010000232.1:0-12841 GCA_036394595.1 Burkholderiales bacterium | reverse complement strand
AGACAAAAAACCCCGCCGCAGCGGGGTTTCGTGCATCGTGGCCGAGGCCCGGTTATTTGCGTGTACCGATGACCTCGATCTCGGCGCGCCGATTCTTGGCGCGGCCTTCCTTCGACTTGTTGCTGGCGACGGGCTGCTTCTCGCCCTTGCCTTCGGTGTAAATCCGGTTTCCTTCCGTTGCCTTCGATACCAGGTAGGCCTTGACCGCCTCGGCGCGACGCACCGACAGCTTCTGGTTGTAGGCGTCAGGTCCGATGGAGTCGGTGTGGCCGATCGCGATTACCACCTCGAGGTTGATGCCGCGCATTTTTCCGGCGAGGTCGTCGAGCTTCGATTTTCCTTCCGGCGTGATGACGGCCTTGTCGAAGTCGAAGAACACGTCGGCGGCAAACGTGACTTTCTCGGCGACGGGCTTGGGCTTCGCGGCCTCGGGCGCGGGCGCCGGTGCCGGCGCAGGAGCCGGCACGGCCTGGGGCTCTGCGGCGGGCGCGGCCTGGCCCGGAATTCCCGAGGACGAAGTGTCATAAGTCGCGCAGCCGGCCGCGAAAACCGTCGCCACCAGAAGCCACATCACGTATCGGAACATTCTGCCCCTCCTGTCGGATTCTCTTTGTGTTTCAGGCGTCTGCGTGTTTTGCGGCCGAAAATTGCTGCAGGGAATTCTGCCATAACCGTACTTGGGTGTCCAAGGAATGGGGCAGCGCTTTCACCAGTTCGCCGTCGTCGACCCGCAGATTTCCGTCTACCCAGACGTGCGTCACGTGCTCGCGGCCTGCGGCATAGACGAGGTGCGAAACCGGGTCGTAGCACGGCGCGAGCTCGGGCGAGCCCAGTCGCACCGCAGTCAGGTCGGCCGCCTTGCCGGGAATGATCGATCCGATGCGCGCCTCGATGCCGAGCGCGCGCGCGCCGCCGAGCGTCGCCGCGCGCAGCGCCGCATGCGCCGGGAACGCCTTGGCATCGCGCGCCACGGCTTTGGCGAGCAGCGCCGCGGTGCGCATCTCCTGGAACAAGTCGAGGCGGTTGTTGCTCGCCGCGCCGTCGGTGCCTAGCGCGACGTTCACCCCGGCCTCCATCAGTCGTGCGATCGGCGCGAAGCCGCTCGCCAGCTTCAGATTCGACGACGGGCAATGCGCTACCGAGCAGCCTTGCCGCGCCAATAACTCGATCTCCTCGGGCAGCAGGTGCACCGCGTGCACGGCGATCAGGCTCGGGCCGATCAGGCCGAGGCGGCGTAGCCGCTCGATCGGCCGCACGCCATGCTCGGCGAGGGAGCGCTCGATCTCCTCCTGCGTCTCGTGCAGATGGATATGAATCGGCACGTCCAGCTCGGCAGCCAAAGTTGAGATTTTTTTGAATGATCCATCGGCAACCGTGTAGGGCGCATGTGGCGCGAGGCAAAAGGAAGTGCGCGCGTCGTCGCGGTAGCGATCGCGCAGCGCCAGGCCCTTGCGCAGGTAGTCGTCGGCGTCCGAGCCGTAGGCCGACGGGAATTCGAACACGATCATACCGTGCGCCGAGCGCAGGCCGCAGGCGAGCGCGGCCTCGAGCGCCGCTTCGGGAAAGAAATACATGTCGTTGAAGCAGGTGATGCCGCCGCGCAGCATCTCGGCGCAGGCGAGCAGCGTGCCGTCGCGCACGTAGTCCGGCGACACCTGCTGCGCCTCAGCCGGCCAGATGTGATTTTCCAGCCAGGTCATGAGCGGCAGGTCGTCGGCCAGGCCGCGCATCAGCGACATCGCGGCGTGGGTATGGGCGTTGACCAGCCCCGGAATCAGGACATGTTGGTCCAGCACGCGTTGTTCATAGCCGGGGAAACGTGCCGCCGCCTGCGCTGCGGGCAGGACAGCCTCGATCTTGCCGTCGCGCACGGCGACGGCATGGTCTTCGAGTACCGCGCCCGCCGGCTCGACCGGGACGATCCAGCGCGCGCGGAGGAGAAGGGTCGCTGCCGCTATCTTGGCGTGCCCTGGATCTCGACCACCACCCGGCGATTGGGTGCCAGGCACTCGATCAGCGCGCTGCGGTCCTTCTGGTCGGGACAGGACTTGCTCGGCAGGGTCTTGCCGAAGCCGAAGGTCTCGATGCTGTCGGGACTCGCGCCTTTCGATACCAGGTAGGCCCTCACCGCGTCGGCACGCCGCTCGGAAAGCTTCTGGTTGTAAGCCGCGCTTCCCAGCCGGTCGGCGTGGCCGTTGACATTGACGTAGCGGATGCTCCCCAGCTCCTTGAGCTTGCCGATGATTTCCTGGTCGAGCAGGTCCCTGGCCTGCGCCGTCAGCGTCGCCTTGTTGAACTCGAACAGCTCGGTCGACGCGATGTTGACGATGGCCGGCTTCTTCGGGGCCGCGGCGGGCGCCTGGACCGGCGCGGCCTGCTGTACGGGCGGCAGCGTCTCGCCCGAGGTGCTGGTGGTCGGTGCGACCTGGCCCGGAATTCCCGAATCCCCCGTGTCATAGGACGCGCAGCCGGCGAGCAGGAGCGCGATTGTTGCGGTCACCAACGCGAAAAATTTCATTTTTGCCTCCCCCGCCCGTTCGAATTTTCTCCGCCGCAATTTAAGCACGGCAGCCCCGCGCGGACAAGCCGTATATGAAGGAAAACCTGCGGTTTTTGCGAGGGAATTCGAGGGCCTGCATGATAAAATTTTCACCTCTGCAACATGGAATCCTTCGCTAAAGAAACCCTCCCGATCAGCCTCGAGGAGGAGATGCGGCGTTCCTACCTCGACTACGCCATGAGCGTGATCGTGGGGCGGGCGCTGCCCGACGTGCGCGACGGCCTGAAGCCGGTGCACCGCCGGGTGCTGTTCGCCATGCACGAGTCGAATAACGTCTGGAACCGCCCCTACGTCAAGTGCGCGCGGATCGTCGGCGAGGTGCTCGGTAAATACCACCCGCACGGCGACACCGCCACCTACGAGGCGCTGGTGCGCATGGCGCAGGACTTCTCCATGCGCTACACGCTGGTCGATGGCCAGGGCAATTTCGGCTCGGTCGACGGCGACGCCGCCGCCGCCTACCGCTACACCGAGTGCCGCCTCGACAAAATCGCGGGCGCGCTGCTGGCGGACATCGAGAGCGAGACCGTCGATTTCGTGCCGAACTACGACGGCAAGGAGCAGGAGCCCGTGGTGCTGCCGAGCCGCGTGCCGAACCTGCTGGTCAACGGCTCCTCGGGCATCGCGGTAGGCATGGCCACCAATATTCCGCCTCACAACCTCGCCGAGACGGTCGACGCCTGCCTGCATCTCCTCGCCACGCCGCACTGCTCGGTCGAGGATCTGATCAAGCTGGTGCCGGCGCCCGACTTCCCGACCGCCGGCATCATCTACGGGCTGGCGGGCGTGCACGAGGGCTACCGCAGCGGGCGCGGGCGGGTGGTGATCCGCGCACGCACCCACTTCGAGGAGACCGGCAAGGGCGACCGGCAGGCGGTGATCGTCGACGAGCTACCCTACCAGGTGAACAAGAAGGCGCTGCTCGAGCGCATCGCCGAGCTGGTGAACGAGAAGAAGCTCGAGGGCGTCTCCGACATCCGCGACGAGTCCGACAAGTCGGGCATGCGCGTGGTGATCGAGCTCAAGCGCGGCGAACTGCCCGAGGTGGTGCTCAACAACCTCTACAAGCAGACGCAACTGCAGGACAGCTTCGGCATGAACATGGTCGCGCTGGTCGACGGCCAGCCGCGCGTGCTGACGCTGAAGGACCTGATCGAGGCGTTCATCTCCCACCGGCGCGAAGTCGTGACGCGCCGCACGGTGTTCGAGCTGCGCCAGGCGCGCGCCCGCGGCCACCTGCTCGAAGGCCTGGCGGTGGCGCTCTCGAACGTCGATGCGGTGATCGCGCTGATCAAGCAGGCGCCGACGCCGGCGGAGGCGAAGCAGGGCCTGATGTCGCGCGCCTGGGGCTCCGACCTGGTGCGGGCGCTGGTCGGAAAAAATTCCGCCGCGCAGTTCCGGCCGGACGGGCTCGCCGAGGGCTACGGCCTGAAGGACGACGGCTATTACCTCTCCGACGAGCAGGCGCAGGCCATCCTCGAGCTGCGCCTGCAGCGGCTCACCGGCCTGGAGCAGGACAAGATCCGCGACGAATACCGCGAGGTGATGGCGAAGATCGCCGACCTGCTCGACATTCTCGCCAAGCCGCCGCGCATCACTGCCATCATCGGCAACGAGCTGCGCGCCATCAAGGCCGAGTTCGGCGACGCGCGCAAGAGCGAAATCGTCACCATGGCCGAGGACCTCACCACCGAGGATCTGATCGTGCCGCAGGACATGGTGGTCACGTTCTCCCATGGCGGCTACGTCAAGTCCCAGCCGCTCACCGATTACCGGGCGCAGCGGCGCGGCGGCCGCGGCAAGCCGATCGTCAACATGTTCCCGCTCGAGGAAGGCGAGAAGATCACTGCCGTGGTGCCGGTGAAGGAGTTCGACCAGAACCACTTCGTGTTCATGGCGACGGCGCAGGGCACGGTCAAGAAGACGCCGCTCGATGAATTTTCGCGGCCGCGACCGAGCGGCATCATCGCGGTCGGCCTGGACGAGGGCGACTACCTCGTCGGCGTGGCGCTGACCGACGGCAAATACGACGTGATGCTGTTCTCCTCCGAGGGCAAGGCGGTGCGCTTCGAGGAAGGCGACGTGCGGCCGATGGGGCGCCAGGCGACGGGCGTGCGCGGCATGAAGCTCGGCAAGGGCCAGCGCGTGGTGTGCATGCTGGCGGCCAAGGATGAGTCGCGCTCGGTGCTGACGGGGACCGAAAACGGTTTCGGCAAGCGCACGCCGATCGCGGAGTACACGCGCCACGGGCGCGGCGGCCAGGGGCTGATCGCCATCCAGACCTCGGAGCGCAACGGCAGCGTGGTGGGCGCGGTGCTGGTCGATGACCATGACGAGGTGATGCTGATCTCGACCGGCGGGGTGCTGATCCGCACCAAGGTGGCGCAGATTCGCGAGCAGGGACGCTCGACCCAGGGCGTGACGCTGATTTCGCTCGACGACGGCGAGAAGCTCGCCGGCCTCGAGCGCATCGAGGAGCGCGAGATCGAAGGCAACGGCAACGGCAATGGCGGTGGCAACGGCGGGGACGCAGAGCCCGCGCCGGAGGAACCCGACGCGCCGCCCGGGCCTACGGTCCATTGATGACGCGCGTCGTCAACTTCAGCGCCGGGCCGGCCATGCTGCCGGCCGAAGTGCTGGCGCGCGCGGGCGACGAGATGCTCGACTGGCACGGCAGCGGCACCTCGGTGATGGAGATGAGCCATCGCGGCAAGGAATTCATGGGAATCGCAGCGGAGGCCGAGCAGGATTTGCGTATGCTGCTCGGCGTGCCGAAAAACTACAAAGTGCTGTTCCTGCAAGGCGGCGCCACGCTGCAATTCGCGCAAGTGCCGATGAACCTGCTCGCCGGAAAAAGCAAGGCGGATTATGTCGTCACCGGCGAGTGGTCGAAGAAGGCGGTCAAGGAAGCAAAGGCCTTCTGCGACGTCGCCATCGCCGCCACCTCGGAGGACCGGAATTTCACCTACGCGCCGAAGCAGTGGACGCTGCGGAAGGATTCGGCCTACGTTCACTACTGCTCGAACGAGACCATTCATGGTGTTGAATATCATGCAACACCTTCGGCCGATATCCCTTTGGTCGCGGATGCGTCATCCCATTTTCTTTCACGTCCGCTGGATGTCTCCCAGTACGGGCTGATTTACGCCGGCGCGCAGAAGAACGCCGGTCCGGCGGGGCTGACCTTCGTCATCGTGCGCGACGACCTCATCGGCAAAGCTGCCAAGGGCACGCCGAGCGTGATGGACTACAAGCTGCAGGCCGACGCCGACTCGATGCTCAACACGCCGTCCACCTATGCGATTTACGTTGCCGGGCTGGTTTTCAAGTGGTTGAAGCAACTGGGCGGACTGCCGGAGATTGAAAAACGCAATATCGAAAAGGCGAAGGTGCTGTATGACGTCCTGGATTCGAGTGTGTTTTTCCGCAATCCGGTGGCGAAAGAGGACCGGTCGCGGATGAATGTTCCGTTTACCTTGAAAAATGTTTCTCTGGATGAAGCTTTTCTCAAAGGTGCAGCCGAGCGCGGCCTGTTGCAGCTGAAGGGGCACCGCGCGGTCGGCGGCATGCGCGCCTCCATCTACAACGCCATGCCGCTCGAGGGCGTGCAGCGCCTCGCCGCGTACATGAAGGAATTCGAGGCGCAGCATGGCTAAAGGGAGGAAGTGCGAGATCCTGGTGATCAACAACATTGCCGCGGTGGGCCTGAAGCGCTTCCCCGCCGAGCGCTACGCCGTGGTCAAGGAAGCGAAGGACCCGCAGGCCATCCTGGTGCGCTCGCAGGACCTGCACCAGTACGACTTCGGGCCGTCGCTGCGCGCGGTGGGACGCGCCGGCGCGGGCGTCAACAACATCCCAGTGCCGGCGCTGTCGAAACGAGGCATCCCGGTATTCAACGCGCCGGGGGCCAACGCCAACGCGGTGAAGGAGCTGGTGCTGGCCGGCATGCTGATCGCGGCGCGCAATCTCGCGCCGGCTTTGGATTTTGTTCGTACTCAAAAATCTTCTTCTGATTTGGAGAAGAAAATCGAAGAGGGCAAAAAACAATTCGCGGGATTCGAGCTGCCGGGGCACACGCTCGGCGTCATCGGCCTGGGCAAGATCGGCAGCCTGGTCGCCGACGCCGCCATCCGCCTCGGCATGAACGTCCTCGGCTACGATCCGCATATCACGGTGGACGCGGCCTGGAGCCTGCCCTCGCAGGTGAAGCGCGCGAATTCGGTGGACGAGATCCTGAAGTCGAGCCATTTCGTCACGCTGCACGTGCCGCTGGTCGAAAAGACCCGGCATCTCGTCAACGCGAAGAACATCGACCTGTTCCGCGCGGGGGCCGTGCTGCTCAATTTCTCGCGCGAGGGCGTGGTGGCGGAGGAGGAGGTCGCGAAAGGCCTCGCCAGCGGCCGCCTCCAGTGGTACGTGACCGACTTTCCGAGCGCGACGCTGCTCGGCAACGCGCGGGTCATCGCGCTGCCGCACTTGGGCGCCTCGACCGGCGAGGCGGAGGACAATTCGGCGGTGATGGTGGCCGACGAGGTGCGCGACTACCTCGAGAACGGCAACCTGCAGAACGCCGTCAATTTTCCCGATGCGGCGATGGCGCGGGAGGCGCCCTATCGCCTTGCCATCGCCAATGCCAACGTGCCCGACATGCTGGGGCGCATCTCGCACGCCCTGGGGCGGCGCAAGATCAACATCCACAACATGCTGAACAAGTCGCGCGGCGATATGGCCTACACCCTGGTGGATGCCGATACCCCGGTGTCGGCGGAGGCCATCGCCGAGCTCGCGGGGCTGCACGGCGTGCTCGCGGTGCGCTACCTTCCGGTCGATGGCTGACGACATCGACAAGCTGCGGCGACAGATCGACGCGCTCGACGACGAGCTCGCGGCGGCGCTAGAGCGCCGCGCCGCGCTGGCGCAGCGCATCGGCGCGCTGAAGAAGGGCGCGCCCGCCTACCGCCCCGAGCGCGAGAGCGAAATCCTGAGAAGGGTTTCAGCCCAAGCGGCCGTTCTTTCGTCGGAACGGATGCTTTCTGTTTTCAAGGAAATTATTTCCGCCTGCCGCGGCCTGGAGGAGGAAATCCGCGTCGCCTACCTCGGGCCGCAGGGCACCTTCAGCGAGCAGGCGGTGCGCAAGCACTTCGGCCGCGCGGTGGCCGCGCTGCCCGAAGACTCGGTGGACGAGGCCTTCCGCCGCGCCGAGTCCGGCGCCGCCCAGTTCACCGTGGTGCCGGTGGAAAACTCCACCGAGGGCGCCGTCGGGCGCACGCTCGACCTGCTGCTGCAGACGCCGCTGCGCATCTGCGGCGAAGTGGAATTGCGCGTGCAACAAAATCTGCTTGCATCGACAAAGAAAATTACCGGAATCAAGAAGATCTATTCGCACTCCCAGTCGCTCGCCCAGTGCAACGGCTGGCTCAACCAGCACTTGCCCGGCGTGCCGCGCATCGCGGTGGCCTCGAACGCCGAAGCGGCGCGGCGCGCGGCGAAGGAGAAGGGCGCGGCGGCGATCGCCGGCGAGGCGGCGGGCGAGCGCTACGGCCTGCGCGCACTGGCGCGCTCGATCGAGGACGCGCCCGACAACACCACGCGCTTCCTGGTGCTCGGCGCGCTCGAGCCGGCGCCCACCGGGCATGACCGCACCTCGCTCGTCATGTCGGCGGAGAACAAGCCCGGCGCGGTGCATGCGCTGCTCACGCCGCTGGCGGAGAACGGCGTCAGCATGACGCGCATCGAGTCGCGGCCGTCGCGCGCGCGCTCGTCGCTGTGGGAATACGTGTTCTACATTGACGTCGAGGGGCACCAAAAGGATCCCGGACTCCGAAAAGCGCTTGAAATTCTCAAGACTAAAGCACCTTTCTTGAAAATACTGGGCTCTTATCCCGCGGCGGTGCGCTAAGCCATGGTCATCGATCCCTGCGAGCTGTCGCCGTCCTACGTCCGCTCGATTGCGCCCTACCAGCCGGGCAAGCCGATCTCGGAGCTGGCGCGCGAGCTGGGGCTGCAGGAGGCGAGCATCGTCAAGCTCGCTTCGAACGAGAATCCGCGCGGCATCGGCCCGCGCACGCGTGCCGCCATCGAGGCGGCGATCCCGGAGATCGCGCGCTATCCCGACGGCAACGGCTTCGAGCTGAAGACCGCGCTGGCGCGGCGCTACGGCGTCGACATGGCTTCGATCGTGCTCGGCAACGGCTCGAACGACGTGCTCGAGCTTGCGGCGCTCGCCTTCCTCGGGCCGGGGCGCGCGGCGGTCTATGCACAGCACGCTTTCGCCGTCTACCCGCTCGCCACGCAGGCGCGCGGCGCGCGCGGTATCGAAGTGCCGGCCAACGGCTACGCCCACGACCTCGATGCCATGGCCAGGGCGATCGACGACGAGACTTTCGTCGCCTGGATTGCCAATCCGAACAACCCGACCGGGACCCACGCAAAAAGCGAAGAGGTGGAAGCCTTCCTGCGGCGCGTGCCCGAGCGCGTGCTGGTGGTGCTCGACGAGGCCTATAACGAATACCTGCCGCCGGAGCGGCGCGCCGACTCGGTGAAGTGGCTCAAGCGCCACCCGAATCTGGTGATCACGCGCACCTTCTCCAAGGCCTACGGGCTGGCCGGCTTGCGCGTCGGCTACGCGCTTGCGCACCCCTCGGTGGCCGACGTCATGAATCGCGTGCGCCAGCCCTTCAATGTCAACAGCGTGGCGCTCGCCGCGGCTACCGCCGCGCTCGAAGACATGGAATTCGTGGCGCGCAGCTACGCCGAGAATCTGCAGGGCATGCGCCAGCTCGAGGAGGGCGCACGCCGGCTGGGTCTCGCCCATATCCCGTCATTCGGCAACTTCATCACTCTCCGCGTCGGCAAGGCGGCCGAGGTTTTCAAACGCCTGCTGCGGCGCGGCGTCATCGTGCGCCCGGTCGGCAACTACGGCCTGCCGGAGCATTTGCGCGTCACGGTCGGCACGGTGCAGGAGAACGAGAAGTTTCTCGCCGCGCTCGCGGCGAGCCTGAAGGACTAGATGCGGTTCAGCAGAGTCGCCGTGATCGGCGTCGGACTCATCGGCGGCTCCTTCGCGCTCGCGCTCAAGCGCGCGAAAGCCTGCGGCCAGGTTGTCGGCGCGGGCCGCAGCCGCGCCAACCTGCGCCGCGCGCGGCGCCTCGGCATCATCGACTCGATCGCCCCGAACGCTGCCGCGGCGGCCAAGGGCGCGGATTTGATCTTGGTGGCGGCTCCCGTTGCGCAGTTTGAGAAAATATTTTCCGCATTGAAAAACAGCATTTCCGGGAAAGCCCTGATTACGGATGCCGGCAGCACCAAGCGTGACGTGATCGCGGCGGCGCGCAAGGGCCTGGGCAGAAAATCGGCGCAGTTCGTTCCCGCGCATCCGATTGCGGGCGCGGAAAAAAGCGGCGCCGGTGCGGCGCAGGCCGACCTGTTCCAGAACCGGCGGGTTGTTCTGACGCCTTTGCCCGAGAATTCGAGAAAAAATATTCTGCGCATAAAAAAAATATGGGAAAGCTGCGGCGCGCAAGTGAGCGCGATGGACGCGCGTCGCCACGACGACGTGCTTGCCGCGGTGAGTCACCTGCCGCATCTGCTGGCTTACACGCTGGTGCACAACATCACCAGGCGCCCGAATTCGAGGCAGCTGTTCTCTTTTGCGGCGGGCGGCTTCCGCGATTTCACGCGCATCGCCTCCAGCCACCCGGAAATGTGGCGCGATATCTGCATGGCGAACCGGGACCGCTTGCTGGCCGAGGTTTCGGCTTTTACCCGTGAACTGCTGCGGATGAAAAAGTTGCTCGAGAAAAAAAATGCGACAGGCCTCGAGCAAGCGTTTGCCAGGGCGCGCAAGGCGCGCGACCAGTGGATACGCTCGAGCTAAAGCCGGCGAGCCGCGCGTCGGGCTGCGTGCGCCTGCCCGGCTCGAAGAGCATTTCCAACCGCGTCTTGCTGCTCGCCGCCCTGGCGAAGGGCACGACCGAGATCAGCGGCCTGCTCGACGCCGACGACACCAAGGTGATGCGCGAGGCGCTTTCCCGCCTTGGAATTGCTTTCCAGCAGGAAAAAATCACTGGAGCAGGCGGCGCGTTCCCGGTGAAGAAGGCCGACCTGTTTCTCGGCAACGCCGGCACGGCGTTTCGCCCGCTGACCGCGGCGCTCGCCTGCTGCGGCGGCGAATACCGCCTCTCCGGCGTGCCGCGCATGCACCAGCGGCCGATTGGCGACCTGGTGAACGCATTGCGCGGGATCGGCGCGCGAATCGACTACGCCGGCGTGGAGGGCTTTCCTCCCCTGCACCTCCTCCCTGGAAAAATTTCCCTGCCGAACGCCGTGAAAATCAGGGGGGACGTTTCGTCGCAATTCCTTTCGTCCCTGTTGATGGCCCTGCCGCTGTCGGGGCGCGCCGCGATGATCGAAGTGCAGGGCGAGCTGATTTCGAAGCCCTATGTCGAAATCACCCTGAACGTCATGCGCCGCTTCGGCGTCGAGGTAAAACGGCAGGGGTGGAATGCCTTTCGCCTCTCCGGTGAATTTTATGTTTCTCCGCGCAGCGTTTACGTCGAAGGCGACGCCTCGTCGGCCTCGTACCTTCTCGCCGCCGGCGCCATCGGCGGCGGCCCGGTGCGCGTCGAGGGCGTGGGGCGCGACAGCATCCAGGGCGATGTGCGTTTCACTGAAGTACTGGAGCGGATGGGGGCGACTGTTTCTCTTCACGCGAATGCCATCGAAGTGAAAAACGAGCGGAAAACCCTGCGCGCCATCGATATGGACCTGAACCACATCCCGGATGCGGCGATGACGGCGGCGGTGATGGCGCTGTTTGCCGACGGTCCCAGCACGATCCGCAACATCGCCAGCTGGCGCTTGAAGGAGACCGACCGCATCGCGGCGATGGCGGCCGAGCTTAGAAAACTGGGCGCAAAGGTGGATGAGGGGTCCGACTACCTGCAGATCGATCCTCCATCCACGTTGAAAAGAAATGCTTCAATAGATACCTATGATGACCATCGCATCGCCATGAGCTTTTCGCTGGTGTCGCTTGGCGGCGTGCCGGTGACGATCAACGATCCGGGCTGCGTCGCCAAGACCTTCCCGGACTACTTCGCCGCCTTTCGCTCCATCGCGCGCTAGGCGCGCGAGATGCCGCTGTCGCAGATCGCGGTCCAGGTGCCGTCGACTTCCTCGATCTCGCCGACCAGGTGATCGCCGTAGGCCACCAGCTCCGCCACGCGGTCGGCGACCGCTTGCCGTGTCGGCCCTGTGACCACGCGATGCAGGCCGACGACCTCGACCTTGCACTCGGCGCGGCTTTTGGCCGGGTGCGTGCAGGCGGCGAACCATCTGCCGCCCATCTGTCCCGTCGGCGTAACGACGCTCGCGCCTTGCGCGAGAAACCGGCGCAGCGCCGCATCTACGCTCTCGCGCGACGACGCGGAGATCATCAGGTGGGCGCCGGCGTCATGTACCTTCGCGGGCTCGGCGCTTGCCGCCGGCGCGGCCGCAGCCCCGGCCGCCGCCGTCGGCTCGGTAAGCGACTCCTGGATGCGGACCGCATCGTCCACCAAATAGACTTCGTGCTCGCGCGCGTGCTTGTCCTGGCGCTTGCTCATCGGCTTGAACAGCCGACCGTAATGCTGGGAGACGCGCGCCACGACCTGCTGGTAGCTCGCCGACACCAGCAGCTGCCCGGACTCGGCGAAGCTCATCACGCGTTGCGCCACGTTGATGCCGTCGCCGATGACGTTGGTCTGGTCGTTGAGGTCGGTCATCAGGCGCACCGGACCGAGGTTGATGCCGAGGCGCATCGGGATGTGCATGGCGCTCTCGCGCATCGCCAGGCCGACGATCATCGCGTCCTCGGGGTCGCCGAGGAACACCACCGCCGCGCCGTCGCCGGTGTCGACGATCACCCGGTCCTTGCGCTTGAGCAGATCGAGCGCCTCGGCGAGCGCGCCGTTGAACTGGTGCTTGATCTCATGCTGCTCGGTGACCGCTTTCTTGGAGTAGCCGATGAGGTCCAGAAAAAGCACGCTGCAGACCAGGGTGCGGCCGGATTCGTCCGCCATGCGCCGAGCGTACCTTATGATCGGATTTCCCTTGAGCAACTCTTCGCTCCCTCCGGTCATCGCCATCGACGGACCCTCCGCATCAGGCAAGGGCACCATTGCGCAGCGCGTCGCTCAAGCGCTCGGATTTCATTACCTGGAGAGTGGCGCGCTCTATCGGCTGGTGGCGCTGGTGGGCGGGGTGCCGGAGCGGACGGCGGCACGCCTGCATGCGGATTTT
>DASWEU010000231.1:0-3857 GCA_036394595.1 Burkholderiales bacterium | reverse complement strand
AAGCGTGCCGAACATGAAGTGCATGCGCCACACCAGCTCCTCGCGCGGCATGTGGGGCAGGGCGCGCTCGAGCGCCGCCTTGTAGCGCTCCATGGTGCCGGCATAGAGCTGGCCGATGAGGCTGCGGATCGGCTTCGCCGGCTCGGTGTAGGTGCGGCCGAGCAAGCGGATGAAGTTGCGCCCGCCGCTCTTCGCGTCCTCGATCAGCCGCAGGCTCGGGCCGATGAAGGCGCGAATGATGGCGTCGGGCGAGAGCGGCCGGCCGGCCGCGTCGGCCTCCAGCCGCTCGAGCTCGGCCACGCGCGTGGTATTCATCGGATCGACGCGCCGGCGGAACACGGCCTCGATCAGCGCGTCCTTCGAGCCGAAGTGGTAATTGACCGCCGCCAGGTTGACCCCGGCCTTGGAGGTGAGCAGCCGCATCGAGGTAGCCTCGAAGCCGTGCTGCATGAACAGTTCCTCGGCCGCGTCGAGGATGCGGGTGCGGGTTTCATGCTGCGGCTTGATTGCGCGCAGGGCCATGCTTGATTCCCCAGATTCAAACGAACGTTTGAACTGTATCACGGCTTCTCCGAATAGGAAACCTCCCGGCGCACTCGATTATTCTCCTTAGAATTCACGGATCTCCATGGCGACCCACGGTCACTCTCAGTCGGCGCCGACGCAGCGTTTGCGGGGCAACGAATGGCGCGCGCTCGCGGCGCTCGCGCCCTACCTGTGGGAATACAAGTGGCGCGTGGCGCTCGCGCTCGCCTGCCTCGCCACGGCCAAGGTGACCAACGTCGGCGTGCCGCTGGTGATGAAGGAAGTGGTGGACGGCCTCGATCCGACGCTCGCCATCGTCGCCGTGCCGGTGGCGCTGTTCGTCATCTACGGCGTGCTGCGTTTCTCGACCACGCTGTTCGCCGAGCTGCGCGATGTGGTGTTCGTGCGCGTCACGCAGCGCGCCATCCGGCGCGTGGCGCTCGGTGTATTCCGCCACCTGCACAGCCTGAGCCTGCGCTTCCACCTCGACCGCCAGACCGGCGGCATGACGCGCGACATCGAGCGCGGCACGCGCGGCATCTCGACGCTGCTGTCGTACCTGATTTTCTCGATCATCCCGGTGATCCTCGAATTCTCGCTGGTGGCGGCGGTGCTGGTGACGAAATTCGACTGGCGCTTCGCCGCCATCACCTTCGGCGCGGTGGCGGTGTACATCGCCTTCACCGTCACGATCACCGAGTGGCGCATGGAGTTCCGGCGCCGCGCCAACGAGCTCGACTCGCGCGCCAACACGCGCGCCATCGACAGCCTGCTCAACTACGAGACGGTCAAGTATTTCAACAACGAGGAGTTCGAGGCGCGCCGCTACGACGACAGCCTGCAGAAATACGAGACGGCGGCGGTGCAGAACGAGGCCTCGCTCGGCCTGCTCAACATCGGCCAGAGCCTGGTGATCGCGGCGGCCGTCACTGCGCTGATGCTGCTGGTGGCCGAGGGGGTGGCGGCGAAGACGCTGACGCTCGGCGACCTGGTGCTGGTCAATGGCCTCCTGATCCAGCTCTACATCCCGCTCAATTTCCTCGGCATGGTGTACCGCGAGATCAAGCAGTCGCTGTTCGACCTCGATCGCATGTTCCGCCTGCTCGCGGAGAACCGGGAGGTCGAGGACCGGCCGGGCGCAGCCGAGCTGCCGGCGGGGCCCGTCGATGTCGCGTTTTCAAATGTAGATTTTTTCTATGAGAGGCAAAGGCAAATTTTGTTCGACGTCGGCTTTGTCATTCCCGCAGGCCACCGGGTCGCGGTGGTGGGCCATTCCGGCTCGGGCAAGTCCACGCTCGCGCGGCTGCTGTACCGGTTCTACGACGTCAGCCGGGGGAAAATCGAAATCAACGGCGTTTCGCTGCAGGACGTGAAGCAATCCAGCCTGCGCGCGGCGATCGGCATCGTGCCGCAGGACACGGTGCTTTTCAACGACAGCATCCTCTACAACATCCGCTACGGCCGGCCGGAAGCGAGCGACGCCGAGGTGTTCGAGGCGGCGCGCGCCGCGCACATCCACGACTTCATCGAATCGCTGCCGGCCAGGTACCAATCACAGGTGGGCGAGCGCGGACTCAAGCTCTCCGGCGGCGAGAAGCAGCGCGTGGCGATCGCGCGCGCGCTGCTCAAGAACCCGCGCATCCTGATCTTCGACGAGGCAACCTCGGCGCTCGACTCGCGCGCGGAAAAGGCGATCCAGGCGGAGCTCGAGCGCATCTCCCAGGGCCGGACCACGCTGGTGATCGCGCACCGGCTTTCGACGGTGATGGACGCCGACCAGATCCTGGTGCTCAACCACGGACGCATCGTCGAGCGCGGCACACATAGGCAACTCATTGATATAAAAGGTGAATATGAGCGCATGTGGGCGCTGCAGCAGGAGCAGGCCCAGGCTGCCGCGGTGCTTGAACGGACGGCGGTCGATTAGCTCAGCGTATTTCGAGGAACTAATTCCACCCCCCTGATTTTCTTTGCGTTTTTTTGCTGACGCAGGTTAGACTCCCCCTCCCGTGCAAAGAACTCTGCATCCGCTGGAAGGCATCGTCGCCGCATTCGCGCTGGTTTTCGTGCTTGCGCTGACGATCGGATTCGCGCAAGCCGCGGAACCGAAGCCGCTCAAGCCGGCGGCGCTGCGCTCTGCTTCGGTGATCGTGCTCGACGTCGGCACCGGCGAAATCGTCATCGATAAGAACGCCGACGCAGTCGTACCGATCGCTTCGATCACCAAGCTGATGACGGCGATGGTGATCCTCGACCGCGGGCTGGAGCTCGACCAGCGCGTGGTGTTGTCGCGCGACGACGTCGATACGCGCAAGGGCTCGCGTTCGCGCCTGCGCAACGGCGCAGTGCTGACGCGCGACGAGCTGCTGCTGCTCGCGCTCATGTCTTCCGAGAACAAGGCTGCCGCCGCGCTCGGGCGCACCTATCCCGGCGGCACCGAGGCCTTCGTCGGGGCGATGAACCAGAAGGCCACCGCGCTCGCCATGTCCGACAGCCGCTTCGTCGACGCCACCGGGCTTTCGCCGCGCAACGTCTCGAGCGCGCGCGACCTGGCGAAGCTGGTCAACGCCGCGCACGACTATCCGCTGATCCGCGAGTACTCGACGCGCAGCCGCGCCACGGTCAAGGTCTACGGCCGGCCGATGGCCTTCGGCAACACCAACGGGCTGGTGCGCAATTCGCGCTGGACCATCGGGCTGTCGAAGACCGGCTATATCAGCGAGGCCGGACGCTGCCTCGTGATGCGCGTGCAGATGGCTTCCAAGGACTTGGTGGTGGTGCTGCTCGACTCCTGGGGCAAGAACTCGCGCGTCGGCGACGCTACGCGCATCCGCACGTGGCTGGAGACAGCCGCCGCACGCAGCCCCAGCATTTAGCTTTCCCTAAGCAACCCCAATTCTCGTTGCCGGCACGTGCCCGATCAGGCTCGAGATGCGGTCGGCCGCTTCCTTTACCGCCTGACCCCACTGCGGCTTCATGCGCTCGGCCGGCGCCGACACCGACAGCGCGGCAATCAGCCGGCCGCCGTCGTCGCGGATGCCCGCGGCCACGCAGCGCACGCCGAGCTCCGCCTCCTCGGCGTCGATCGCCCAGCCCTGGCGCTGGATGCGCTCCAGATCGCGCTCGAGGAGCGCCACGCTGGAGAGCGTATTGCGGGTGAGCGACAACAGCCCGGTGCGCCGGGCGTAGTCGCGCAGCTGCGCAAAGCCCTCCTCGAGCAGGAACAGTTTCCCCGCAGCGGTGACGTGCAGCGGCGCGCGCGCGCCGATGACGTGCACCACGCGCATCGCCGAGCGGCCGGACGAGGTGCGCTCGACGTAGACGATCTCGTC
>DASWEU010000230.1:0-33604 GCA_036394595.1 Burkholderiales bacterium | reverse complement strand
AGCGAGTCGCCGATGTTGCGCGCGTTCATGAAAACGTCGGCCCGCCCGTCGGTAATCGCGTCCAGTCCGATGGCGCTGTTACCCAGGACGTAGCTGCCGCCCCATTTCTCGATGTCGTTGATGGTGAAGCCGTGGGCTTTCATCACCTCGTAGGGCCCGCCGATGGTGGTTTGCGGATTGTCCGGGCGATTGATGGCGAGCCGCATCTTCGGCTTCTTCGCGGCGATATCCGCCCAGGATTTGATGCCGTTCGCGTCCGACCACTCCTTGGTCATCAGGAAGTGGATGAACTGGTTGTCGTACAGCATCATCACGTAGCTGAACTTGCCCTTGAACGGCTTTGGGTAGGGTGACTGGCCCTCGTTGGCAAGCTTGATCTCGGTGCCGGTGGCGGTCGCCGTGAAATCAGCGCGCCCCTCGGCGATCTCCAGCACGCCGCCGCCGGGCGAATTCGGCTTGAACGACACCGCGGAGCCGGGATACGCATCGCGCACTACCGCGTTCAGCCCTTCCACCATGGTTCTCGGGTAGCCGCTCGGCGTGGCGCCGGTGACCGTGGCGGTGACCGGTTTGCTGTCATTGAAGTCCGCCAACGCCGGAAATGCAGCCAGCATGGCGAACGCAAGAAAAGCGTTTCTCATTGTCCCATCCTCCTGACCGTATCATGTCATAGATGAAAGCCATCGAGATCAGCAAGCCGGGCGGTCCCGAAGTTCTACTAGCCGCGGATCGCCCGAAGCCGGCGCCGAAACCGCACGAGATCCTGATCAAGGTCGCGGCGGCGGGCGTCAACCGGCCCGACGTGCTGCAACGCATGGGGAACTATGCGGTGCCGCCGGATGCCTCCGACTTGCCGGGCCTCGAGGTCGCGGGTGAAGTGGTCGCCCTCGGGTCCACCGTGAATACTTTTCGTGTGGGAGAGCAAGTTTGCGCTCTGGTGCACGGCGGCGGCTACGCCGAGTATTGCGTAGCGCCGGCGGTGCAGGCGCTGCCGGTGCCGAAGGGCCTGTCGCTCGTCGAAGCGGCCTCGCTGCCCGAAACGTTCTTCACCGTCTGGGCCAACGTCTACGACCGTGGCCGCCTCGCGCCGGGCGAATCGCTCCTCGTGCAGGGCGGCAGCTCGGGCATCGGCGTGAGCGCCATCCAGATGGCCGCCGCCACCGGCAACCGCGTCTTCGCCACCGCCGGCTCGGACGAGAAAGTTGCCGCCTGCCTTCGGCTCGGCGCCACCGGAGCGTTCAACTATAAAACCCAGGATTTCGAAAAAGAAATACTTGCGGCTACCGCCGGCAAGGGCGTCAACGTCATTCTCGACATGGTGGGCGGCGACTACGTGCCACGCGAGCTGAAATGCATCGCCGACGACGGCCGCCTCGTCTTCATCGCCTACCTGCGCGGGCCGAAGACCGAATTCAGCATCGACGCCGTGATGCGCCGGCGGCTGACGATTACCGGCTCGACGCTGCGCCCGCGCACCGTCGAGTTCAAGGGCGCCGTGGCGAAGAGCCTGCGCGAGAAGATCTGGCCCCACCTCGAGGCCGGCCGCATCAAGCCGGAAATTTTCAAGACCTTCCCCCTCGAACAGGCGTCCGAGGCGCACCGGCTGATGGAGAGCTCACAGCACATCGGCAAGCTGGTGCTTACCCTGTAGCGGATTCTTCCTTCAGCCAGGCGATGAAGTCGACCACCTCGCGCCGGCCGGCGCCGTCGCGGGACGTGACGGCGAAATAAGCGCGCGCGGGATCCGCGCTGCTCTTGAAGGGCGCCACCAGTTCCTTCGAGGCGAGCAGGTCGCGCACCAGGGGGCTGCGCCCCAGCGCCACGCCGTGCCCCGCCACCGCCGCCGTCATGATCTGCTCATAGGCGGAAAAAGTGAGCGTGCCCGCGGGTCGCAGATCGGCGATGCGCGCCACCTCGAGCCAGGTCTTCCAGTGCAGCCAGGGGTGCCGGCCTTCGGGGTCGTCGTATTGCAGCAGCACGTGGTTCTTCAGGTCGGCGGGCTCCTTCAGCGGCGTTTTTTTCAGCAGCTTCGGGCTGCACACCGGAAACACGCGCTCGCCGAAAAGGCGCACCGCGTTCGGCCCGGCGAGCGTCGCCGGCCCATGGCGGATGGCGACGTCGAGCCCGTCGCGCTCGAGATCCTGCACGCGCGCATCGGCCGTGATGCGCACGTCCACTTCCGGGTGCGCGCGCGTGAAGCCGGCCAGGCGCGGGATCAGCCATAGCGCGGCAAACGACGTGGTGGTGGTGACCGCAAGCGGCTTGCGGGCGCCCTGCGCGCGCAGCCGGTCGGTCGCGGCGCGCATGGTGGCGATGGCCTGGGCGGAGGCCGCATAGAACTGCTGCCCGGCATCGGTCAGGGCAAGCGCGCGGTGGCGCCGCTGGAAGAGCGGCATGCCCAGCTGCTTCTCCAGGTCCTTGATCTGGCGGCTGACCGCCGACTGCGTGAGGTAGAGCTCCTCGCCCGCCTTGGTGAAGGAGAGCAGCCGCGCCGACGCCTCGAAGCCCACCAGCAGGTCGAGGGCGGGCAGCGCGGTGCGCGTTCTGGCATTCCTATTTGGCATGCATGTCCTGCATATTTACCGTTTGAGCCGCAGGCCGTAAGGATGCATCCTGCGCATGCCAAAAGCAAGGAGATGCAGATGAAGATCGAACTGAAAGCCGGTGCCGTAAGGCTCTCTCCCCACCAGTCCCTGCGCCTGCGCGAAGCGGCCGGCAGCACGGTCTGCGCCGTCGAAGGCTCGGTGTGGATCACCGAGGAAAACCAGCCGCGGGACATCGTGCTGGAGCAAGGCGGCTGCTACCGCCTGCGCCACGCCGGTCTCGCCATCGTCAACGCACTAGGCGGCGAAGCCTCGGTTTCGTTTGCCTGACAGAAAGGAAGCGATGAACATCATCGACCGCTCTACCCTCCCCGCCCTGCACCTCGCGGCGCGCCGCGAGCGCGCCCAGGCCGTCCACCGGCTGCTGATTGCGCCGCTGCTCGCGCTTCTCAAAGATCGCCCGGTGCGGCAGACCCGCATGTTGCGGCGCTCGGCGTTCGGCTAAGTCGTCCGCCAACACCATCGCTACAATGGGAGCCTCTCCGCGGGGTTCCCATGTTCAAGGAAGGGCTGCTCAAGGGTAAGCGCATCCTCATCACCGGCGGCGGCACCGGCCTTGGCAGGGAAATCGCCGCGAAATTCCTGCAGCTCGGTGCTGAGCTCTGGATTGCAGGGCGCCGCGGATCGGTCCTGGATTCCACTGCCAAGGAATTGATGAATTCTTTTGGTGGGACAGTCAAAACCCACGCCGTAGACATCCGCGACGCTGCAGCAGTGGATGCGATGGTGCAGCGCATTTGGGACGAGAGCGGGCCCCTCGCGGGCCTGGTCAATAACGCTGCCGGAAATTTCATCAGCCCGACCAAGGACCTGACGCCGAACGGCTTCAACGCCATCGCCAACATCGTCTTCCACGGCAGCTTCTACGTCACGCACGCCGTGGGCAAGCGCTGGATCGCCGGCGGCCACAAGGGCTCGGTGATCTCGATCCTCGTCACCTGGGTGCACACCGGCTCGCCCTACGTCGTGCCCTCGGCGATGTCGAAGGCGGGCCTGCACGTGATGACCAAGTCACTCGCTGTCGAATGGGGCCGCTTCGGCATCCGCCTCAATGCCATCGCGCCGGGCCCCTTCCCCACCGAAGGAGCGTCCAAGCGGTTGCGCCCCGGTGGCGGTTTTCAGGACAGCTCGAAACTCAACCCGATGCGCCGCGTGGGCCGGATGGAGGAGCTGCAGAACCTGGCCGCCTTCCTGATGGCCGACGGTTGCGAGTGGCTGACAGGGGAAACCATAGCGATAGATGGCGGCGGCTACCTCGCCACCGGCTCGGGCGGCTACTTCACCGAACTCGACCAGCTCAGCGACGCTGATTGGCAGAAGATGCGCGAGATGATCAAGGCGCAGAACGACAAGGATCGGGCAGGACGAACCGCCTGATGGCGATGGTCCCCCGCCCGGCGGCGACGCTGATCCTGCTGCGCGACGGCGCGCAGGGCGTCGAAGTGCTGATGATGCAGCGCGCGAAGGAGTCGGCCTTTCTCGGCGGCGCCTACGTCTTTCCCGGCGGCTCGCTCGATGCCGAGGACGCCGGTGGCGACGATGCGCTGGCGAAGTACCGGTACGCGGCAGTGCGCGAGTGCTTCGAGGAAGCGGGCATATTGCTTCTCGAAGACAAGCATAAAAAAATAATCACTGAAAAAAAAGCAGCGTCGCTTGCCGCCTACCGCAACAAGTCTTTTCAGGAATTATTGAAGCAGGAAAAGCTGCGCGTGCCGCACCAGGCGCTCGCCCACTACGGCCATTGGATCACCTCGCCGGGCGCGGCGCGGCGCTTCGAGACGCACTTCTTCCTCGCCGTGGCGCCCGCGGGGCAGGAGGGCTCGCACGACCCCGTCGAAGCGGTGCACCAGATCTGGATCCGGCCCGCCGACGCGCTCGAGCGCGGTGCGCGCGGCGAGATCGATCTGGTGTTCGCCACGCGCACCACGCTGGGCGACCTGAAGCAGTTCTCTTCGGCCACCGAGGCGTTCGCGGCGGTGCGCGCGCGCCCGGCGCCCGAGACCAACCGCGCCTGCTGGGCACAGGGCAAGGACGGCCCGAAGCTGTTCCGCCGGGCCGATGCGCCCTACTTCGAAATCCACTGGAGCGATCCGGAGGAGACCGGCCAGAGCACCTACGATCTCACCGCCGGCGTGGCGAAGCGCCTCGACCGCTACGTCACGCGGCTGATCGCGCCCAACCCGGGCATGATGACCGGGCCGGGAACGAATACCTACCTCGTCGGCGAGCGGGAAATCGCCGTCATCGATCCGGGGCCGGACGTCGCCTCGCACCTGGAGAAAATTCTTTCCTTCAAGAACGTCAAGTGGATCCTTTGCACGCACACGCACGTGGATCATTCCCCCGGCGCGGCGCCGCTCAAGGCGGCGACCGGCGCCCAGGTGCTGGGCATGTCCGCGCCCGCCGGCCAGGATGCGACCTTCAAGCCCGACTTCGTGCTGGAGCACGGCCAGCGCGTCGACCTTGGCGAAGTGAGCCTGCGCGCCGTCCACACGCCCGGCCACGCCTCGAACCACCTTTGCTACCTCCTCGAGCAGACGAAAATGCTCTTCACCGGCGACCACGTGATGCAGGGCTCGACCGTGGTCATCAATCCGCCCGACGGCGACATGCGCGCCTACTTCGGCTCGCTCGAGAAGCTGCTCGCCGAGGACCTCGCGATCCTCGCCCCGGGTCACGGCTACCTGATCGGCGATCCGCACCAGGAAGTGCGGCGCCTGATCGCGCACCGCATGGCGCGAGAACAGAAAGTCGTCTCGTCCCTGAAAAAGTTTGACCTCGCATCCCTGGAGGAACTGCTGCCCCTGGTTTACGACGACGTGCCGCCGCGCATTCACCACGTGGCGGCGCGCTCGCTCAGCGCCCACCTCGACAAGCTGATCGCCGACGGCGCCGTGCGGCAGGCCGGCGGCCGCTTCGCGCTGGTAAAATCGCCCCGGGCTGGCTAAACTGGCCTTACTGGAGGTGGCGACATGGGCAATGATGAAAAGACGATGCGGATCGTCAGGAATCTCGACCGCGCCGCGATCGAGGGCAAGCTGGCGGAGATTCGCAAGGCGGCCCAGTCGAGCAACCTGGCGGAGCTCGCCTCGATGTTCAACGGCGTCGAGGGCATGCCGCGCGGCCAGATCGAGACCCGCGTCACCAACGCCCTCAAGTGGCTGGCCGACAAGCCGCAGCACCAGGCCCTGATTGGACAGCTCGAACTGGTGGAGATGAACCTCCCCAACCTGAAGTAGCAGGCTGAGTTTCGACTTCGATCTTTTCACCATCGGCGGCGGCTCGGGCGGGGTGCGCGCGAGCCGTGTTTGCGCCGGCTACGGCGCTCGCGTAGCGATCGCCGAGCCGGGCGCCTTCGGCGGCACCTGCGTCAACGTCGGCTGCATCCCCAAGAAGCTCTTCTCCTACGCGGCGCACTTCCGCGAGGACTTCCAGGTCGCGGCCGCCTACGGCTGGACGCTCGGTACGCCGCGCTTCGACTGGCCGGTGCTGCGCGCCAACAAGGATCGCGAGATCAGGCGCCTCAACGGCGTCTACGAGGGCGTGCTGGTCAAAGCGGGCGTCAAGATTCTCCGCGCTAAAGCTCTGATCCTCGATCAAAGCACCGTCCAGGTCGACGGAAAAATCCACCGCGCCAAGCACATCCTCGTCGCGACCGGCTCCTGGCCGCAGGTGCCGGCGATCCCCGGCCGCGAGCACGCCATCACCTCGAACGAAGCCTTCCACCTCGAACGGCTGCCAAAGCGCGCGCTGGTGGTCGGCGGCGGTTACATCGCGGTCGAGTTCGCCTCGATCTTCAACGGCCTCGGCGTCAAGACGACGCTCGCCTACCGCGGCGCGCGGCTGCTGCGCGGCTTCGACGCCGACCTCGGCACCCGTCTGGCTGAGGAGATGTCGAAGAAAGGGGTGTCGATCCGCCTCAACGCCAATCCTTCGACGATCGAAAAGCACTCCAAAGGATTGAAAGTCACGTTCAACAACGATGCCGTTGAAGTCGACCTGGTGATGTTCGCCACCGGTCGCAAGCCGAACACCGCCAATCTCGGCCTCGAGGCGGCGGGCGTGAAGCTGGCCGCCGACGGCGCGGTGGTGGTCGACCGCTATTCGAAATCGAGCGTCGATTCGATCCACGCCATCGGCGATGTCACCAACCGGCTCAATCTCACGCCGGTGGCAACGGCGGAAGCGATGTGGCTGGCGAAGACGCTGTTCCGGGGCGAGCCGACGCCGGTGGACCACGAGAACGTGCCGACGGCGATCTTCGCCGACCCCAATCTGGCCACCGTCGGACTTGCGGAGGACGCGGCGCGCGCGCGCCACGGCGAAGTGGATGTCTACCAGACGTCGTTTCGCGCCCTCAAGCTCACCATGACCGACAAGCCGGAGCGCACCTACCTGAAGCTGGTGGTGGATCGCGCCTCGCAGCGCGTGGTCGGCGCGCACATGCTCGGCGCCGACGCCGGCGAGATCATCCAGGGGCTCGCCGTGGCGGTGAAGCTCGGCGCCACCAAGGCGCAACTCGACGCCACGCTCGGCATCCACCCGACCGTCGCCGAGGAATTCGTCACCATGCGCGAGAAGCGGTCATGAGGGCATTTCTTCTCGCCAGCTTGATTTCTGTTTCCCTGGGCCTGAACGCGCAGGACGCCACCGCGCCCGACGGCAGCCGCTACTGGGGGCCGCTGCGCGACGGCAAGCCGCACGGCCTCGGACGCCTGATATCGCCCAACGGCTCGGTCTACACCGGCGAGTTCTATGACGGCCTGTTCCACGGCAGCGGACGCATCGAAATGTCCAACGGCGAGATTCTCGAGGGGCAGTTCGTCGAGGGACAGATGACTTCGCGCGGCCCGGCGCGGCGCGGCGCGCCCGGCGACCTCGAGGCCGAGCGGCGCCAGGTCGCCCTCGATGTCGAATCCGCGCTGCTCGCCCAGCGCCCGCTGCTCGATGCCGCCCTCGCCTCGCTCACGCCGCGCTCACCGGGCAAGCCGAACCTGTTCGTGCTGGCGGTAGCCGGCGACGGCTCGCAGGACGTGTTCCGGCGCGAGGTCGAGTACGTGCGCGCGCAGTTCGACCGCGACTTCGGCACGCGCGGCCATTCGGTCGCGCTGGTCAACGGCCGCGGCCTCGCCGACCGCGCACCGATGGCGACGCTTGCCAGCATGCGCGAGGCGCTGCGGGCGATCGCCGCGCGCATGGACCGCGACAACGACATCCTGTTTCTCTTCCTCACCAGCCACGGCACGCGCGAGCACGAGCTGGTGCTCAACCAGGGCGGCATGCTGCTGCGCGGCCTGCGCCCCGCCGACCTCGCCGGCCTGCTGAAGGACTCCGGCATCCGCTGGAAGGCGGTGGTGGTGTCGGCCTGCTATGGCGGCGGATTCCTCGATGCGTTGCGCGACGAGCGCACGCTGGTGATCGCCGCCGCGCGCCACGACCGGCAATCCTTCGGCTGTACCGAGGAGGCCGAGTTCACCTGGTTCGGCCGCGCCTTCTTCAAGGACGCGCTCGCCGCCAGCGGCTCCTTCGAGGAGGCGTTCCGCAAGGCCCAGGCGCTGGTGGCCGAGCGCGAGGCGGGCAAGAAAATCGCGGTGAATGAGCGATCGCTGCCGCAGATCTCCAGCCCGCGCCCGATCAGCGAGCAGCTGAAGCGCTGGTGGCCGCAGTCCGGGAACTGAGCGTCCGGGCCGGCGGCCGCGACTTCCGCCTGCGCGCGCTCGCCGACCGGGTGCAGGACGCCGACCCGATGTTCGGCGAGTTGTGGCCGGCGAGCGTGGCGCTCGCGGAGCGGATGGCGGACTACCCGGCGCGGGGCAAGCGCGTGCTCGAGGCGGGCTGTGGGCTTGCGCTGCCAAGCCTGGTCCTTGCCTCTCGCGGCATAAGCGTCACGGCGTCCGACCGCCACCCCAAGGCCGGGGACTTCCTCGCCCACAATGCCGCGCTAAACGGCCTGCCGCCGGTTCCTTTTCGCCTCGCCGACTGGGCGGACGCCGACCTGGGCACCTTCAATCTCATCATCGGCGCCGATCTCCTCTACGAGCGCGACCAGCCGGCGGTGCTGGTCGCCTTCCTCGAGCGCCACGCGGCGCCCGGCGCCGAGATCGTCATCGCCGACCCGGGACGACGCCAGCTCGGACAATTCAGGAAGCTGATGGCAGCGCGGCAACGCGCCTGCAGCGAGACGCGCTTCGCGCCCCGCGGGCGCATCCTCACATTTGCGTGAGCGCGCGGGCGGCGAGCGAGACGCCCGAGGCGGCGAGCAGTAGCGCAATCGCGCGCATCAGCTGGTCACGGTTGATGCGCAGGAAAATTTTTCGCGCCAGGAACAGGGCGGCGAGCGCCGCCGGCACCACCGCCGCCGCGGTGAGCCAGACCCGCGCGTCGAGCAGCAGCCCGGTCAGCAGGAAGGCGATCACGCGCAGCGAGATGCTGGTCATGGTGGTCAGCCCGAGCGTGGCGCGGAATTGCTCCTTGGCGAGGCCGCGCTGCGAGAGGTAGATGACGTAGGGCGGGCCGCCGGCGCCGAACAAGGTGCTGGTGATTCCTCCCGCGAGGCCGGCGAGCCACGCCCACGCTGCATTGATCGGTTTGGTTGAGGCTTTTCCGACCAATGAATAAATACTGAATGAAAAAATGAAAAGTCCAAGCAACAACATGCCTGCCGCGCGCGGCAGGTTGACGAGCAGCGTCACGCCGAACGCGGTGCCGACCAGAATCATCGGCACCAGGCGTGTCCACTCGGCGCGCACGGCGTTGCGCGGGTTCTCCAGGCCGACGCTGACGGCGCACACCAGGTCCGACAGCGCGAACAGCGCCAGCGCGAAAGGCAGCGGCACGAGGTGCGTGGCGAGCGGAATCGCCACCAGCGCCGAGCCGAAGCCGGTGACGCCGAACACCAGCGCGCCGAGAAAGGCGATGCCGGCGAGCGCCGCCACTTGCCCCGGGTCGATCGGACTCATGCCGAAAGCAGCAGCTCGTGCGGCGTGCAGTGGTTCATGGCGCGCAGGCGCGAAACGTAGCGCGGAAAAGGCAGGCCGAGCCGCGATTCGAGCAGATCGGCGCGCGCGCGCAACTCCTGCCATTCCACTGCATTGCCGACGCCTTTGAACGCGAAGGCGATGATGTTCGGGTCGTACAGCGCCGGCAGGGCGAGCACCGCGCCGCCGAAGGCACGCTCCATGCGCCCCAGGTAGAGGTCGAAATTGCGGTCGTCGTCCATGAAATTGACGACCAGCGCGCCGCGCCCCCCGAGCGCCAGCCAGGCGGCATCGTAGAAATCGGCGCTGGCGAGCTTCGGCACGTGCTCCTCGTCGTGGTAGGCGTCGACCACCAGCAGGTCGCAGCACTCGGGCGAGAGCGCCTCGGCGCCATCGCCGATCTCGACGGCGAGGCGCGCGTCGTCGGGCGGCAGCGCGAAATGCTGCCGCGCCGCGGCGACCACGCGCGGATCGATCTCGATCACGCGTGTCGTGGTGGTCTTGAAATTCCTGTGAAAGAACTTCGCCAGCGAGCCGCCGCCCAGGCCGATCATCAGCGCCTCGCGCGGCTCGGGATGGAACAGCAGGAAGGCCATCATGCAGCGCGTGTAGTCGAGCGCCAGCGCGTGCGGCTCGGCGATGCGCATGGCGCTCTGGATCGCCTCGCCGCCGACGTGCAGCGTGCGCACGCCGCGCTCGTCGCTCACGGCGATGGCCGGCTTGCGGCTCAGGTCACCGCCCCTCTCGCGGTAATCGCCCAGAGCGCCTCGACGACGCCGCGGCGCACGCCGACATACCAGTCGTAGAGATTGACGGTCGGGTCGCAATGGCCCGGCACCAGCAGCAGCTTTTCGCCCAGGGCGGGAAGCTTTTCGCCCTCGATCCAGCCATGCTCATCAGAGGCATGGGTGTACTGAAGGTTTTTTTGTTGAAAAACAAGAGGCATTCCAGAATCCACGCTCGAGGCCTTGAGACCGGCGTCCACCACCGCGTGGCTCGCTTGGCGACTCATCACGGTGGTGAGCACGAACAACGAGTGCTCGAAGCGCGGCAGCGGCGCCGCCCACTCGTTCTTCGCGTAGTCGGCGTCCATGAAGACGTAAGAGCCGGGCTGGATCTCGTCCCAGGCGCCCGTGCCGACCTCCAGCATGTAGGTGCCGCTGCCGGCGCCCGTGACGACGTGACACGGGATGTTGTTTTTATCCAGAAGCGCTTTGGTCACTTGAACTGCTGTTGCCGCATTTTCGATCGCGACCCGCCGGTCCTGCGTCGAACGCACATGCTGGGCGCGGCCGTGGTAGGCGTGCAGCCCGGCAAAGCGGAGTTTGCGGTGCTTGACGATCTCCTTCGCCAGCGCGAGCACCGGCTCGCCCGGCGCGACGCCGCAGCGGCGCATGCCGACCTCGAGCTCGATGTAGACGTCGAGGCGCGCGCCGCTCGCCGCGAGATCGCGCAGGTTGCCCGCGTCGTCCAGGCACACACCGATGCGCGCGCGCTTCGAGAGCGTGGCGAGACGGGCGATCTTGGGCGCGCCGACAATCTCGTTGCTGATCAGCACGTCGGCAATGCCGCCGTCGACCAGGGCCTCGGCCTCCGACACCTTCTGGCAGCACACGCCGACCGCGCCGGCGGCGATCTGCCGCTTCGCGATCTCCGGGCATTTATGCGTCTTGGCGTGGGGACGGATACGCACTTTGCCGTTCACGCTCTGTGTCAGGAGCAGAAGATTTTTCTCGAATGCATCCAGGTCGAGGACCAGTGCCGGCGTGTCCACCTCCTCCAGCCGCTGGCCGATCGACGCCGGCGCCTTCATGCGCGCGCCGCGGCGGCCTTGGCGCGCTGCAACAGCCCGTACCAGGCGATGGCGACGGCCACCAGCGCGACCATCGGCAGTGCGAAGAGATTGACGCGCTCCCAGCCGGCGACCGTGACGGTCACCCCGGAGCTGAGCGAGGAAATCACCATCATGACGAAGATCGCCTGGTCATTGGCGCCCTGGGCCTTGGCACGTTCGTCGGGACGGTAGGTTTCCGTGAGCAGCGTGGTACCGCCAATGTAGAGGAAGTTCCAGCCCACGCCCAGCGTGACGAGCGAGAACCAGAAATGCGTCACCGCCAGCCCCGAGAGGGCGATGCCGATCGACGCCAGGTTGAGCGCAGCGCCGGCGAACATCACCGGCAGCACGCCGAAGCGCCGCACCAGACCGCCGGTGATGAACGAGGGCGCGAACATGGCCACGACATGCGACGAGATGACGAAGGCGGCATCCGCGTAGGGGTGGCCGCAGACCTGCATCGCGATCGGCGTCGAGGTCATGAGGAAGTTCATCACCCCATAGCCGATCGCCCCCGAGAGCACGGCGATGATGAACTTGGGCTGGGCCGCAATCTCGCGAAGCGGCCGCCCGGTGGAGGCCTGCTCGGCGGCCGTCGGCGTGGGAATGCGGATGAAGCGCAGCAGCACCATGGTGATGACGGCGAAGCCGATGAGCGACAGGTAGGCACCGAGGAATTTCTGGCCGAGCAGGTCGACCGTCAGGCGGCTGGTGCTCGGCCCGAGGATGCCGCCGACCAGGCCGCCGGCCAGCACCAGCGAAATCGCCTTGGCCTTGAAATCCGCGCTCGCCACGTCCGCCGCGGCGAAGCGGTAGTACTGGCCGTAAGCGTTGTAGACACCCCAGACCAGCGTGCCGAAGCACAGCAGCCAGAAATTCTGCGTCCAGATGGCCGTGGCGCAGATCAGCGCGCCGACGATGCCCCACAGCGTGCCCCACGTGAGGCCCGCCTGCCGGCCGACGCGCTTCATGTGGAAGGAAGCCGGCATGGTGGCGATAGCGCCGCCCAGCACCCAGCAGGTCACCGGCAGCGTCGCCAGCGCCGCGTAGGGCGAAAGCGCCAGGCCGGCAAGGCCGTTGATCGCGATCAGCGTCGAGTTGTTGGTGAACAGCATCGCCTGGCAGGCGGCGAGCAAGGCGACGTTGCGGCGTGCGTGATCCGGGCTGCTGGTCATCCGGCCAATCTATCGGAAGTCCGACGGACCGCCGAGGACGTTTCGCAAGGCAGGCGCGGCTAGCGTTTCACATACACGTTGAGGATCGAGAACAGCCGCGCCACTTCGCGCTCGGGAAATACGATCGTCACGTCCTTGCCGGTCTTGTCCACGCAATGGAGATGGCATTCCTGCAGCCCCGAAGTGCCGGACTTTCGCCGCTCCAGCTTGTCGACAACGCTCACCGCTACCGTGCTTGGCGCCATGGCGCCTCCCAGCCGTAAATCATTGAATGCCATGGTCGCTCGGCTGTGGGCGGCTGGGCATGGATATATATACAGTAGTTGGATACAATCGCGGCGTGGAGATCCGACCGACTCACCTGCGAGGGGCGCGGGGCAACCTGCAGGGCCGGTTCGAAACCGCGGCGCGCGAGGCCATTGACGACGGCTGGACGCCCGACAACCCGGCGGTCACGCCCGTCGCGACACAGGTCACGATCGAGCGCGCGCGTTCGATCATCGCGCGCAACACCTCGCCCGACGTGCCGTTCGACCAGTCGATCAACCCCTACCGCGGCTGCGAGCACGGTTGCATCTATTGTTACGCGCGGCCGAGCCATGCCTATCTCGAGCTCTCCCCGGGGCTCGACTTCGAAACCAAGCTCTATGCCAAGACCAATGCCGCCGAGCTGCTGCGCGAGGAGCTGGCGAAGCCCGGCTACGTGCCGAGCGCGATCTCGCTCGGCGCCAATACCGACTGCTACCAGCCGATCGAGCGCAAGTACCGCATCACCCGCCAGATCCTCGAGGTGCTGGCGGAATGCGAGCACCCGGCGACCATCGTCACCAAATCCGCATTGGTGGAGAGGGATCTGGATCTTCTAGCACGCATGGCTGAAAAAAATCTGGTCAAAGTTTTCGTATCCATTGGCAGCCTCGACCGGGAGATGGCGAGAAAGCTCGAGCCCAGGGCCGCGAGCCCACAGAGGCGCTTGGATATTTTGAGATCTTTGTATAGAAACAAAATTCCCTGCGGAGTGTTGGTCGGCGCCCTGATTCCGGCACTCAACGACAAGACGCTGGAAGAGGTGCTGGAAGCCGCCGCCGCGGCCGGAGCGGGCGAAGCGGCGTACGTCATCCTGCGCCTACCCAACGAGCTGAAGGACCTGTTCAAGGACTGGCTCGCCACGCATTACCCCGACCGCGCCGGCCACGTCATCAGCATCGTGCGCCAAATGCGCGGCGGGCGCGACAACGACCCGAATTTCGGCACCCGCATGAGCGGCACCGGGATGTTCGCCGACCTGATCGCGCGCCGCTTCGAGATCGCCTGCCGCCGCCTGGGGCTGAACCGGAACGCCAATGGCGTTGGCGGCCACCGCGCCGGGCGCCGTCCGCCCGAGCTCGACTGCAGCCGCTTCCGGCCGCCCTCGCCCGCCGGCCAGCTCAGGCTCTTCTAGAATCGGCGCGGTGAACCCGCGCACCGAGCGGCTGCTTGCCGCGCCGATCGTGCCGACGCTGCTGCGCCTGTCGGCGCCCGGCGTGCTGCTGGTCGTGTTCCAGTCGATGGTCTCGGTGGGCGACACCTATTTTGTCGGCCGCCTCGGCACCGCGCCGCTCGCCGGGCTCGCGCTGGTCTTCCCGCTGATCATGCTGCTGCAGATGACCTCGGCCGGCGCCATGGGCGGCGGCGTGTCCTCGGCCATCGCGCGCGCGCTCGGCGCCGGCGACGCCACGACAGCGCGCCGCCTCGTCGTGCACGCGCTGGTCATCGCAGCGGTGATGGGCGTAATTTTTACGCTATTGCTTCTTCTCCTTGGAAAAAATCTTTATGAATTACTGGGAGGCGAAGGCGACTCGCTGCAGCAGGCGCTTTCTTACTCCAGCGTGGTGTTCTCGGGCGCCATCGCCATCTGGATCGCCAACACGCTCTCGAGCGTCCTGCGGGGAAGCGGCAACATGCTGGTGCCGGCGATCGTGCTCATCTCGGCGGCAGTGGTCCACGTTCCGCTTTCAGGCCTGCTGGTCGGGAAAATCGGCATCGCCGGCGCCGGCATCGCCTATGTCGTCACGTTCAGCCTGGCGAGCATCGCGATGGCCTGCGTCGTATTCCGCCGCGCGAGCGCCCTGCGTCCGCACTGGGATGATTTTCAATTGAAAAGAATTTTATTTAAGGAGATTCTGCGGGTCGGCGGCCTCTCGGTGCTGTCGTCGGTGCAGACCGTGCTCACCACGGTCGTGCTGACCGGCTTTGTCGGCCGCCATGGCGCGGCGGCGCTCGCCGGCTACGGCGTCGGCGTGCGCCTCGAGTTGCTGCAGATCCCGCTGGTATTTGCGGTCGGCCAAGCGCTGGTGGTGCTGGTCGGCACCAATATCGGCGCCGGCAACGCCGCGCGCGCCAGGCGCATCGCCTGGACCGGCACCGCGCTCGCCGCCTCGCTCAGCCTCGGCATCGGGGTCGCGGCGGCGCTCTTTCCGCTCGGCTGGGTGGGCCTGTTCAGCGCCGACCCCGCGGTGCTGGAGGCCGGCAGCCATTACCTGCGGACGGTCGCGCCTTTCTACCCCCTGCTCGCGGCGGGCATCGCGCTGTATTTCGCTTCGCAGGGCGCCGGCCGCGTGCTGCAGCCGATGCTTGCCGGCACCGCGCGGCTCGGCATCGTCATCGCGGGAGGCGCGGCGGCCGCTTCTCTCGCGGGCATCTTCTGGACCATCGCCGCCGGCATGGCGGCCTACGGCGCGCTGACCATGGCCTTCGTGGGTCGGGCAAAATGGACCAGCGGATCCTGACTTGACTCCTGCCCTCGCCGAACGCCTTGCGGAACTTGCCGCCGCCGCGGACGCCGCGCCCATGCGCGAGACCGCGGCGAAGCTGCTGCTCGACGTCGCCGGCTTGTGCGTCGCGGCGCGCAATACCGACTACGCGCGCGCGGCGCTCGCCTCCTGGGAATCCTCGGGCGACTGCACGGCGATCGGCCATGCGCGCGCGCTCGACGCCGCCGGCGCGGCCTTCGTCAACGGCACCGCCGCCCATGGCGAGGACTTCGACGACACCTTCGAGGGCGGTCCGGTGCACGCCGGCGCCGCCATCGTGCCCGCGGTGCTTGCGGTAGCCGAGAGGAATCAGCTCTCCGGCGCGGACGCGCTGCGCGGCATCGCCGTGGGCGCCGAGATCATGTGCCGCGCGAGCCTGGTGGCGCCCAAGCGCATCCACCAGGCGGGCTTTCATCCCACGGCGGTGCTGGGAACCCTGGGGGCGGCGGCTGCCGTCGCCACGGCGATGAAACTCTCAAACCAGTCTTTTGTGAACGCGCTGGGAATCGCCGGCTCGATGGCCTCGGGCATCATCGAATACCTCGCCGAGGGCGCCTGGACCAAGCGCCTGCATCCCGGCTGGGCGGCGCAGTCCGGCATCCGCGCCGCGGATCTCGCGCGCGCCGGCTTCGTCGGGCCGCGCACCGTGCTCGAGGGCACGCACGGCTTCTACTATGCGTTCGCCCGCGACGCCGCGGGCGACTGGCCCAAGCTCCTCGACGGATTCGGCAAGCGCTGGCTCGCGGCCGCGATCGCGTTCAAGCCCTATGCCTGCGGCACCATGACGCAGCCGTATATCGACTGCGCCCGGCGCCTGCGGTCGAAAGTCGAACTGGGCGATATCGTAGAAGTCGTCTGCGAGGCCGCCGAAGGAACGGTGCACCGCCTGTGGGAACCGCTGGCGTCCAAGCAGCGCCCGCCCAACGCCTATGCCGCGAAATTCAGCCAGCCCTACTGCATTGCAGCCGGATTCGTGCTCGGGCACGCCGGGCTCGACGCCTTCACCGAGGAGCGCGTGCGGGACGAGCGCCTGCGCGCACTCGCTGCCAAGGTGCGCTACGAGATCGATCCCGACAATCCCTATCCGGACGAATTCACCGGTCACGTCCGGCTGCGCCTCAAGAGTGGAGGGATGCTGGAAGAAAGACAACCCCATCTGCGCGGCGGCGCAAAAGAGCCGCTGTCGCGCGCCGACCTCGAGGAGAAATTCCGGCTCAACTGCGCCCACGGCGGCTGGCCGCCGCGGCGCACCGAGGATTTTCTTATTAAATTAAAAGCATGGTTTGATTCTGGCGTCGATCTCACCGCATTCCGCGGCTAGGCCGTAGCGCTACTCGTCGAGCGAAATGTTGCGCTCGCGCGCGAGCTTGCTGTAGCGCGCGATCTCCGCCTGGATGAAGGCGGCGAACTGCTCGGAGCTCATCGGCATCGGGTCGATCGCCTCGTTGGCAAGGCGTTGCTGCAGCGCCGGCGCGGCGATCGCCTTGTTGATCTCGGCGTTGAGTCTCGCCGTGATCTCGGCGGGCAGCTTCGCCGGCCCGACGATGCCGTACCACTGCACCCCGTCGAAGCCCTTGAAGCCGAGCTCCTCGAAGGTCGGCAGGTCCGGCTGCAGCGGATGGCGCTTGAGGCCGGTGATGGCGATCGGCCGGATACGCTGATTACGGATGTGGGGCAGCGCAGCGGCCAGGCCCGGCATCAGCACCTGAATCTGCCCGCCGATGAGGTCCTGGAGCGCCGGGCCGATGCCGCGGTAATGCCCGTATACCGCCTCGAGCCCCGCCGCCGCCCGGAATTGCTCGAGCGCAAGATGATTGAGCAGGCCGATGCCGCCGGTGCCGTAGTTGAGCTTGCCGGGATTCTTCTTCGCATAGTCGATGAAGCCCTGCAGGTCGGCCGCCGGCACCGAAGGATGGACGACCAGCAGATTGGGCGTGCCGCCGACCATGGCGATGGCGGTGAAATCCTTGACCGCGTCGTAGCTGAGCTTGCGCACCGCGGGGTTGGTGGCGTGGGTGCCGACGTAGCCCACCATCAGCGTATAGCCGTCGGGCGCGGCGCGCGCGGTCGCCATCGCGGCAATCGACCCGCCGCCGCCCGCCGCGTTTTCGATGAAGAAGGACTGCTGCAGCGCGCGACCGAGCTGGTCGGCGATGGTGCGGCCGATCAGGTCGAGCCCGCCGCCAGGCTGGGCGGGAACGATGATCTTCACCGGCTTCGAGGGATACGACTGCGCTATCGCCTGCAGCGGCAGCAGCACCGAGATCAGCAATGAATAAAAGATTTTTCTCACGCGAGAAATTCGGCCAGAGCATCCAGCGTCGCATCCGGCGCCTCGGCCATCAGGGAATGGCCGGATGTTTCGACAATTCTGCTGCTCGAAGGATTGAGTTTTAGTGCCAGCGAAGCAGCATTTTTCGGCGGTGTCATCACGTCGCGCTTGCCGAGAATCAACAACGCCGGGCAGCGGATGTCGCCCTTCAGCTCGAAATCGTTGCAGGCCTTGAGGTCGTTGTAGAGCACGCCTGGCGCGAGGCGCCGCAGCCGCGCCAGCGTGTCGCCGTACATCCACATGCCCGGATTGGGGTTGCCGCCGAGCGGCACCTGCGCCGCGTGGCCCCAGATGGTCTCCATGTCGAAGGCGTCGCAATGATCGCGGCGCGCGGCATCCAGGAATTCCGTGCCCACCCTCATCGGATAGGCGACGCCGATCAGCGCAATGCGCTCGACGCGCTCCGGATGGCGCGCCGCGCACTCGAGCGCGACCAGGGAGCCCATGGAATGACCAACGATGGTCGCCTTTTGAATATTCAGTGATGTTAAGAATTCAAAAAGAAAACCTGCCATGCCCCCAATCGTCGGAATTGGCGGCCCCTCCGAGCGGCCGTGTCCCGGCAGGTCGAGCGCGAGGACGTTCCAGCCGTGGTAGCCGAAGTAGCGGCTCTGCAGGCCGAACCACGAGTGGTCGAGACCGGCGCCATGCACAAAGACGACGGTCGGTTTTTTCGGGTCCAGCTCGTGAGCCGCCGTATAGGCAAAGACACTTTTTCCCGCAAGAACCGTATCCATCAGGAACGCGAAGCGGCCTTCAGCGCGCGATCGAGATCGTCGATCAGGTCCTGCGCATCCTCCAGGCCGACCGACAGGCGCACCGTGCCGGCGCCGATGCCGGCGCGTTTGAGGTCCTCGTCGCTCATGCGGTAGTGCGTGGTGGTCGCGGGATGGATCACCAGCGACTTGGCGTCGCCGACGTTGGCGAGGTGCGAGAAGACGCGCAGCGCCTCGATGAATTTTTTCCCGGCCGCGCGCCCGCCCTTGATCTCGAACGGAAACACCGCGCCGCAACCTAGCGGCAGGAGTTTTTTCGCCAGGGCGTGATCGGGATGGCTGGGGAGCTCCGGGTAGGTCACGCGTTCGACAGCGGGATTTTTTTCCAGAAACGCCACAACCTTCCGGGTGTTTTCCACATGCCTTGGCATTCTCAGATGCAGCGTCTCGATCCCCTGCAGCAGATGGAACGCGGTCATCGGCGCCATGCAGGCGCCGAAATCGCGCAGGCCTTCGCGCCGGGCGCGCAGGAGGAATGCCCGCGTGCCCGATTCCTCCTCGAAGTCCATGTTGTGGAAACCGGCGTAGGGCGCGGTTAGCGTCTCGAACTTGCCCGACGCTTCCCAGTCGAAGCGCCCGGAATCGACCAGCACGCCGCCGATGGCGACGCCGTGGCCGCCGAGGAACTTGGTCGCCGAGTGATAAAGCAGGTCGGCACCGAGCTCGAACGGCTTCATCAGGAACGGCGTGGTGAACGTGGCATCCACCAGCAGCGGCAGTTTTGCCTCGTGCGCGATGGCCGAGACCGCCGCAATGTCGAGCACGTCGAGGCCCGGATTTCCCAGGGTTTCGCCGAAAAGTAGTTTTGTATTTACGCGGATTGATTTTTTCCAGGCATCGAGATCGCGAGGCTGGACAAAAGTCGTATCAATTCCAAATCGCTTCATCGTGTAGGCAAGCAGGTTGTGGGAGCCGCCGTAGAGCGCACCCGAGGCGACGATGTGGCTGCCCGCGCCCATCAGGGTGGCCGCCGCGAGGTGCAGCGCCGCCTGGCCCGAGGCGGTGGCGATGGCGCCTACACCGCCTTCGAGCGCCGCCATCCGCTCCTCGAACACCGCCACGGTCGGATTGGAGATGCGCGAATAGACGTGGCCGGCGCGCTCCATGTTGAAGAGCGACGCGGCGTGCTCGGTGTCGCGAAAGACATAGGAGGTGGTCTGGTAGACCGGCACCGCTCTGCTGCCGGTGGCGGGGTCAGGCGACTGGCCGGCGTGCAACGCCAGGGTGTCGAAGCGCGGGTACTTCGGTGCCGCCACTCAGTGCAGGTTTTTTCTGGAAGGACGAGTGTAGGCCTCGAAGGCGCGCTCGGGCTTCTTCGGTTGCGCCGCCTTCTCCTTCCAGTCGCGGTCGAACAGGTCGTTCACCAGCGTGGTCACTTCGCCGACCTTGTCCTTGTCGAACTGGCGCGCGAGGATCGCTGCCACGTCCTCGAGCATGCAGCGGCGCTGCGCTTCGTGGATCGCCTGCAGCGTCGGCCCGACGAACAGCAGCTTCGACTCCTGCTCGCCATTCGGGTGGTACAGCGTGAGGTCGACTTCCACCGCCTCGTAGCACAGGGGCCCGAGGTTCTCGAGCGCCGCCTCGAGCGCGAGGTGGAAACTGCGGCCGATCTCGCCCGTCCAGCACAGGGTGAGGATCAGCTCCTTGTCGTCGTAGCGAAAGCCCGGCTCGTCGGTCTCGAGGCTCTTGACCTCGGCCATGCCGTCGGCGTCCAGGTACTCGAGCAGCGGCCCGAGCGCCTGCTCCACCTGGCGGCGCGAGATGCCTTCGAGGACCGGAATGTCGGCGTGGAGATGAACTTCGTGCCTCATAGCGGATTCATTCTACCTCTAAAATCCGGCTCTTCCCCATGCGACCGGACTACGCGGGCGGCAGTCTCCTGAACCTGATGGCCTCGATCGTCGATGCCTGCGGCGGAAGGCCGTTGCATGCGCCGTTGAGAAATTTCCAGGCGGGAAAAGCGGAAAACCTGGTCCTGCTGATCATCGACGGGCTCGGCGACAACTATCTGCAGCGCCACGGCGCCGGCAGCGAGCTCGCGCGGCGCAGGCGCGCGCCGATCACTTCGGTCTTTCCGTCGACCACCGCCTCCGCGATTACCACCTCCTACACCGGCGCGGCGCCGCTCGAGCACGGACTCACCGGCTGGTTCACCTACTTCGGCGAAGCGGGCTACGTCGCCGCGCCGCTGCCCTTCCGCACGCGCGGCGAGTACATCCCGCTACGCGACAAGGGCTACTCGCCCGAGCGTGCCTTCCCGGCGCCGGCGCTGTTCGAGTCGCTGCCGGTGCGCTCGATCGTGGTGACGCACAAGGACATCATCGATTCCGATTACAACCTGCGCCACTGCAAAGGCGCCGAGCGGCGCGCCTACGAGACGCTGAACGGTTTGGTTCTTGAAATAGAAAAAGCTGTCAAATCGGGCGCGGGTCGAAAATTCGTCTACGCCTACTGGCCCGAATACGACGCCCTCTCGCACCGTTACGGCTCGCAGAGCCCGGAGTCCCAGGCGGAATTTCAAAGAATCGACGCGGCATTTGGCGAAATACTTCAGCGCCTCGCCGGCACTGACAGCCGGGTGATCGCCACTGCGGACCACGGTTTCATCGACGTCGCGCCCGCGGAATCACTTGATTTGCCGCCGGAACTGGCCGGCCTGCTCCGGTTTCCCTTGTGTGGCGAGCGGCGCGTGGCTTACTGTCACGTGCATGATCCTTCCGGATTTTTACAAAAGTCCAAAGATTGGTTGCGTGAAAAAGCAGAAGTTCGTTTCAGCCGTGAGCTCGTCGACGAGGGCTGGTTCGGCCCGGGGCAGCCGCACCCGCGCTTCGCCGAGCGCATCGGCGACGTCACGCTGGTGATGCGCGAGCGCTACACGGTGAAGGACTGGACGCCCGGCGAGCCGCGCCACCTGCATATCGGCAACCACGGCGGCACCAGCGAAGACGAAATGAAAATTCCCCTGATCATGGAGGCGGTATGAAAGCGAAGGTCAACGGCATCGAGATCAATTACGAGGTGCACGGCAAGGAAGGCGCGCCCTGGCTGCTGCTCAGCCACTCGCTCGCCAGCAGCGTGCGCATGTGGGATCCGCAGGTCGAGGCATTCAAGGGCAGCTGGCGCCTCCTCAACTACGACATGCGCGGGCACGGCGCCACCAGCGCCCCCGCCGGGCCGTACAGCCTCGACATGCTCGCCGATGATGTCATCGGCCTTACAAAAATATTAAAAATTGAAAAGGCAGTTTATTGCGGATTGTCCATCGGCGGCATGATCGGCCAGACGCTTGCGCTGCGCGGAAAGGGTCCCTTTACCGGCATGATCCTCGCCGACACCACGCACACACAGCCGCCCGAAGCGCTGAAGCAGTGGGAAGAGCGCATCCAGGTGGCGCAGACGAAGGGCATGGCCGGCCTCGTCGACGGCACCATGGAGCGCTGGTTCACCGAGCCCTACCGGAAGAAGAACTCCGCGGCATACCAGCGGATCCGGGCGATCGTCCTGTCGACGCCGGTGGCCGGCTTCGTCGGCTGCGGCCGCGCCATCATGGGGCTCAACACCACGGCGCGCCTGCAGGACATCAAGCTGCCGGTGCTCGCCATCACCGGTGAGTCCGACGGTGCCGCGGCCGGCACGAAACACCTTGGCGCGACGATCCCGGGCGCGAAGTTCGTCTCCATCGCCCAGGCCGCTCACATCGCCAACGTCGAGCAGGCCGAAGCCTTCAATCGCGCCCTGCGGGACTTCCTTTCATCCCTGCCCAGCGCTTGAGCGCGGGCGCGTGGATGCCGAAGAGATCGAGCACCCGCGCCACGGTGTGCGCCACCAGGTCCTCGACGCTGCGCGGCAGGGCGTAGAACGCCGGCACCGGCGGGAACACGATGCCGCCCATCTCGGTGACGGCGACCATGTTGCGCAGGTGGGCAAGATTCAACGGCGTCTCGCGCGGCAGCAGCACCAGGCGGCGGCGCTCCTTCAGCACCACGTCGGCTGCGCGCGACAGCAGATCGTCGGCATGCGCGTGCGCCACTGCGGCGAGCGTTTTCATCGAGCAGGGGGCGATCACCATGCCGTCGGTCAGATAGGAGCCGCTGGCGATGGTCGCCGCGATGTCCCTGGGGTGGTAGGCGACGTGCGCCAGGCGCTCGATGTCCTTGCGCTTCATCTTCAGCTCGTGCCAGGCATTGAGCGCACCGGCGTCCGACAGCACGAGATGAGTTTCCCATTGAGAGATTTTTTTCAAAATTCTCAATATCTCGACGCCATAGACCGCACCGGTCGCGCCGGTGATGCCGACGATCAGCCGCTTCTTCATGACCGCTAGGGTAACCCAGCGGCCCGCGCGCTAGCCCTTCTTGTAGACGATCTTCTTCGCGCCGCCGTCGCAGGTGCCGACCACCTTGCCGTCGGCCTGCGCGTTGGCGTCGACGATGTCGAGCGTGAAGTTCGCCACGCCATTCTTCTTGATCTTGGCGTCGATCTCGGCCTTCAGCTCCTCGCAGGGCTTGATCTGCGCCCAGGCGGATCCGGACAAGCCCACCACTATCGCAATCATCAGCAGTCTGATCATGTCAGCTCCCTTGAAAGAACGTTGTCCGCGCACAGCTTACCGAAAAACGGCCCTAGAGTGGCGTCCCGGATGCTACTAGCATTGGCAAACTCGAGGACAACGGAGAACGCATGTTCGAGACGACGATCGCCGGGAGCCTGCCCAAGCCCGCCTGGCTCGCGGAGACCAACAAGCTGTGGCCGGCCTGGCGCGTTGCCGGCGAGGAGCTGGCGCAGGCGAAGCGCGACGCCACCCTGCTCTGGCTCAAGGAACAGGAAGACGCCGGCATCGACATCGTCGGCGACGGCGAGCAGTCGCGCCAGCACTTCGTGCACGGCTTTCTCGAATACGTCGAGGGCATCGACTTCGCGAACAAGGTAAAGATGGGCATCCGCAACAACCGCTATGACGCCATGGTGCCGGTGGTGTTCGGCCCGCTGCGCCTCAAGGGACGGGTGCACCAGCTCGAAGCGATGCTGTTGAGAAAACATACCGGGAAAAAAATAAAAATTACCCTGCCGGGGCCCATGACCATTGTCGATACCGTCGCCGACCGGCACTACAATGACAAGGCCGAGCTGGCGATGGCCCTCGCGGCGCTGCTCAACGAGGAGGCGCGCGCGCTGGAAAAGGACGGCGTCGACGTGATCCAGTTCGACGAACCGGCCTTCAACGTCTACCTGAACGAGGCCAAGACCTGGGGCATCGCCGCGCTGCAGCGCGCGGCGCGCGGCCTGCGCTGCACCACCTGCGTGCATATCTGCTACGGCTACGGCATCCAGGCCAACCTCGACTGGAAGAAGACCCTGGGCGGCGAGTGGCGCCAGTACGAGGAAATCTTCCCGGTGCTGGCGAAGAGCGGCATCGACCAGGTTTCGCTCGAATGCATCCACTCCAGGGTGCCGCTCGAGCTGCTGAAACTGCTGAAGGGCAAGGATGTCCTAGTCGGCGTGATCGACGTCGCCAGCGATCGCGTCGAAACAGCCGAGGAAGTTTTTTCCGTCATCAGGAATGCATTGCAATATGTGCCGAAGAAGCATCTCTTCCCCTGCACCAACTGCGGCATGGCGCCGATGAGCCGCGAGATCGCGCTGGCGAAGCTGAAGGCGCTGGCGGCCGGCGCCGCCCTCGCGCGCAAGCGCTGAAGGAAGAAGCTTGATCCGGGTCGCGGTGCTGGGAGCGGGCGCGGTGGGCTGTTTTTTCGGCGGCATGCTGGCGCGCGCCGGCCACCCGGTGACGCTGATCGGCCGGCCGGTCCATGTCGACGCCTTCAGGAAATCAGGCCTGCATTTCGAGGGACTCAAGTTCGACGAACGCATCCCGGTGGAGGCGAGCGTGGATGCCGCGGCGGTGCGCGGTGCGCAGCTGGTCCTGTTCTGCGTCAAATCCACCGATACCGAGCAGGCCGCAGGCCAGATCGCGCCGCACCTGGAGCCTGGCAGCCTGGTGGTGAACCTGCAGAACGGCGTCGACAACACCGAGCGCATCCAGGCTCGCGTCACCGTTCCGGTGATTCCGGCGGCGGTCTACGTCGCCACCGAGATGGCCGGCCCCGGCCACCTCAAGCACCATGGACGCGGCGATCTGGTCATCGGTTCTTCAACCGAAAAAAAATCTCTTCTGGAAATCAAAGCCTGGTTCGAGGCCGCAGGCGTTCCGGTGAAGATTTCGGACAACGTCGCCGGCGAGCTATGGGCCAAGCTGGTGGTGAACTGCGCTTACAACGCCATTTCAGCCATTACCCAGCTGCCTTACGGCGAAATGATCAAAGGCGATGGCGTGCGCGCGCTGATGAAGGACGTCGTCGAAGAAACGCTGGCGGTCGCGAAAGCGAGCAGCGTGACCATGGCGCCCGACATGCTCGCGGCGACCTACCGCATCGCCGAGGCCATGCCGAAGCAGTTTTCCTCCACCGCCCAGGACCTGGCGCGCAAAAAGCCCACCGAAATCGACCACCTCAACGGCTTCGTCGTGCGCCGCGGCGAGGCGCTCGGCGTGCCGACGCCGGCCAACCGCGTCCTGCACGCCCTGGTGAAGCTGCTGGAATCGAAGCCGCGCGCCTAGCGCGACGAGGTCTTCTTCGTTTCGAACTCCGCGATCGCCTTCTTCAGGTCGCTGAATTCCGCGCAGCCGAAGAAGCAGATCTTGTCGAGCTGGCCGAGGTGCTCCTTGGCCTTCTCGACGTTGCCGACCATCAGGTAGGCCTCGCCGAGGTATTCGTGCGCGCCGCGGTGCTTCGGATCGATGCGCAGCGCCTCGTTGTAATGCTTGAACACCAGGTTCATGTCGGGGCTCGGGCCCTTGCGCAGCGAATAGGCGTAGAGGTTGTTGAAGTCGGCGTTGCCGGGATCGCGCGATAGCGCATCCTTCATCGCCGCCTGCGCGGCGGGCCAGTCCTGCCGGCCGGCGGCCTGTTCGTAGCGCTCGAGCGCCGGGTCGGCCCGGCGCGCCGGCGTGGACGACGGGGTGGTGTCGGCGCCGAACGCGCTGGCGGCGGCGAGCGAAACGGCTACCATGAACGTATTAAACGCTGCTTTCGTCATTCGGTGCTCTCCATGCGTAGAAAGGTAATCGTACTCCTTGCAGCGCTGCTAACAGCGACGGCCGGCCCGGCATTCCCCGAGCCGCCAAAATCGCGCGAAGCGGCGCTCGCCGCGCTGCGCAACCCGGACCCCGCCGCCCGCGCGGAGGCGATCAACTGGATTGCGAACCGCGGCACGATGGCGGACGCAGCGCTGCTGCAGGAGCGGCTGCGCGACGACAGCCCGTTCGTGCGCAGCTTCGCCGAGAGCGGCCTGTGGCTGCTGTGGAGCCGCTCGGGCGACGCCGAGATCGACCAGCTGATGGCGCATGGCGTCGAGGAAATGCAGGCCGGCCGCAACGAGCGGGCGGTGGCCGACTTCACCGCCGTGATCCGCAAGCGGCCCGACTTCGCCGAAGGCTGGAACAAGCGCGCCACGGTGCTGTTTCTCGCCGGCGAGTTCCAGCGCTCGATCGCCGATTGCACCGAAGTGCTCAAGCGCAATCCGGGGCACTTCGGCGCCCTGGCGGGCCTCGGCCAGATCTACCTCGCCCTCGACGAGCCGGAGCAGGCGCTCGCCTGGTTCCGCAAGGCGCTCAAGGCCAACCCGAACCTGCTGGGCGTGGAAATCAGCATCCAGCAGCTGGAAGAAGCGCTGAAGGAAAAGCGCCGCCGCTCGACCTGAGCTAGGCCTTGCGCGCGGGATCCGCTTCGGCCGGCCGGCCGATCAGGAAGCCCTGCATGTAGTCGCAGCCGCAGCGCGCGACGAAGGCGCGCTGCTCCTCGGTCTCGACGCCCTCGGCAACCACCTCGATCTGCAGCGCGTGGGCGAGTGCGACCACCGCCGAGATGATCGCCGCCTGCTCCTTGTCGGCCGGCGCCACGGCGACGAAGCTGCGGTCGATCTTGAGCTTGTCCACCGGGAAGCGGCGCAGGTAGGCGAGGCTCGAGTAGCCGGTGCCGAAGTCGTCGATGGTGATCGAGACGCCGAGCTTCTTCAGGCGTTCGAGGGTCGCCAGCGTGGCGTCGGTGTGCTGCATGGCGGTCGTCTCGGTGATCTCGAGCTCGAGGCGCCGCGGCGGCAGCCCGGTGTCGGCGAGCGCGCGCGCCACCGTCTCGGCGAGCTTGGGGTCGTTGAATTGCCGCGGCGACAGGTTGACGGCCACTTGCGCCGCTTTTTCCCCTCCGCGCTTGCCGCCGGCGGCGGCCCAGCGGCAGGCTTCGCGCAGCGCCCACTCGCCGATGCGCAGGATCAGCCCGGTGTCCTCGGCGAGCTGGATGAAATCTCCCGGCAGCACCAGGCCGCGTTCCGGGTGCTGCCAGCGCACCAGCGCCTCGTGGCCCGCGAGCCGCCCGCTTTTTGCTTCAATCACGGGCTGGTAGTGCACGCGCAGCTCTTCGCGGCCGAGCGCGCGCCGCAGCTCGCTTTCCAGCGCCACGCGGTGCGAGGCCGCCTGGTTCATCTGGTCGGTGAAGAACTGGTAGTTGGCGCGCCCCAGCTCCTTGGCGTGGTACATGGCGGCGTCGGCGTTGCGGATCAGCGTCTCGGCATCCGCGCCGTCCTCCGGGTAGACCGCGATGCCGATCGAAGCGGTGACGATCAGGTCATGGCCCTCGATCGGCACCGGCAGCGAAAGCTGCTCGATCACCTTCTGCGCCACCTGTGCCACGTCGGAGGCGCGTTTCACCTCCGGCAGCACCACCACGAACTCGTCGCCGCCGATGCGGCAGATGGTGTCGCCGACGCGCAGCTGGTTCACCAGGCGCTGCGAGATCTCCTTCAGCAGCGCGTCGCCGATGCTGTGGCCGAGCGTGTCGTTGATGGCCTTGAAGCGGTCGATGTCGACGAACATCGCGGCGGTGTGCTGGCGGTTGCGCTGGCTGAGCGCCAGCGCCTGCGTCAGGCGGTCCTCCAGCAGGCGCCGGTTGGGCAGGCCGGTGAGCGCGTCGTGGTCGGCAAGGTGCTGGGCGCGCGCCTTCGCCTCCTGCAGCTCGGAGGTGCGCTCGGCGACCGAGCGCTCCAGCGCGTCGAGCGCGCGCTGCACGCGCGAGTCGGCCTCGCGCTCGGCGGTGACGTCCTCGTAGCTCCAGATCCATTCCTGGTCGGCGTCGCCGGCGTCGATGCGCCGGCCCCGCGCGCGGCAGATGAAATGCACGTCGTCGCGCCGGGCAAAGCGTGCCTCGCCGACGAACGTTCCGCCCGGCGGCACGCCGGCCGAGCGCTCCCCGGCGTCGCGCCATTCGGCCTCGCTCGCGAACAGCACCCGGGTGCTGACGCCGTCGAGCTCGCCCGGCGCGGCGCCCGCCATTTCCTCGAGGTAGCGGTTGCAGCGCCGGATGGCGCGGCCGCGCACGAAGGCGATGCCCACGGTCGCGTTGTCGAGAATCAGTTCCTGCTCGGCGAGCGCGCGCTCCAGATCGGCCTCGGCGCGGCGCTGCTCGGTGACGTCCTCGACCGTCCACACCGAGCCCAGATGCGGCTCGCGCGGGTCCACCGCCCGGCCGTCGGCGCGCGCCCAGAACGTGCTGCCATCCTTGCGCCGGCGCGACTCGACGCGCCTCGAGGTCTGGCCATGGAACAGCGGCTCGTAGATCGAGGCCGATCTCTCGTAGTCCTCGTGGCTGGGATAGAGCAGGGAAGTCGGCTGCCCGTCGAGCTCGCCCGCGCCATAGCCGTACATCTCCTCGTAGCGCCGGTTGCAGCGCACGATGTGCCGGTCGCGCACGAACACCACGCCGACCGCCGCCGTGCCGAGGATCGCCTCCTGTGCGCGCAGCAGCCGGTTCACCTCGTCGGACTGGCGCCGCTGCTCGGTGATGTCCTCGACGATCCACACCGTGCCCTGCGGCGTGTTGTCCGGGTCGATCGCCTTGGCGATCATGCGCGCCAGGAAGGTCGAGCCGTCCTTGCGGCGCACTTCCCACTCGAGATCGAGCTGCTTGCCGGCGGAGAGCACCGGCACCGCGACCTGTCCGAGCGCGGCATAGCTCTCGCGGCTGGGGTAGACCACGTCGCCCGGCTGGCCGATCAGCTCTTCGGGCGCCCAGCCGAACATCTCGGCGAAGCGCGGATTGCAGAGGAAAAAGCGCCGGTCGCGCGTGAATGCAATGCCGATCGAGGCGTTGGCGAGGATCGCCTCGTACTCGAGCTGCGTGTAGCGCGTGCGGCCGGCATAGTCGGCCGGCGGCGATTCGAGCAGGCTCTCGACGACGCGCCGCGCCGCCGCCTCGTCCACTGCGCGCGGCTTCATCGCGCGCTCCATTTCGCGCGCGGCCTCAGGGCGTCTCCCGCGCCGCCAGCGTGCGCAACTCGCCCGCATAGCGCTGCAGCTGCGCCACGGCGCGCGCGCGCTGCACTGGCGCCAGCGTGCGGTCGATGTCCAGCAGCAGGGCATAAAGCTCGCGGCGCCAAGCCTCGTTTGCCGCGGTGAATGCCGCTTCGCGCTCGTCGCGCCAGCGCGCGGCGTAGCCCGGCAGCCGCTTCTCGGCGCCGCGTGCGCGCACGATTTCGAGCAGCCCGGCCTGCAATCGCTTGCGGTCGCGCTGGCGCAGCTCATCGGTGAGCGGCGCGCGCTCGGAAAACTGCCTGATGCGGTCGACCTGCGCCTGCGACAGCCTCCCCACCCAGTCCTCCAGCCGTTCCTCGGCGCGCCGCGCGCGGCGCTCGCGGCGTTCCGCTTCGCTGCCGCGCAGGAAATCGCGCGCGAACTTGCGGTTGTCGTCGGCCATGCGCTCCTCGAGGTGCGCCTGCTGCTCGGGCGTCAATCGATCGAGCATCGGCCCGATGCGTTCCGCCACGGCGACCAGAAATTCGCTGCCCTGCGCCGTCAGGGCATCGTACCCCCAAACCATGTCCTCGCGCGAGAGCCCGCGCGCGAGGCGCTGCGACGCGTCGTCGGCGAGACGCGCGTACTGCGGCAGCGACTGGCGGCGATGCCAGGCCATGAACTGCTGGATACGCTCGTCGAGCTCGTCCAGCGCTTCGCCGTGCAGGTCGAGGTCGGCGGTCAGGCGCCAGCGCAGGTAAGTGTCGGCGTTGTCGTAGGCGAGCTGCAGCCCGCTACAGCCTGCGAGCGCTGAGAGCGCGAGTGCTGCAGGCAGCGTTAGCGCTGCGGCAAGGCGTCTCACCAGAAGCTCTCCACCGTGATCTGGCCTGGGCTGCGGCGCCGGTGCTTGCGCAGGCCGCGCGCCACCAGCGCCGCCTGGGCGTCCTTGAGCATGGCGGGATTGCCGCAGAGCATGACCTGCGACTGCGCCGAGAACTGCGCGCCCGCGGCGTCTTCCAGCCGGCCGTCGACGATCGCCGCCGGGATGCGGCCCGCGAGCGAGCTGGCATGTGGTTCCCGGCTGACGAAGCTCACGTGGCGAAATGCCTTTTGTTTTTTGAATTCAAGAATCAGCTCCTGATAGACCAGTTCCTCGGCGCGGCGAACGGCGTGCACCAGTACCACCTTCTTGAACCGCTGCCACGGCACCGCCGTCCTCAATATCGAAAGAAACGGCGCAATGCCGGTACCGGTGGACAGCAGCCACAGCGTTTCGGCGTCCGGCAGCTCGGAGAGCACGAGAAATCCGGCGGGATTGGACGCTACTTGCAGGCGCTCGCCTGTCTGCAGCCGCGCGAGGCCGGGCGAAAGAGGTCCTTCCGGCACCACCACGCCATAGAATTCGAGCACCGGGTCCTGCGGCGGATTGACGAAGGAAAAGGGCCGCGCCACCAGCTCGCCGCCCGCCGGCAGCGCGATGCGCACGAACTGCCCGGCCTCGAACGCGAGCGGCGGCGCCTCGATGCGCAGCGAGAACAGGCTGCCGGTCCAGTGCCGGTTCGCGATTACCTTGCCGTCGAGCCAGTTCATTGAAGGCGGTAAGGCTCGAGCTTCAGGTCGGCCAGCTCGCCGCCCAGCATCACGATGGCGCCGTGGCGCCGGTTGTTCCCGGTGTCGGAAAACTCGAAGGTGTAGGTGCGGGCGATCTTCAACTGGCCTTCATCATCCCGGCCCAGCCGCAAGCGGGCAAAGGACACCGTATCGTCGAGAAATTGCAGGTCATAGCGCTCGCAGGCCCTGCGACCGGCCTGCACCGCGCGCTCGCGGGCGCGCAGGCTGTCGGCCCAAAGCAACGCGCCGGCCACGATCAGAACGATTGCAGCGCCTTCCCACATGGCTCAAGTATCCGCCTTGATCAGGTCGGCAGCCTTCTCCGCCATGGCGACGACCGCGGCATTGATATTCCCCGAGGGCACCGAGGGCATCACCGAAGCGTCGACGATCCTGAGATTTTCAATACCGAGGAGATCTAATCCTTCATTCACAACAGAACCGATCCGGCACGTCGAGGTGGGATGAAACACCGTGTCACCGGTCTCGCGGCTGAAGGCGAGCCAGTCCTCGTCGCTTCGCACCGCGGGGCCGGGCGTAAATTCCGCATCGATGTAGTCGCGCAGCGGCGGCGCCGCGGCGATGCGGCGGATGAGCTTCAACCCTTCCACCATCACGCGCCGGTCGCGCTCGGTGGCGAGGTAGTTGTAGCGGATTGCCGGCGCCTCGCGCGGATCGGCCGAGCGGATCGCTACCGAGCCGCGCGACTCCACCTGCAGCTGGGAGACCGACAGGGTGAAGCCGGAGAACGGGTGCAGCACGCCGCCGCGCCGCGCCGTCGAGAAATTGATGAAATAGATCTGCGCGTCGGGTCCCTCGAGCTCCGGGCGCGTGCGCACGAAGGCCGCCGCCTGCCCGGCCGCGACCGTCAGCGGACCCTTCTTCATCAGCAAATACTGCAATCCGATGCCGGCCTTGCGCCACAGGCTCCGCAGGTCGTCGTTCAGGGTGATCGGCCGGTTGCAGCGCCAGAAGGTGCGCACATAGAAATGGTCCTGCAGAGCCGCGCCGACGCCGGGCGCATCGAGCACCACCGGAATGCCGTGGCGCTCGAGCAGCGCGCGCGGCCCGACGCCGGAAAGCTGCAGCAACTGCGGCGAATTGAAGCTACCGCCGCACAGGAGGATCTGTTTTGCTTTTATGGAAAAAGGGATTTTATTTTTCAGATAGGAAATTCCAACTGCACGATTTCCCTCAAAAAGAACTTTCGTCACCAGCGCGTTGACCTCGACCTTCAGGTTCGAACGGCGCTCCGCCTCGCGCAGGTAGGCGACGGCGGTGCTGCGCCGGCGCCCGCGGTGCGCGGTGGCGCGGTAGTAGCCGGCGCCCTCCTGGCGCGCGCCGTTGAAATCGTCGTTACGCGGCACGCCGAGCGAGACCGCCGAGGCGATGAACGCGTCGGCCAGCTCGTGGCGCTCGAGGTCCGAAACCTGCAGCTTTTTCTCCGCGCGCTCGAAGTAAGGCTGCAGGTCGGCGAAGCCCCAGCCGGGGATGCCCCAGCCGTCGTAGTCGGCGGGCTGGCCGCGGATATAGACCAGCCCGTTGATCGACGAGGAGCCGCCCAGCACCCTGCCACGCGGCGTGAAGATGCGCCGCCCGCCGAGCGTCGGCTCGGGCTCGGATTCGTAGCTCCAGTTGACGTCGCGCCGGCTGAAGAGCTTGCCGTAGCCCAGCGGCACCTGAATCCAGGGATCCCGGTCCCGGGGACCGGCTTCCAGCAACAGAATGTTTTTCCGGGAATCTGCTGAAAGACGATTCGCCAGAACGCATCCGGCGGAACCGGCGCCGACGATGATGTAATCAAAGAAATTCAACGCGGCGAGGCGATGTGCATGCCGCCGTCGACATAGAGGATCTGGCCGGTGATGGCACGCCCGGCCTCGACCACCCAGGCGATGGCTTCGGCGACCTCTTCTGCCTTGGCTGCGGCCTTGAGCGGCGCCCTTTCGGCGTAGCGGCGCTCCAGCTCGTCGGCGCCCGCCGCACCGTGCGCCGACACCTGCCAGGCGGTCTTCACGTAGCCGGGCGCGACCACGTTGACGCGCACTTCCGGCCCGAGCGCCCGCGCGAGCGAGAAGCTCATGGTGTCGAGCGCAGCCTTGGAGGCGGCGTAGGCGATGGAAGACCCCGTGCCGAGGAGCGATGCGACCGACGAGAGATTGACTACGCAGCCGCGCGAAGTCTTCAGCGCCGGCGCGCAGGCGCGGATCATCTGGAAGGGACCAACCAGGTTGACGCGGAAGATGCCCAGGATGTCGTCGGCGGATAGCCCCTCGAGGTCCTCGTGCTTCACGAACTTGGTGGTGCCGGCGCTGTTCACCAGCGCGTCGATGCGTCCCCACTTGTCGAGCACAGCCTTGGCCACGCGGCGGCAGTCGCCGTCTTGCGTGACATCGCCCCGGAACTCCTTTGGGACTTTGGTGCGCGCCATGGCCGCGACTTGCCAACCGCGCCGGGTCAGTTCTTTGACGGTGGCTTCGCCCATCCCCGAATTGCCGCCAGTGACCAGAGCCACTTTCATACCGTGGCCACCGGCGCGGGCGGCGAGCCGACTGCGCCGGGCAGGCGCAGCGGCGGCGCGGTGAGCAGGAAGCGGTTGCGCCGGTGTTCGCGCAGCCAATGCGCCAGTTCGCGCAGGTAGAACATCTCGCCGAGGTGGATGCCGTTCTTGAACAGGCAGTGCTCGTGCAGCGGCAGCCAGGGCTGGGTCTTTGGCAGCGGGTCGGTGAGCGCGGTGGCGATCAGCTCCACCGCGTAGTTGTCGGCGATCAGGCAGGCGAGCCCGGAATCGGAGATCCACTGCAGCAGCTTGTCGTCGCGGCCATTGAGTCCCGAGCAGGTTTCGTGCACCAGCTTGGCATCGGGTTGTTTTTTGAATTCCAGAAGAAAATCCGCAAATCCGGTGTACAGGCACACCATGTCGCCCTTCTCCACCACGACTTTGTCCTGGTCGAGCACCCGCATCAGGTCGTCATAGCCGACCGCTTTTCGCTGTCTTTTGAAGTGAAAGTGCAAATCGATCAGCACGCCGCGCCCCTGGGCGCCGTGCTCGGCGAGATTCTGGATGCCGAGCGCCTTGGCTTCGCTGCCTTCGTAGCGATCCCAGGTTTCATTTTTCTTGTCCGCAGCAGGCACGATATGCTCGCCGGCGCGAAAGCCGTTGTAGAA
>DASWEU010000229.1:0-19910 GCA_036394595.1 Burkholderiales bacterium | reverse complement strand
GTGCACGCCGTCGCCGCGCCCGGCAGGGATTTCCGCGGCGTCGAGGGTGAAGGTCTTGCCCGAGGCGGCGAGCACCGTCACCGGATCGGTGGTCTTGCACTCGAGCGTCTGCAGCAGCGCATCGCCGTCCTTGAAGCTGAGCTGCGTGACATCCAGCCCGTGCCCGGTCCGCGCCCGGATCCAGCCCTTCTGCGAGACGATCACCGTCACCGGCTCCTCGACCACCGTGCGCTCGACCTGCGCGCGCTCGGCGGTCCTGATGAGGGTGCGCCGATTGTCGCCGTAGGTTTTTGAATCCTGAGTTAATTCATTTACAACCAACTTCTTCAGCTCTTTTTCATCCCCGAGGATCGACTTCAGCTCCTTGCGCTCCGCCTCGAGCGCCTTGCGCTCGTCGTTCAGCTTCACGCCGTCGAGCTTGGTGAGCTGGCCCAGGCGCAGGTTGACGATATCTTCGGATTGCCTCTCGGAGAATTTAAATCGTTTTTGCAATTGCAAACGCGCATCAGCCTGGTCTTCGCTCGCGCGGATGAGCTTGATGATCTCGTCGATCTTGGCGTAGGCGAGCAGCCGCCCCATGACGATCTCGTGGCGCTCGTCGGCGCGCGTCAGGCGGAACTGGGTGCGCCGGCGCACGGTGTCGAGGCGGAACTCGCCCCATTCGCGCAGCGCCTCGACGATGCCCTTGGTCTCGGGCAGGCCGTCGCGGCCGAGCCAGGTGAGGTTGATCGCGTAGCGCGTCTCGAGGCTGGTGTGCACCAGCAGCGCCGCCATCGTCTCCTCGGCGTCCTGGCGCGAGCTGCGCGGCTCGATCACCAGGCGCAGCCTCGACTTGCGGTCGGACTCGTCGCGCACCGCCTCGACCTGGTCGAGGATGAACTGCTTGAGGCGCTTCTGCTCCTGCGAAGTCTCCTTCTTGTTGCCGAACGGCTTGGGATTGGCGAGCGCCTCGATCTCCTCCATCACCTGCTTCACCGACACGCCGTGCGGCAGCTCGGTGACGACGATGCGCCACTGGCCCCGCGCCAGCGTTTCCTTCTCATATTTTGCTTTCAGGACCAATGATCCCCTGCCCGTCTCGTACGCCTGCCTGATCTCCTCCTGCGGCGAGATGATCTGGCCGCCGCCCGGGAAGTCGGGGCCGGGCATCAGATCCAGCACGTCCTCGAGCTTGGCGCGCGGGTGCTTGATGACGTACGCCGCGGCGGCGGCGACTTCCTTCAGGTTGTGCGACGGGATGCGGGTGGAGAAGCCGACCGGGATGCCGAAGCTGCCGTTCAGCAGCCCGAACGGCAGGCGCGCGGGAAGCAGGGACGGTTCTTCGAATTTCCCGTCGTAGTTTTTACCGAAATCGACGGTCCCTTCTCTTATTTCACTTAATAATAATTCTGAAAATCTTGAAAGCTTTGCCTCGGTATAGCGGTAGGCCGCCGCCGAGTCGCCGTCGCGCGAGCCGAAATTTCCCTGACCGTCGATCAGCGGATAGCGCATCGAGAACGGTTGCGCCAGGTGCACCAGCGCCTCGTAGGTCGACGAGTCGCCGTGCGGATGGTACTTGCCGAGCACCTCGCCGACGAAGCGCGCGCACTTCGAAAATCCCTGCGTGCCCGTGTCGTTGATCGAAAACAGGATGCGCCGCTGCACCGGCTTTAGGCCGTCGGCGATTTCCGGCAGTGCCCGGGATTTGACGGTCGAAACCGCGTAGCCGAGGTAGGCGTGCGAGGCGTGCTGCTCGATCGGCGCGGCCTCGTCGCCGTTGTCCGGGGTGAAGAGATCGAGCGTCTTGGTGTCGTCGGTCATTTGAAGAGGTCCAGTTGTTGGTCGGCCATCGCGACCGCGAGCTCGACCGCGGCCTTGGCCTTGTCAAGAGAATCGGATTTCCCCACTCGCCCGGCCGCCTCCCACGAGTAATTCTCTTTCTCTAGGAGCGTCACCTTGCCCAGCTTGGTTTTGCCCAGCCAGAAGGCGTGGCCCTTGTAGGCCCGCTCCCAGAACGGCCTGGCTTTTTTAGACGTCCGCTTCAACGGTCTTCCAGTGCTCCCGCATCCAGTTGCGCCGGCCTTCCGCCTCGCCCGAATCCATCAACAGCTCGAAAATGTTCTTCACCTTGACGAGATTCTTGTAATTCAGCTGCATGCGCACCAGCCGGCGCGTATCCGGGTTCATGGTGGTTTCCCACAGCTGCTCCGGGCTCATTTCGCCCAGGCCCTTGAAGCGCGAGATTTCCCAGCTGCCGTCCCTGACCTTTTCTTTTTTCAGCTGATTCAGGGATTCTTCCAGCTCATCGTCATCGAGGCAGTAGAGGCGCCGGGCGGGCTTGCCCTTGCCCTGCGCGGGCACCTCGACTTTGAACAGCGGCGGCTGCGCGACGTAGAGGTGGCCGCGCTCGACCAGCTTCGGCGCGTGCATGAAGAAAAAGGTGAGGAGCAGCGCCTGGATGTGCCCGCCGTCGACGTCGGCGTCGGTCATCACGATCACCTTGCCGTAGCGGATGTCCTTCAAATCGATATCTTCTTCGACCGAATGCGGATCGACCCCGATCGCCGTGGCGATCGCCTGCAGCTCCTTGTTGGAGAGCACGGTGCGGCTGTCCTTGGACATCGTATTCAGCACTTTGCCGCGTAACGGCAGGAGTGCCTGGGTCTCTTTATCCCTGGCTTCCTTTGCGGACCCCCCGGCGGAGTCGCCTTCCACCAGAAATAATTCATTCCTCAAAATATCCCCTGAAGCGCAGTCCACCAATTTCCCCGGCAGCGTGGCGATGCCGCTCGATTTCTTGCGCTCGACCTTCTTGCCCTTGGAGAGCCGCGCCAGCGCCTGCTCCACCGCGAGCTCGACGATCTTCTTGCCTTCCTCCGGATGCTCGTTCAGCCACAGCTCGAAGGCGTCGCGCACGCAGAGCTCGAGCAGCTTCGCCGCGTGGCGCGTGGTGAGCTTCTCCTTGGTCTGGCCGTGAAACTGGGTGCGCACGATCCGCGCCGAGAGCGTGAAGCAGGCGCGCTGCCACAGGTCCTCGGCGATCACCTTCACGCCCTTGGGCGCAAGCGCTCGCGTCTCCATGAAGGCGGCGAGCGCCTCGAAGATGCCGGAGCGGAAGCCCGCCTCGTGCGTGCCGCCCGAGCGCGTCGGGATCAGGTTGACGTGGCTGTCGGCGAAGACGTCGCCCTCGGCCACCCAGCCGATGGCCCACGCGGCGCCCTCGCCGGGCTCGACGTCAGTCAAGTCTTTCGCGGATTTTTCATCGAAATGCCGGTCGCCCGTGAAGAGCGGCGCGACCAGCTCGCGCCCCTGGAGCATGAACTCGAAGTACTGCGCCATACCGCGCTCATAGCGCCAGGTTTTTTCCTCTTTTCCTTCGATGTGTAATTTTGTGGTTAAACCCGGGAGCAGGTAGGCCTTGGAGCGCACCAGGTGCTCGAGCTCGTTGACCGGGATGTTCGGTGAATCGAAATACTTGGGATCAGGCCAAAGGCGCACCACCGTGCCGGTGCGCTTTTCCTTGATCTTTTCCGATTTGAGTTTGGTCTTGAGATCCCCGCCTTCAAAAACAATCGTATGTTTTTGGCCATCCCTGAAAACCGTCACCTCGCAGCGCTTGGAGAGCGCATTCGACACCGCCACGCCGACGCCGTGCAGCCCGCCGGAGATGTGATAGACGCCGTCGCCCGAGCGCGAGAACTTGCCGCCGGCGTGCAGCATGGTGAAGGCGACCTCGACCGCGGGCTTCTTTTCCTCGGCGTGCAGGTCCACCGGCACGCCGCGGCCCTCGTCCTCGACCTCGGCCGAGCCGTCCTTGCGCAGGCGCACGCTGATGCGCTTGCCGAAGCCGGCGAGCGCCTCGTCCACCGCGTTGTCGAGCGCCTCCTGCACGATGTGCAGCGGATGCACCGTGTGCGTGTACATCCCCGGCATGCGGCGCACCGGCTCGAGACCCTTGAGCGCCTGGATGGCGGATGCGTCGTAGACCTGCGTCTTGGCCATGCTATTTAGTGGTGCACTCCCTTGAAACTACTAGCTATTGTAGGCCGATTGCGAAAGGTAGGATGGCGGCCATGACCGCCCTCACCCCCGGCAGCCGCGCCGCCCTGAAGAAAGTGAGCAGCGCGACGCTCACCACGGTGCTGTTCAAGCGCGGCTTGCGCAACGTCTTCGTCCAGGGAGTTTTCCTTTTGAATCAGAAATCTCCGCGCATGGTGGGCGAGGCCTACACGCTGCGCTACATCCCCGCCCGCGAGGACCTCGACCAGCTCGGCGCCTTCGACGGCCGCGGCCATCCGCAGCGCGAGGCGATCGAGGCCTGCCCGCCCGGCCAGGTGCTGGTGATGGACGCGCGGCGCGACGCCGCGGCCGCCACCGGTGGCGACATCCTGATGACGCGGCTGATGGTGCGCGGCGCCGCCGGCGTGGTGACCGACGGCGGCCTGCGCGACACGCCGACCATCGAGCGGCTCGACTGGCCGGCTTATTGCGCCGCGCGCTCGGCGCCGCTCAACCTGGTGCGCCACCATGCGGTCGACAGCCAGGTGCCGATCGGCTGCGGCGGCGTGCCGGTGTACCCGGGCGACATCATGGTGGGCGATGCGGAGGGCGTGGTGGTGATTCCCGCCGCCATTGCAAACGAGGTGGCCGAGGAAGCGGCGGCGCAGACCGAGTTCGAGGACTGGGTCGAGGCGCGCGTGAAGGAAGGCCGCTCCATCTTCGGCCTCTATCCGCCGGATGCGAAAACCCGGGCGGAATTCGAGGCCTGGAAACGATCCAAGAAATAATTTTGTCAGTTATCATACAACTGACCCTTTTGAGGAGGATCCCCATGCTGAGAATGCTTTTCGCCGCGCTGGCGCTGTGCGCCTTCAGTCCCGCCGCGCTTGCCCAGGAAACCATCGTCGTCTACTTCGCCAAGGGGTTCTACCCCGCCGAAGACAAGGCGGTCGACGAGCTGGTGGACAAATTCCAGAAGAAGACCGGCGTCAAGGTCGAGCTGTCGCGCTACGCGCCGCAGGAGATGATCCCGAAGACGGTGGCCGCGCTCGACGCCGGCTCGCCGCCCGACGTGGTGTACGGCGACGTGTTTGATTTCCAGGTCGCCGGCAAGTGGGCCTACGAGGGCCGCCTCGAGGACCTGTCGGACATCCTGACGCCGATGAAGAGCCGTTTCCTGCCCAACACGCTGGAAACCACCTTCATGTACAACGACAAGGCCAAGAAGCGCGCCTACTACGCCTTCCCGGTCAAGCGCCAGACCATGCACATCCAGTACTGGAAGGACATGCTGGCGGAGGCGGGCTTCAAGGAGTCCGACATCCCGAAGACCTGGAAGGCCTATTTCGACTTCTGGTGCGGGCCGGTGCAGGAAGGCTACCGCAAGAAGACCGGCAAGCGCGTCTACTCGGTCGGCAGCCCGATGGGCGTCGATTCGTCGGACTCGTTCTACTCGTTCCTCACCTACATGGACGCGTACAACGTCAGGCTCGTCAACGACGACGGCAAGCTGAACCTCGGGAAGAGCACCCGCGACGGACTCATCAACGCGGTGCGCGACTACACCGAGACCATCGGCAAGGGCTGCACGCCGCCCTCCGCCATCAACTGGAAGGACCCGGACAACAACGTCAACTTCCACAACAAGACGATCATCATGACGCACAACGCGACGATCTCGATCGCCGCCAAGTGGCTCGATGACATGAACAACGACAAGCTCAAGCCCGAGGAGCGGGCGCAGGCGAAGACCAACTACGAGCAGCTGATCGCCACCGCGGGCTTCCCCAACAAGCCCGACGGCAAGCCGATGCGCTACCGCGCGGCGGTCAAGGTCGGCGTGGTGTTCGACAGCGCCAAGAACAAGAAGCGCGGCAAGGAGTTCGTCGCCTTCCTGATGCAGGACGAGAACCTCACGCCCTACGTCGAGGGCGCGCTCGGCCGCTGGTACCCGGTCACCAAATCCGGCGCGGCGCGCAAGTTCTGGACCGAGGACCCGCATCGCAAGGTGGTGCACGACCAGTTCTCCGCCGGCACCGTGACCTTCGAGTTCACCAAGAACTGGAAGTTCACCATCCTCAACAACGAGAACGTCTGGGCCAAGGCCATGAACCGCGTGGTCACCGACAAGTGGCCGGTGGACAAGGCCGTCGACGAGATGATCGCCCGCATCAAGGAAGTCGCGGGCTGAGATGGCCGCAATTCCGGGAGGGGTCCTGACGGTCCCTCCCCGGCCGTTTTTCCAATCGCAGTGGCAGACGTGGGGGGTGATCTTCATCGCCCCCTACGTGCTCGTCTTTCTCGCCTTCGTCCTCTACCCCGTCAGCTACGGGCTGTGGCTCGCGCGGCACCCGGAGAGCTACGTCAAGCTGTTTGCCGATCCGATCTTTTTCCGTACCGCGGTCAATACGCTGATTTTTCTGCTGGTCGCAGTGAATCTGAAATTCCTGCTCGCGCTCTGGCTGTCGGGCTTCTTCGTGCACGACCGGCCGTGGGTGCGGTGGATGTCGGTGCTCTTCCTGCTGCCCTGGGCGGTGCCGTCGATTCCCACCATCTTCTCGATCCGCTTCATGTTCAATCCCGAGTGGGGCGTGATCAACTCGGTGATCTTCCGCCTTACGGCGCTGGACGGCCCCAACTGGCTGAACGACCCGGTCATCGGCCTGGGCCTGGCGATGCTGACGCACATCTGGAAATCGCTGCCGTTCTGGACGCTGATCCTGATCGCCGGGCGCCTCGCCATCCCGCGCGAGCAGTACGAGGCGGCGAGCGTCGACGGCGCCTCCGCCTGGCAGAAATTCAAGTTCGTCACCTGGCCGTCGCTGCGCACGCTGTATCTCTCCTCGACCATCCTGTCGATGATCTTCACCCTGGGCGACTTCAACAGCGTCTACCTGCTGACGGGCGGCGGGCCGGCGGACCTCACCCACGTGCTGGCGACGCTCGGCATCCGCTACATCCGCCTCGACCAGGTCGACCTGGCGATGGCCACCATCGTCTGCGCCATGCCGCTGGTGCTGCCGCTGGTGTGGTTCATGATGAAAAGCCTGTCGCGGCCGGCGCCATGAAGAGAAAATACTGGAACGAGGCGGTGCTGGTGCTGCTCGCGGTCCCGATCCTGCTGTGGACGCTGATTCCGATCTACCACCTGTTCCTGTTCTCGATTTCCTCCAAGGACTCGGCGTTCTCCGGCGCGCTGTGGCCCGACCACCCGACGCTGCGCGGCTTCGGCACCATCGCGCGCCAGGAGCATTTCTACCTGCACCACTTCTGGATCCAGATCTGGAACTCGCTGTGGATCGCGGTCGCCGTTGGCGTGCTGACGCTGGCCATCGCCACCAGTGCCGCCTTCGCCATCAGCCGCCTCAAGGTGAAGGGCGGGCGCACGGTGATGAACCTGGCGCTTTTCACCTACTTCATCCCCGCGGCCTTCCTCGCCATCCCGATGTACAAGGCGATGGGCGTCTACGGCCTGCTCAACAACCGCTGGTCGCTGGTGCTCGCCATGGTGACGCTCGCCGCGCCCTACGCCATCTGGGTGCTGAAGCAGGCTTCCGACAAGCTGCCCTTCGAGCTCGACGAGGCAGCAAGGATCGACGGCGCGACGCCACTGCAGCTTTTCCGCCTCGTTTACCTGCCGCTGATGACGCCGTCGATGGTGGCGATCGGCACCTACGCGCTGCTGCTGGCGTGGAACGAGTACCTGTACGGCTATTTGCTGCTGTCGCATGAACAGACCATCACGCTGGCGGTCGCTCTGGGCCATTTCATCGCGGCCGACGATTCGCCCTGGGAACTGCTGATGGCCACGGGTCTGGTCTATGCGCTGCCGCCGGCGGCCATCTACTACGCTTTCCGGCGCTACATGGTGTCCGGCCTCACCTCGGGAGCGGTAAAAGCCTAATGGCCTCAGTTACTTTTGATTCCATTTTCAAATCCTTTGGGTCGACGAAAATCCTGCATGGCATTTCGCTGGACATCGCCGACGGCGAGTTCATGGTGCTGGTCGGCCCCTCGGGCTGCGGCAAGTCGACGCTGCTGCGCATGCTCGCCGGGCTGGAGGAAATCAGCAGCGGCCACGTCGCCATCGACGGCCGGGTGGTGAACGACATCGAGTCCAAGGACCGCGACATCGCCATGGTGTTCCAGAGCTACGCGCTCTACCCCCACATGACGGTGCGGGAAAACATGGGCTTTTCCCTGCGGCTTCGCAACGAAAGCAGGAAAATCACCGAGCAGAGAGTCGACAACGCCGCAAGAATATTGAACCTGACCAATTTCCTCGGCCGCTACCCGCGCGAGCTCTCCGGCGGCCAGCGCCAGCGCGTCGCCATGGGACGGGCGATCGTACGAGACCCGAAAGTATTTTTATTTGATGAACCATTAAGTAATTTGGACGCGAAGCTGCGTGTCGCGATGCGCGCCGAGATCAAGGCGCTGCACCAGCGGCTGAAGACCACCACGGTGTACGTGACGCACGACCAGGTCGAGGCGATGACCATGGCCGACCGCATCGCGGTGATGAACGACGGCCGCATCGAGCAGCTCGGCAGGCCGCTCGAGCTCTACGACCGGCCGGCCAACCTGTTCGTGGCGCAGTTCATCGGCTCCCCCGCGATGAACGTTTTTGATGGGGTTTTGAAAAATAATCTCGTTCACGGATTAGGAACGCAATGGCCGATACCTGCCGGAACTACAGCCGTTGAGGGTCAAATGCTGAAATACGGCATCCGCCCGGAGCATCTCGAGCTCGCCGCCGCCGGCGTCGCGGCCGAAGTGGTGGTGGTCGAGCCGATGGGCGCCGAGACCGAATTCCTCGTCAAGGTGCAGGAGCAGGCCTTCACCGTGGTAAGCCACGGCCGCGCCGCGGCCGGCCCGGGCGACAAAGTGTTTCTTTGGCCCGCCGCGCAAAACGCCCACCTGTTCGACGCCGCGAGCGGCCTTAGAATCCAGTAATGGCCAAGAAGGAAGCCGCCTGGGCGTTCCCCGCGGAGATGCGGCCGCGCCCGGAGGACTGGCGCTTCGACCTCGACGCGTCGCTCGAAGCGGTGGTGCAGCTGCGCTCCGGCATCCCGGAGGACGCCTTCACCGCGCCGCTGCTCGGCACCGAGCGCGGCGGCAACGGCGTGGTGATCCGCGAGGGCCTGGTGCTGACCGTCGGGTACCTGATCACCGAGGCGAGCACCATCTGGCTCACCACCAACAAGGGCGCCGTCTCCGGCGCCTTCCCGCTCGCCTACGACCAGGCCACCGGCTACGGCCTGGTGCAGCCGCTTGGCAAGCTGAACGTGCGGCCGATCGAGATCGGCAGCGCCTCGTCCTGCCGCGTGGGAGAGAACGTGGTGCTTGCGGGGCACGGCGGGCGGGCCCACGCGCTCAAGGCGACGGTGTTCGCCAAGCGCGAGTTCGCCGGCTACTGGGAGTACGTGCTCGACGAGGCGATCTTCACCGCGCCAGCCCACCCGCAGTGGGGCGGCGCGGCGCTCATCACCGCCGACGGCAAGCTTGCCGGCATCGGCTCGCTGCTGGTGCAGGAAAAGATCGACGCCGGCACCCTGCAGGGCAATATGATCGTGCCGATCGACCTGCTCGGCCCGATCCTCGACGACATGTTGAAGCGCGGGCGGCCCAACCGCCCGCCGCGCGCCTGGCTCGGCCTCTACGTCGCCGAGGCGGCCAAGCACTTCGCCGTCGCCGGGCTCGCTCCCGGCGGTCCGGCCGAACGCGCCGGGCTGCAGTCGGGCGACCTGGTGCTCGAGGTCGGCGGCGGCAAGCCCGTGTCGCTCGCGGACCTGTTTCGCCGCATCTGGAAGATCGGCGACGCCGGCGTGGTGGTGCCGGTCAAGGTGTCGCGCGACGGCTCGACTATCGAGGTGCGCATCATCTCCGGCGACCGCAACGACTTCCTGAAGAAACCGCACCTGCACTGACTAGAGCGCGAAGTGCTTTACGGCTTGCCAGTCGACCAGCCGCTCGAGATTTGATTCCCCTGAAAGTTGCAGTTTCCCGTCCTTGATCGCCGGCAGGGATTTCGTCACCTGCTCGGTGAGCATGAGGAAAAAGCACTCGGCCGGCAAGATGAGGCGGCTTGCCAGTCCCGCGGTGCCCTGCAGCGCGAGCGAGGCGCCCAGCGCGCTTTCATAGTGCATGCCGAGCGATACGGCGGCGCCGTGCTGCGCGCAGAGCGCGTCGATCTCGCGCATCTCGGACAGTCCGGTGCGGCCCGGCTTCAGCATCAGGGCGCGTGCGCCGCGGTCGAGGAACAACGCGGCGATGTCGCGGGACGTGCAGGGGAAATCCACCAGCAGCGGCACGGCCATGTCGCGCTGCAATTGCTCGAAAGCGCGGTCGGCCGCGAGCGGACAGGGATCCTCCACTACCGTCACGCCCGCGTCCGCAATTGCCCGCACGTAGTCGGCGATCCCCTCCTGCGGGTAGGCGCGATTCGCGTCCATTGAAAATTCGACGCCCGGCCCGACCGCCGCGCGCGCTTCGGCGATGACCTCGAGATCGGTGTCGCGGCCCTGCCCGCCCTTCAGCTTCAGGTGGCGCAAGCCGTACTTCCGGCACATCTCGGCGGCTTCGGCCGCCATCAGCGCCGGCTTTTGCCGCGTCACGATCCAGAGCAGCTCGACCTCGGCCTGGCCACCCCAGGTCTGCCACAGCGGCTTCCCCGCCGCGGCAGCGCGCAGGGACCAGCAGGCGTTGTCGACGAGAGAGCGCGCGCTGAGGTTGCCTTCGACCCAGTCGAACGCGCGGCGCACCGCCGCCACATCCGAAAGCTCGACGTCGCGCAGGCGCGGCAGCATCACGTCTTCCAGCGTCGCCGCCAGAGAACGCGGCGAGAAGCCGGTGCGCGCCGGCTTCACCACTCCTTCGGCGATGCCGATCGTGCCGTCATCGGCGGTCAGTTTCAGGAGCGCGTAGTCGCTTGAGCTTTCGGCGGCGTAGGCCCACGTGACGGCGCGCCGATACGGCAGCCGGTAGAAGTGCAGCGACCAGCCTGCCAGCTTCATCGCGGGCGCAGCAGGCCCGCTTCGCGCAGGTATTTCAGGACGCCGGGATGAATGAGATCCTGCCGCGGAGCCGCGGCAAGGGTGTTGGCCATGGTCGTCTCGCGCGCCTGCTCGAGGCGCGCGGCGAGCGGCGACTCGGCGCGGTGCACGGCGCGCGCCAGCAGATATGCGGCCTCGTCGGAAAGCGTCGCATTGGCGAACACATAACTCCATGAACCGACCGACGGCAATGGCGCGTCCTGCCCCGGGTAACTCCTCGCGGGCAAGGTGACAGCCTGCAATGCAGGGTTCTTTTTCAAAATCAACTCAATTTCGCTGGAGGAAGGGCCGATGAATCTCGCCCCGGACTTCACCAGCGCGATAAACGCGGGCCAGCCCACCCCCGCACCCCACAGCGCCGCCGCGCGCCCGTCCAGGAGCATGGGAGGACCATCTGCTGCTTTTTCTAGAACGATGGGTTGGATTTTTATTTCAAGGCTATCCAGTACCGTTCTTCCCAATGCCGTGATCCCGGAGGCCGAAGTCCCCAGCACCACCGGCTGGCCCTTCAGGTCGGCGATCGAGCGCGCCGGGCTGTCGGCGCGCACCATGAACATGCCGGGGGAGGAATACATTGCCGCGACGATTCGCAGCGTCGTGCCGGGCTTTGCCAGCGCGCCGGTTGCGATCTCGCCCGCCACCAGCGCGAGGTCAAGCTTGCCGGCCTCGAGCATCGGCACGTTCTCGGTGCTGCCCTTGGTATTGCGCGGCTCGAGCCGCAATTGCGGCTCCTGCGCGTTGACCATCGCCGCGAAGGCGTCGCCGTAGACCGGAAAGCCGCCGCCGGGCGTCGCGGTGCCGAGCACCAGGCTGAAGACGACGGCGTTCACTCGTTCCTTCTCCTACTGCGGCTGGATGTTGGCGTCGCGGGCAATGCCGCGGAACGTGCCCATCTGCTCGCGCACGAAGCGCGCGAATTCGTCGGTCTTCATCGGCGCCGGCGCGATGCCGATCCTGCCGAACTGCTCGCGCACCTCGCGGCCCTGCAGCACGGCGTTGATCTCGGCGTTCAGCTTCTGCACCAGCGCGGGCGGCGTACCGGCACGCGCCCAGACGCCGAACCAAAGCGACAGGTTGTAGCCCGCAAGGCCCTGCTCGGCCAGCGTCGGGATGTCGGGCACGATGGCGGCGCGCTGCGCGGTCGACACGCCGAAGGCCGCCACGCGACCGTCCTTGAGCTGGCCGATCGCGGCATCCAGCGGCGCCATGTAGAACGAGGTGCGCCCCGCGATGGTGTCCTGGATCGCCTCGGGCGAGCCCTTGTAAGGCACATGCAGCATCTTGACCCCGGCGGTTTGCAGCACGTACTCGGCCGCCATGTGCGTCGAGGAGCCCACGCCGGCGGAAGCGAACGGGAGATGACCGGGATTCGCCTTGGCCGCATCGATCAGCGCTTTCAGCGTCGGGTACGGCCCGCTCTTCGCCGCCACCATTACGTAGGGCGTGGTGCCGAGCAGCGCGACCTCGACAATATCCTTCAGCGGGTCGTAAGGCAGGCTCTTGTAGATTGCAGGGTTGGCGGCGTGCGACGCCGACTGCACCATCAGCGTGTAGCCGTCGGCATCCGCGGCGAGCATCGCCTGCGTGCCGACGATACCGCCCGCGCCCGGGCGGTTCTCCACCAGCACCGGCTGCTTGAGCGCATCGCTCAGGTGCTTGCCGACGATGCGCCCGGCGATGTCGGCGCCCGAGCCGGGTGTCAGTGGAACAATGAAGCGGATGGGCTTGGCGGGGTATTCCTGTGCAACTGCGATTTCAAAAAAGCAAACCGCTATAAGAAATAAATATTTCATCGTTATCCCAGCGTGGGCATGTTGAAGCCGGGCACCGGCGTGTCCTGGTGCGGCCAGCGCGTGGTGACGACCTTGGTGCGCGTGTAGAACTTCACCGACTCGACGCCGTGCACGTGCAGGTCGCCGAACAGCGAACTTTTCCAGCCGCCGAAGGAGAAATAGGCCACCGGCACCGGGATCGGCACGTTGACGCCGACCATGCCGACCTGGATCTCGTTCTGGAAGCGGCGCGCCGCGCCGCCCGACTCGGTGAAGATCGCCGTGCCGTTGGCGTACGGATTCTGGTTGACCAGCTCAATCGCCTCTTCAAGAGAATTTTTTCTGAGAACCACCAGAACCGGGCCAAAAATCTCGTTCTTGTAGATCTCCATCTGCGGCGTGACGTGATCGAACAGCGTCGTGCCGAGGAAGAATCCCTCCTGCATCGCTGTCTTGCTGCCGTCTACAACGAGTTTCGCGCCCTCGGATTTTCCCTTCTCAATGAAGGAAGCCACCTTGTTCCGATGCGCCTCGGTGACCAGCGGTCCCATGTCGACGCCGTCCTTATCGCCCGGGCCGATCTTGATCGCTTTTGCCTTCTTCTCAATCAAGCGAACCAGGGGATCTGCCGCAGATCCGACCGCCACGACCGCGCTGATCGCCATGCAGCGCTCGCCGGCTGAGCCGTAGGCGGCGCCGATCAGCGCTTCGGCGGCGAACTCGAGGTCGGCGTCGGGCAGCACGACGGCGTGGTTCTTCGCTCCGCCGAGCGCCTGTACGCGCTTGCCGGATTTGGCGCAGGTCTCGTAGATGTATTTGGCGATGGGGGTGGATCCCACGAATGACACGGCAGAAATATCTTTGTGGAGAAGCAAAGCGTCAACGGCGGCCTTGTCTCCATGGACCACGTTGAGCACGCCGTCCGGCAGCCCGGCCTCCTTAAAGAGCTCGGCCATGCGGATCGAGGCCGACGGCACTTTTTCGGAAGGCTTGAGGACGAAGGTATTGCCGCAGGCAATGGCCATTGGAAACATCCATAGCGGCACCATCACCGGGAAGTTGAACGGCGTGATGCCGGCGCACACGCCCACCGGCTGGCGCAGCGTGTGCGTGTCGACTTGGGTGCCGACGTTCTCGGCGTGCTCGCCCTTCAGCAGGCTGGGAATGCCGCAGGCGAACTCGACCACCTCGATGCCGCGCTGCACCGAGCCCATGGCGTCGGGCAGCGTTTTGCCGTGCTCCGCGGTAACGATCCTGGCGAGGTCCTTCTGGTTCTCCTGCAGCAACTGCAGAAATTTCTGAAGAATCCGTGCCCGCCGCAGCGGCGGCGTATCGCGCCAGGCCGGAAATGCGGCGGCAGCCGCCCTTACAGCACCATCAACAAGCTTTTCATCCGAATAAACCGCCCTCTTCGTGATCTGGCCGGTCGCGGGATTGAAGACGTCTCCATAGCGCCCTTGCGGCGCGACGGCCTTGCCGTCGATCCAGACCGGGACGGTGTCGAGCTTCAATTCGGCGGGCTTGTTCATCGCGTGAGGGAAAGCAATATTACCGCTCAGGGACGCAGGTAGGCGTAGCCCTCGCGTTGCTGCAGCCGCGCAATTTCGGCCACGCCGGAGGGCACGAAGTCCGCCTCGGCGATGAACTGGTCGCGCTTCAGGTCGCGGTTGCGCAGCGTGATCTCGCAGACGTCGAAGCGCACGCCCTGGCCCTTCAGGTCCTCGACGATCACGTCGTACGGGTTGCCGTTGGCGTCCTTCTTCCCCTTCATCAGGTAGTCCACGCCCTGCGCGTGCGCCACCACCACGATGTGGGCCTTCGGATTGACCTCGAGGTGGTTGCGGATGTTGCGCAGGCCGTTGCTCGCCTGCTCGAGGCCTGAATTAAGGTGGTAGACGACCTTGTCGGGGCCGATCGGATCGGTCACCGAGGCGCCAGTGGCGGCGCAACCCGACAAGACAATGAGAGCTGCGAGTGCGATTGATTTCATGTGTTGCCTCCTAGACGATTCCCGGATTGCCTTCCATGCCGATGAGCCGCGGCAGGTTTGGCGGCGTCGCCGCGACCACCCTGACCTGCCGCAGGTAGCGCTCGACCACGTCCCAGACTGGCTCGCCGGTATTGCCGGCGCCGCCGCCCTCGGCGACCGACGCCCAGCCGGCCACCTTGTAACTCTTGTCCGCGTCGATCGGTTTTCCCTGCAACCTCAAATCGGAAATGCGGGCGCCGATTCGCGCTAGCGGCTCGCAAGCATAGGTCAAGCCGCCGACGCGCACCATGTCGCCGCCCTGCTGCAGGTAGGGATCGGGGTTGAACAGGTTGTCGCAGACGTCCTCGAGCACCGCCTTGATGGCGGCGCCGGTCATCTCGTTCAGCGTCACGTTCGGATAGGTGATCGCGGCCTGGTCCATGAGTTGCTCCCGCAGGATCGGATCGCCGGGGAGCAGTGTGGTTCCCCAGCGGAAGCCGGGCGAGAACGCGATCGGCGCGCCTTTGGCCGCCATCAGCGCGTCCAGGAACAACTGGTCGAAGCTGCCGTTGAAGTTGCCGCGCCGGTAGAGCAGCCCCGCCGTGACCGCCAGCGGCTCGGCAAGCTTTTTCTCGAAAGGCGCGCGCACGCGCATGATGAGCGCCGCCATCTCGGCATCCGCCGGCAGCAGGTTGGAGAACACCGGCAGCAGGCGGTAGCGGAAATCGGTCACTCCGCTTTTTCCTACCTTCAGGTCGAGCACCCCGAGGAACTTGCCGTTGCAGCCGGCGTTGGTGACGATCGTCGAACCGCTGGCGTTCTTCACGATCACGGGCGCCGCCAGGCCGTCGTGCGTGTGCCCGCCGAGGATGGCGTCGATCCCGCTCACGCGGCCGGCGAGCTTCAGGTCCACGTCCGCGCCGTTATGCGAGAGCAGCACCACCGCCCTCGCGCCCTTGGCGCGCACCTCGTGCACCCGCTGCTGCAGCGCGGCTTCCTGGATGCCGAAGGTCCACCCGGCGACGAAATGCCGCGGATTCGCGATCGGCGTGTAAGGGAAGGCCTGGCCGATCACCGCCACCGGCACGCCGTTCATCTCGCGCATCAGGTAGGGCTTGAACACCGGGTCGTTAAAGTCGGCGCTGCGCACGTTCTGCGCCAGGAACTCGATGCGGCCGGCGAGCTCCTTCGCCACCGCCTCCTCGACGCGCTTTGCGCCGTAGGTGAATTCCCAGTGCCCGGTCATCGCGTCGACGCCGAGCAGGCGGCTCGCCGCGATCATGTCGGCGCCGCGCGTCCACAGCGAAGTAGCCGAACCCTGCCACGAGTCGCCGCCGTCGAGCAGCAGCGCGTGCGGGCGCGCGGCCCGCAGCCGCTTCACCAGCGTGGCGAGGTGCGCGAAGCCGCCGAGCTTGCCGTAGCGGCGCGCCGCGGCCTCGAAATCGAGGCTGGTGAAGGCATGCGCCTCGGGCGAGCCGCGGGCGATGCCGAAATGCTTCAGCAGCGCCTCGCCGACCAGATGCGGCGGCCGGCCGCGCGCGCCGGCGACGCCGAGGTTGGCGCTCGGCTCGCGGAAATGCACCGGCAGGAGCTGCGCGTGGCAGTCGGTGAAATGCAGGAAGCTCGCGTTGCCGAAGCGCGGCACGTCGTAGAGCGCGGACTGGGCGCGCGCCGGCGATACGCCGAGCGGCGCGCCGCAGGCCGAGGCCGCGGCGAGCGCGCGCAGGAAGTCGCGGCGATTCATGGGTCGATAATAGCGCCATGCCCGAACCGATCCTCCCGGCGCGACTCGGGTTTCACGAAGGAACGCCGTATTCCGAGGCGTTCGCCGACGTCTACCACAGCGCCGCCGGAGGGCCGGAACAGGCGCGCCACGTGTTCCTCGCCGGCAACGGCCTGCCGCAGCGCTGGGCCGGCCGCGAGCGCTTCGTCATCCTCGAGACCGGCTTCGGCCTCGGGATCAACTTCCTCGCCACCTGGCAGGCCTGGCGGCGGGACCCGGCGCGCTGCCGCCGGCTGCATTTCGTTTCGATCGAGAAGCATCCGTTCGAACTTCAGGATCTTCGTCTTCTGCATCAGGAATACCCCCAGTTTGACGATGAAGCAAAAGCGCTTCATGCCCGCTGGCCGGTGCTGGCGCCGGGCGGGCACCGGCTCGAATTCGACGGCGGGCGCGTCGTGCTGACGCTTTTCTTCGCCGACGTGAAGATCGCGCGCGACCTGCGCCTCGCCGCCGACGCGATCTACCTCGACGGCTTCTCGCCGGCGAAGAACCCGGACATGTGGACGCCGGCGCTGATGCGCTCGCTTTCGCGCCTCGCCGCGCGCGGCGGCACCGCCGCCACCTGGAGTGTCGCAGGTGACGTGCGCCGAGCGCTGCAGATCGCGGGATTTGAAGTGGAGATCCGAGCGGGGTTCGGCTTCAAGAAGGAAATGCTTTGCGCTTCGACCACAAAGGCGAAAGACCCTTTCCTGCCCAAAGAACGAAAAGCCACCGTGGTGGGCGCCGGTCTGGCTGGCGCGGCCGTGTGCGAGCGCCTGTGCGCGCGTGGCTGGGAGGTCGAGCTGGTCGAGCGCCACTCCGCCCCGGCGCAGGAAGCTTCCGGCAATCACGCCGGGACCTTTCACCCGGTTGCCACGCCGGACGACAGCCTGTTTGCCCGCCTCACCAGATCGGGATTTTTATATTCACTCGATCGATGGCGAAACCTGGACGGGATTCGCTGGGACCGTTGCGGCGTCCTACAGCTCGCCCGCCACGACAAGGAGTTGCAATCGCAGCAGCGATCCGTTCGCGGCCTGCCGCCGGACTACGTGCAGTACGTGGACCGCGACGAGGCGTCGCACCACGCCGGCGTGCCGGTGGCCGATGGGGGGCTGTGGTTTCCCGAAGGCGGCTGGATCCGGCCGCAGACGCTGGTGAACGCGCAACTGGACGCCTGCGGGTCGCTTTTGAAAAGGAATCTCGGTGTTGAATTGAAACGGCTACCCGCGAATCGAACGGTGATCCTTGCGAATTCGTCTGAGGCAAGCAGCCTTTTTCGGGTTCCCCACCTCCGGCTTCGCCGCGTGCGCGGCCAGCTCACCTACCTGCCGGAGGACGCGCTCGAGCCGCCTCGCGTAGTGGTGCTGCGCGGCGGCATGATCCTGCCGCCGGTGGACGGGTTGTGCGTCGTCGGCGCGAGCTTCGACCTAGAGGACGAAGACACGAATGTGCGTGCCGACAGCCACGCGGCCAATCTGGATCGGCTGAAGAAGATTTTGTTGTTGAAAACCGAAATTCTGAACCCCGCAGGCCGCGTCGCCTTCCGCTCTGTAACCCCGGATCGCCTGCCGGTGGTCGGCAGGCTGGCGGATAACGTCTACGGCGCGTTCGCGTTCGGCTCGCGCGGGCTGGTGTGGGCGGCGCTCGCGGCGGAGCTGCTGGCCGCCGAGCTGGAAGGCGAGCCGCTGCCGGTCGAGGGCGCGCTGGTGAAGGCGCTGGAGCCCGCGCGCTTTGCTAAACGCGCAAAAGCGCGCGGCTCGCGTCCTTGACGTCGCGGATGCCGCACAGCGCCATGGTGACGTCGAGCTCCTTGTGCAGGATCTCGAGCGCGCGCGTGACGCCGGCTTCGCCCATCGCGCCCAGGCCGTAGGCGTAGGCGCGGCCGATCATGCAGCCGCGCGCGCCGAGCGCGAGCGCCTTCAGCACGCCCTGCCCGGTGCGAATTCCGCCGTCGAACCAGACTTCAGTTTTGTCCTTTACGACTTCGACAACTTCCGGAAGCGCCCGGATCGAGGAGACCGCGCCGTCGAGCTGCCGCCCGCCGTGGTTCGAGACCACCAGGGCGTCGGCGCCGGAACCCACGGCGGCTTTCGCGTCTTCGGCATCGAGGATGCCCTTGAGAATCAGCTTGCCGCCCCAGAGCTGCTTCACCCACTCGACGTCCTTCCACGAGAGCGTCGGGTCGAATTGGCTCGCCGTCCACTCCGACAGCGTCTTGAGGTTGCCCGCGCCGGAGACGCGCCCTTCGAGGTTGCCGAAGGACTTGCGGGTGCTACCCGCCATGTTCAGTAACCAAGATGGTTTTGTAACAACATCCAGAAAAGTTCCCAAAGTGAGTTTGGGAGGGACTGCCAATCCATTCTTGAGGTCGCGGTGGCGCTGGCCCTGCACCTGCAGGTCGAGCGTCAGCACCAACGCCGAGCACTTCGCAAGCTTGGCGCGCTCGATGAGCGAGGCAGAGAAACCGCGGTCACGCATCACATAGAGCTGGAACCAGAAGGGCTTTTCGACCGCGCCCGCCACATCCTCGATGGAGCAGATCGACATGGTGGACAGCGTGTACGGCACGCCGAATTTCTGCGCAGCGCGCGCGGCGAGGATTTCGCCGTCGGCCCAGTTGAGGCCGGTAAGTCCGACCGGCGCGAGCGCCACCGGCATGGCGACGTCGTGCCCGGCCATGGTGGTGCGCGTGGTGCGGTTATCGACATTGACCGCGACGCGCTGGCGCAGCGCGATCGCTTCCAGCTCGGCGCTGTTGGCGCGTAGCGTCGCCTCGGTGTACGCGCCGCCATCGACGTACTCGAACACCGCGCGCGCGACGCGCTTCTTCGCCATCAAGCGAAGATCTTCAATACAGGTCACCACGGGCATGGGGCGGCATTTTACAATGCGCAATCCATGGCCACGCGGCGAGAACCGGCGAAAAACCCGATCCAGGTGATCGAGCGCATGATGCGCCTGCTCGACGTCCTCGCCAGCCATCCGGAGCCGCTCGGCCTGAAACAGATCGCGCAGCTCACCGGGCTTCACCCGTCGACCGCGCACCGCATCCTGTCGTCGATGTCGGCGGACCGGCTGGTCGACCGCGTCGAGCCCGGCGCCTACCGCCTCGGCATGCGGCTGCTCGAGCTGGGCAACATGGTGAAGTCGCGCATCAGCGTGCGCGAGCTGGCGCTGCCGCTGATGCGCGAGCTGCACACCGGCACCGGCGAGACGGTCAACCTGTCGGTGCGCCACGAAGACGAAATCGTCTACGTCGAGCGCACCTCGTCGGGCCGCTCGGCGATGCGCGTAGTGCACGTGATCGGCACGCGCGCCGCGCTGCATATCACCGCGGCGGGCAAGCTGTTCCTGCTCGAGGAAGGTTTTCC
>DASWEU010000228.1:0-18753 GCA_036394595.1 Burkholderiales bacterium | reverse complement strand
TTCCCGCCGCTCTGGCCGGTGATCCCGGTCGCCATCCTCGCCTGGGTCGACCAGCGGCTGCTGCGCTACGACGCGCTTGCCGAGCATGCCGAGCCGATGGAGATGAAGCTGCTGTTCCGCGAGCAACGCGGTGCGCTCTACGCCCTCGGCGCGCTGCTGGCGCTGGTGGCCTACGTGCCGCTGGTCGGCTTCTTCGCCCCGGTGCTGTTCGGGCTGGCCTTCACGCACTATCTCCTCGGGACACTTTACGTTCGGCGCCTACATCATCGGTGACGAGATCCTGGTCGGGAAGCGCCAGGACAAGCACCTGAGCTTCCTGATCGGCGCGCTCGCAGCGCGGGGCCTGCGCCTGTCGTGGGCCGAGTACCTGGGCGACGAGCGCCGCCTGCTGGCCGAGGCTTTCAAGCGCAGCTTCGCCTCGATGGACGTCGTGTTCAGCTTCGGCGGCATCGGCGCGACGCCCGACGACCATACGCGCCAGTGCGCGGCCGCCGCCGCCGGCGTGGAACTGCGCCTGCATCCCGAGGCCGAGCGCGAAATCCGCGCGCGTTTTGGCGGCGAAGTCACGCCGCAGCGGCTGATGATGGGAGAGTTCCCGCAGGGCGCGGCCATCATTCCCAATCCGGTGAACCGCATTCCGGGCTTTTCGCTCGGCGAGCACCACTTCGTCCCGGGCTTTCCGCAGATGGCCTGGCCGATGGTGGAATGGGTGTTGGACAGCCGTTACCAGCATCTGGTCGGTAAAGATCGATGGCTTGAAGCATCCATCCTGGTTTACCAAGCGGGTGAGAGCCAGTTGATCCCGGCGATGCAGGCGGTCGAGGCCGGCTTCCAGGGCATCAAGGTGTTCAGCCTGCCGTCGATGGGCGCCGACGGCACTCGCATCCACGTCGAGCTCGGCGTGCGCGGCGATCCCGCACAGGTGAAGAGCGCGATGGACGCCTTGCGCCAGGCGGTAACCCAAGCGGGCTTCCCCTATAAATAGAAAAGCCCGCCATGCGGCGGGCTTCTCCAGAAAAAAGCCCGCGTTATCGGCGGGCTTTCTTTTGACTGCGCTTTACGCTTGATACGGCCCGAGATTTCCGGGCCGGTTGGGCGCTTAGGCGGCCTTTTTTGCTTTGGCGAGGCCTTTCACGGTCTCGGTCGCGGCGGCGACGTTGGCTTCGGCGATTTCGGTCGCCTGGCGCGTCACTTTGGCGAAGTTGTCGTAGGCCGAATTGCCGGCGGCCAGCATCGACTTCACCGCGGCCACGGCGACATCGGAGCCGGCGGGGGAGTTCTTCGACACCTTGTCGAGCAGGGTGGTGAAGTTCTCATTCCACTCGGCGACGCGGCTCTCCGCCACCTTGGAAATCTCGGTGTTGGTTTCGGTCGCGATCTCGTACACGGTCTGCGAGAGCGAAATGGCTTTCTCGATGGCCGGCTGGGTGAAGGAATTCTGCAGCGTGACGAACTCCTGGACATCGCGCGCGCCGAGCAGGGCTCGGGTGTTCGCGATAGAGTCTTCGAAGGCGCTTTTCACGGCGCCGGCTTGGATGTTCGCCAGCTTCTCGAACGCGGCGAACTGGGTATTCGCTACGGCGAGGAGCGCTTCGACATTGGCCTTAGCGGCCGCTTGAATCTGTTCGGGTGTGACGTACATGGTATTGCTCCTGGTCGGGGTTGTTTGTGCAATGCAACAATTCGGATTCTAGTCCTATATGGTTACAAGTCAAGAACTTTGTGCGATGCAGCATAATGATTTGGTGTAGCGCACAAGCCACGATCCTATAAATCTTTGATGACGCGAGCATTTCCGGCCCTGTTCGTCGTGCTCTGGAGCACGGGCTTCATAGGGTCGAAGTTAGGGCTTCCTTACGCGGAGCCAGCCACTTTCCTGGTTCTTCGCTTCCTGCTCGTCCTAGGCATCCTCCTGCCGATCTGCTGGGTATTCCGGGCGCCGTGGCCTGGTCCCGGAGGCGCAATCCATATGGCGGTCGCAGGGGTGTTCCTACAGGCGGGCTACCTCGGAGGGGTCTTCGCATCGCTCGCGGAGGGCATGCCGGCGGGCGTGTCGGCGCTGATCACCGGGTTGCAGCCGGTACTCACGGCGCTGCTGGGGTCCTGGCTGCTGCGCGAGAGTCCGACGCCACGCCAGTGGCTCGGCATTGCGCTCGGACTGGCGGGAGTGCTGCTGGTGGTCGGCGACAAGATTGTCACGGCCCGGCTCGGTACGGCGGCGATCGGATTCTCGGCGCTGGCGCTGGCCAGCATCTCGCTCGGCACGGTCTGGCAGAAGCGCCATGGCGGGACGGTCGACCTGCGCACCGGGGCGGCGATCCAGTTCATGGCCGCGGCGGTGGTGCTGGCGCCCTTCGCATTTGCCTTCGAGACGCGCGAGGTGCGCTGGACAGTGGAATTCGCCTTCGCCATCGGCTGGCTGGCGGTGGTGTTGTCCTTCGGCGCCATCTTCCTGCTCCTCTATCTCATCCGTCACGGCTCGGCGACTCGCGTGGCGAGCCTGTTCTACCTGGTGCCGCCGACTACGGCGCTGATGGCCTGGCCGCTGTTCGGCGAAACCTACAGCGCGACCGCGGCGGCGGGCATGGGGCTCGCTATGCTTGCGGTCTGGCTGGTGACCAAGACATGAATCTCGATTACAACCCGAGCGATCCCGCGCTGCTGGCGGACCCGTTCCCGCTCTGCCGCCGGATGCAGGACGAGGACCCGGCGCACTGGAGCCCACGCCTCAAGGGCTGGGTGCTGACGCGCTACGAGGACGTGAAACGCGTCTGCCTCGACTCGCAGATGTCGTCGGATCGGCTGCGGCCATTCTTCGCCGCGCTGCCGCCGGCGGAGGCCGCGCGCATGGCCGAATTGATCCGCTACCTGACGCTCTGGATGGTGTTCCGCGATCCGCCCGAGCACACTCGCCTGCGCCGCCTGGCGGCCAAGGTGATGAACGCGCGCTCGATCAACGCGCTGCGGCCGAACGTCGAGGCCATCACCGCCCACCTGCTCAGCGCGATCGCCGACCGGGGCAGCTTCGATTTCATCGCCGAATTCGCCGGGCCGCTGCCGGCGCTGGTCATCATGGACGCCCTCGGCGTGCCGCACGGCGAGCTCGGGCGGCTCAAGCGGTTGTCGGACGACATGGCGCTGTTCATTGGCAGCGCGCGCGAAACCGCGGGCAAGTACGGCCGCGCCGAGGCGGCGACGCACGAAATGGCGGGCCTGTTCCGCGAGCTGATCGCGGCGCGCCGGGCGCGGCCCGCGCGCGACATGCTCTCGGAGCTCACGCACCTGGACGACGAGGGCGACCGCTTCACCGACGACGAGCTGGTGGCGACCTGCATCCTGCTGCTGTTCGCCGGGCATGAGACCACCACGCACCATCTCGCCAACGGGCTGCGCGCCCTGCTCGAATTCCCCGGCGAGATGGAAAAGCTGCGCACCAACCCCGCGCTCGCGGCTTCGGCCGTGGAGGAACTGTTGCGCTACGACGGGCCGATCGGCGCGCAGGTGCGCATCGTGCAGGAGCCGCAGTCGCTGCACGGCAAGTCCCTGCGTAGCGGCGAGCGCGTGTTCCTGCTGATGAACGCGGCCAACCGCGACCCGCGCGCCTACGAGAAGCCTGACCGCGTGGATCTCGGCCGCCATGGCGTGCCGCACCTGACCTTCGGCTACGGCGCGCATATCTGCCTCGGCTTTCCGCTGGCGCGCCTCGAGGGGCAGGTGGCCCTGCCGGCGGTGCTGGCGCGCTGGCGCCGCATCGAAATCACCGAGCCGAAGCTGCAATGGATCGATTCGATGGTGCTGCGCGGGATGCAGGCGATGCCGGTGCGCGTCGGTTGAGCGGAGCCGTGAATACCGGAACGCACGACCACCTGCCGCAGCGGCTGTGGTGGGTGCTCGCCGGGCTGACCTTGGTCTGGGGCTTCAACTGGACGGCGATGAAGGTGGCGCTGACGCAGGTATCGCCGTGGACCTTCCGCGCGCTGTGCCTGGGTCTCGGCGGCCTCGTTCTGATCGTCGCGCTGCGCGCCGGCGGCCAGCGGCTCGCCTCGCCGAAAGGGCACTGGCGGCGCCTGATGCTGCTCGCGCTGTTCAACATCACCGGCTGGAACGTGCTGGTGGCGTTCGGGCTGCAGATGATTCCGGCCGGCCGCGCTGCGATCCTCGGCTACACCATGCCCGCGCTCGCAATTCCGCTCTCCATCTGGCTGCTCGGCGAGCGGCCGACGCCACAGAAACTGCTCGGTCTCGCCCTCGGCATGGCGGGGCTCGCGCTCCTGATGGGCGAGGCGGCTGTCGCTGTCGGCACGGCACCGCTCGGCTCGCTGCTGGTGCTCGGCGCGGCGGCGAGTTGGGCGCTTGGCGTAGTGCTGCAGAAGAAGTACCCGGTCGACATGCCGCCGGGCTCCTACACCGCCTGGATCATGCTGCTCGGCGGCTTGCCGATGATCGTGATGGCGTTGCTGGTGGACGACCTGCGCGCCCTCGGCCGCATCGATCTGTGGCCGGCGCTCGGCGTGGTCTACAACGTATTCCTGTCGTTCGGCTTCGCTTACTGGGCCTGGATCAAGATCGCCACCCAGGTCTCGGTGACGGTGTTCTCGATCAGCACGCTGATCATCCCGGTGGTGGGGGTGCTGAGCGGCATGCTGTTCCTCGGCGAGCGGCCGAGCCTCGCCGAGTTCGGCGCGCTCGCGCTGGTGCTCGGCTCGCTTCTCACGGTGGTAATACCGCCGCGCGCTTCGCGGGGATGAGCGAGGGGTTCCAGTTCCGCAGCGCCTCGTCGAGGCTTGCGGCCGGCGCTTGGCCAAGAAATTGAAGGGCCCTTGAAAAGTCCCTCTTAATGTTAATCGGCACTGCGCCGGTCTGCTTGGAAAGCTTTTCGCCCGCCGCGTTGACGACCGCCGGGATGTGCAGGTAGCGCGGCGTCGCCAGCCCGAGCAGGCGCTGCAGGTAGATCTGGCGCGCCGTCGAGTCGAGCAGGTCGGCGCCGCGCACCACGTCGGTTACGCCGAGGGCCGCATCGTCCACCACCACCGCGAGCTGATAGGCGAACTGGCCATCCGCGCGCCGCAGCACGAAGTCGCCCACCTCGCTCGCCAGGTGCTGCGCCATCGCGCCCTGCACGCGATCCTGGAAAGCGATGACTTCGTCGGCGACCTTCAGCCGCAGCGCGCGCGGCGCGCGCCCGGGCATCAGACCCTTGCGGCAGGTACCGGGGTAGATCTGCGCGCCGTCGCTGGCGAGTCCGAGCGACGAGTCTGCGATTTCGCGGCGGGAGCAGCCGCAGCCGTAGACGTAATTCCGCAAATTCACTAGGGACTTTTCGTAGAGGGCGCTGCGCCGGCTCTGGAAAATCACTTCCCCGTCCCAATATAAGCCGAGACGCTCCAAGGTTCGCCGGATGTCGTCGGCCGCGCCGGGCAATTCGCGCGGCGGATCGAGGTCCTCGAGGCGCAGGAGCCAGCGGCCGCCCGCCGCGCGCGCGTCCAGCCAGCTGGCGAGCGCCGCGGCAAGCGAGCCGAGGTGCAGCGGCCCCGTCGGGGACGGCGCAAACCGGCCGGTGGGCATGATTCGCTAGAGTACACTGCGCCCTTTTGCACGGATAAAAACGGAGAGGCTGTGGCGACGATCGATCTGACCAGCGAGAATTTCGAGAAAACCGTCAACGACCACCCGATGGTGGTCGTGGATTTCTGGGCGCCGTGGTGCGGCCCTTGCAAGGGCTTCGCGCCGGTCTACGAGAAGGCGTCCGAGGCGCACCAGGACGTGGTGTTCGCCAAGGTGAACACCGACGAGCAGCAGGAGCTCGCCGGCTCGTTCGGCATCCGCTCGATCCCGACGCTGATGGTGTTCCGCGAGAAGATCATCCTGTTCCAGCAGGCGGGCGCGCTGCCCGGCCAGGCGTTCGAGCAGGTCATCGCCCAGGCCAAGGCGCTCGACATGGCCAAGGTGCGCGAGGAGCTGGCGAAGCAGGACGGCGCGAAGCAGGACGGCGCAAAGCAGGATGGAGCAGGTCCGGCTTAGCGCCGAGCGCGGCTACGCCGACCACGGCTGGCTGCGCTCGTTTCATACCTTTTCGTTCGCGGACTACCACGACCCGCGGCACATGGGCTATGGCGCGTTGCGCGTCATCAACGAGGACCGCGTCAATCCGGGCGCGGGCTTCGGCACCCACGGCCATCGCGACATGGAGATCATCAGCTATGTGCTCGAGGGAGCGCTGGCGCACCGCGATTCGATGGGCAACGGCTCCACCATCGTGCCGGGCGACGTGCAGCGCATGAGCGCCGGCACCGGCGTGCGCCACAGCGAGTTCAATCACGACCAGGCGAAGGTCACCCATTTCCTGCAGATCTGGATCGAGCCCGCGGCGCCCGGCATGGCGCCGTCCTACGAGCAGAAGCATTTCACGCCCGAGGACAAGCGCGGCCGCCTGCGCCTGATCGCCTCGCCCGACGGCGCACAGGGCTCGGTGACGGTTCACCAGGATGCGAGAATTTTCGCCGGGCTGTTCGACGGCGCCGAGCGCGCCCGCCACCCGCTCGCGCCGGGGCGCATCGCCTACCTGCACGTTGCTCGAGGCGCGCTGCGGGTCAACGGCCGGCGGCTCCAGGCGGGCGACGCGCTGCAGACGGACGTCGAGGCGCTCGTGCTAGAGGCGGGAGAGGGCGCCGAGGTGCTACTCTTCGACCTCGATGGCCGCTACCCGAATCGAGAAGGATAGCTTCGGCGACATCGAAGTTCCCGCCGACCGGCTGTGGGGCGCGCAGACCGAGCGCAGCCGGCGGTTCTTCCGCATCTCGGGCGAGCGCATGCCGCTCGCCGTCATCCACGCTCTGGCCCTGATCAAGCAGGCGGCCGCGTCCGTCAACCTGGAACTGAAGTTGCTCGCCAAGATGAAATCGCGCGCGATCCAGCGCGCGGCGGGCGAAGTCCTGGCCGGCAGGCATGACGACGAGTTCCCGCTGGTAGTCTGGCAGACGGGCTCCGGCACGCAATCGAACATGAACGTCAATGAGGTGATCGCCAACCGCGCCTCCGAGCTGATGGGCGGACCGCGTGGGCAGAAGCGCCGCGTGCACCCGAACGATGATGTAAACCTTGGCCAGTCCTCCAACGATGTCTTTCCGACCGCGATGCACGTCGCCGCGGCGCGCGCGCTGAGCGCCGAGCTGCTGCCGGCGGTGGAGCTGCTGAGGAAGACGCTGCAGAAAAAAGCGCGCGCCTTCCAGCACATCATCAAGATCGGCCGCACCCACCTGCAGGACGCCACGCCCCTATCCCTGGGGCAGGAGTTCTCGGGCTACGTCGCCCAGCTCGGCGAGGCGCAGGCCGCGCTGCGCGCCGTGCTGCCCGGCCTGTATCGCCTGGCGATCGGTGGCACCGCGGTGGGAACGGGATTGAATACGCATCCGAATTTCGATAAAAAAATATGTCGCCGGATAACGACGGCGACCCGGCTTCCTTTCCGACCGGCGGAAAACAAATTCGCCGCGCTCGCCGGGCACGAGGCGCTGCTGTTCGCACATGGCGCGCTGAAGACGCTCGCCGCGGCGCTTGCGAAGATCGCCAACGATGTGCGCCTGCTTTCCTCGGGCCCGCGCTCGGGGCTGGGCGAGCTGCGCATTCCCGAGAACGAGCCCGGCAGCTCGATCATGCCCGGCAAGGTCAATCCGACCCAGGCCGAGGCGCTGACCATGTTGTGCGCGCAGGTGATGGCGAACGACGTCGCCGTCAATATCGGCGGCGCCTCGGGGCACCTCGAGCTCAATGTCTACAAGCCGATGATGATCAACGCCTTCTTGCAGAGCGCGCGCCTGCTGGCCGACGGCTGCCGCTCTTTTGAACAGCACTGCGCGCGCGGCATCGAGCCCGACCGCAGGCGTATCCGCGAGCTGCTCGGCAGCTCGCTGATGCTGGTGACGGCGCTCTCGCCGCACATCGGCTACGACAAAGCCGCCGCGATCGCCAAGAAAGCACACCGCGAAGGCAGCACACTGCGCGAAGCGGCGCTTGCGCTCGGCTACGTGTCGGCGCGCGATTTCGACCGCTGGGTGCGCCCCGAAGCGATGATCGGGCCGTCGGCTTGAGACGGCGCGCGCTGCTGGCGCTGGCCGCCGCGGCCTGCCTGCCGTTGCCGGTGCTCGGCGCAGTGGCGCAACGCTACGAGCGCGGCCTGCTGTGGCGCGTGACGCTCAAGGGCGGCGCGCCGAGCCACCTCTACGGCACCATCCACGTCGCCGACCCGCGCGTTGCAGAGCTGCCGCTGGCGGCACGGCGCGCCTTCGACGACGCTCGCTCGCTGATGCTCGAATTCCTGCCGGACGCCTACAGCAAGGAACGCTTCCTCGAGGCCGCGATGTTCCTCAACCAGCAGACGCTGGAGGACTTGATCGGTCGCGCCGACTTCGAGCGCGCCCTCGAGCAGCTCGCGCCGATCGGCCTGACGCGCGAGTTCGTCAACAAGATGAAGCCCTGGGGCGTGCTGCTCAACCTGCGCGCGCCGCAGGACGGGCAGGGCGCGCCGCTCGATGCGCGGCTGGTCGAGCTGGCGCGCGCGCGGCGCCTGGCGCTCGAGCAGATCGAGGGCGTGGAGGAGCAGATCTTCACCTTCGACGAATTCCCGATGGAATCGCAGGTCGCGCTGCTGCGCCACGCGCTGTCGCACCGCGAAGAGCTGCTGGCGCTCGCCGAGGGCACGCTGCAGGCCTACCTGGCGCGCGACCTGGAGGCCATCTGGCGCTTGCGCCAAGACTATGTCGCGCGGCATCCCGACGTCATGGCCCACCAGGCGGTGATGCTAAAGCGCGTGGTCTACGACCGCAGCGTAGTGATGGCCTACCGCATGCAGCGCGAGCTGCGCCGCGGGCGGGCGTTCGTGGCACTGGGCGCGCTGCACCTCTACGGCGAGAAAGGCGTGCTCGCGCTCCTCGCAGAAGACGGCTATCGCGCGACGCGGATTTATTGAAGTGATAGTCGCGCTCATCTCAGGCCGCGGCAGCAATCTCCAGGCGTTGCTGGACGCGAAGCTGCCGGTCACCGCGGCGATCAGCAACAGACCCGACGCCGCGGGGCTGCAGATGGCGGCGGAACGCGGGGTGGCGACGCGGGTCGTCGATCACCGCGATTACGCCACGCGTGCCGCGTTCGACGCCGCGCTCGCCACCGAGATCGAGCGCTTCACGCCGCGGCTGGTGGCGCTGGCGGGCTTCATGCGCGTGCTGACGCCCGAGTTCGTCGCGCGCTTCGCCGCGCGGATGATGAACATCCACCCGTCGCTGCTGCCCTCATTTCCCGGTCTCGAGACCCACGCGCGCGCGCTCGTCGCAGGCGTGAAGCTGCACGGCTGCACGGTCCATTTCGTCACCGCCGAGCTCGACAGCGGCCCGATCGTGATCCAGGCAGCGGTGCCGGTGCGCGCCGCCGACGACGCCGAGACGCTCGCCGCACGCGTGCTGCGGCAGGAGCACGTCATCTATCCGCGCGCGGTGCGCTGGTTTCTCGACGGGGCACTGACGCTTCGCGACGGCGTGATCAAGGTCAAAGGAGAACATGCGCAGCTGCTTTTTTCTGCTGATTAGCGCTGTCGCGGCGGCGCCTCTGGCGCAGGCCATGCCGCCCGCGCGCATCGAAATCGCTTTCGAGATGACGCGCAACGACACCGCGATGGCCGAGACGCTGGAGCGACTGGAGCATGCCGATGGCCGCTATGAGCTGATCGAAACCTGGACCGGCAAGGGGGTTTATGCGCTGATGGGGACCATCAAGCGCACCAGCCGCGGGCTGATATCCGCGCGCGGCTCGCGGCCGCTCGAATTTTCGGACGAGCGCACCGGCCGCACGCCGGCGCGCGCCTGGTTCGACTGGGAAGCGAAGACGCTCGCCATGGAATACAAGGATCCGCGGCGCGTCGAGCCGCTGCCGCTCAATGCGCAGGACCGGCTTTCCTTCCTGCTCGCGCTGAGCTTCCTGCCCGGACGCGCCGAATCGACGAGCTTCGCCGTGTTCGACGGGCGCGGCCAGTCGCGCCAGGAGTACCGCATCAGCGGTCGCGAGCGCCTCAAGACGCCCGCCGGGGAGTTCGACACGGTGGTGGTCGAGCGCATCAGCGGCAACGACGAGGCGCGCCTGTGGCTGGCCGTCGAACTCGGTCATCTGCCGGTGCGGCTGCTGGTGGTGCAGAAGGACGGCACGCGCCTCGAGCAGACCGCGATCCGCATCACGCGCCCGTGAAACTTACCCCCGGCCTGCTGTCGGCCGCGGCCGCAGCGCTGGAGCGCATCCTGGCGTTCTCCGGGCCCGCCGACCAGGCGCTATCAGCCTATCTGCGCGCCCATCGACAGCTCGGACAGCGCGAGCGGGCTTTCATCGCCGAGGCCGCGTTCGCCGTGCTGCGGCGCAAGCGCTCGCTCGAAGCGATGGCGGGGGCAACCTCGCCCGCGGCGCTAGTCGCCGCCGCGCTGCTGCGCGTGCTCGGCTATTCCGGGCGCAGCCTGCAGGGCCTGGTGGATGCGGCGCTCATCGCGCGCCTTCGCGCCGCACGCATGGAGCCGCTGGCGCCGGCGGTGCGCGCCGATCTTCCCGACTGGACCTGGGAGCGGCTGGCGGCGCGTTATGGCGAGGAGGAGGCGATGGGCATCGCGCAAGGCCTGCTCAATGCGGCGCCTCTCGACTTGCGCGTGAATCTCGCACGCACCAGCCGCGAGCAAGCCCTGCAACGCCTGGCGAAAGACGGCCTGCCCGGAACCGCGACGCCGTATTCGCCGGCCGGCATCCGCCTCGACGGCAAGCCGGCCATCAACCGCCATCCGCTGTTCCAGGAGGGCCTGGTCGAAGTGCAAGACGAAGGCAGCCAGCTCCTCGCGTGGCTGCTCGCGCCGCGCCGCGGCGAGATGGTGGCCGACTATTGCGCCGGCGCGGGCGGCAAGACGCTCGCCTTGGCGATGTTGATGCGTGGCAGCGGGCGGCTGTACGCCATGGATGTATCGGCAAAGCGCCTCGCGGCGCTGGCGCCGCGCGCGGCGCGCGCCGGCGTCTCGAGCATCCATCCGCTGGTGCTCTCGGGGGATAACGACGCGCGGGTCAAACGCCTTGCCGGCAAGCTCGACCGGGTGCTGGTCGACGCACCCTGCAGCGGTTTCGGTACGCTGCGGCGCAACCCGGACCTGAAGTGGCGGCATGGCCCGGACGCGGTCCGCGAGCTAGCCGCGAAGCAGGCGCGCATCCTTGCCAGCGCCGCGCGACTAGTGAAGCCCGGCGGGCGGCTGGTTTATGCGACCTGCAGCGTCCTGGAGGAGGAAAACGATCACATTTCGGGCGATTTTCTGGCGGCGCACCCGGCTTTCGAACTGCTATCTTGCAAAGACCTGCTTGCGGCGCAACATATTGGTGCCGGCCAGGAGCAGTTTTTGCGCCTCTCGCCGCACCGTCACGGCACCGACGGTTTTTTCGCCGCCGCATTCGTAAAAAAGCCATAGGGGCAAGGTGCTTACGTCTTTTCACGCCCCCTTTGGCGCGTTCGCGTAAAATGGCGCGCGCCTGAACCATAACTACTACTACATACAGGGCACACCAACTCGATGATCTTTTCCGGCTGGCTCGACCTCCCCTGGTGGGGCGATTTGCTGGCGGCACTCGCGCTGACGCACGTCACCATCGCCGCGGTAACGATCTTCCTGCACCGGCACCAGGCGCACCGCGCCCTCGACCTGCATCCGTTGGTCTCGCATTTCTTCCGCTTCTGGCTCTGGCTGACCACCGGCATGGTGACCAAGGAATGGGCCGCGATTCACCGCAAGCATCACGCCAAATGCGAGACCGTCGAGGATCCGCACAGCCCGCAGGTTCACGGCATCAACAAGGTGCTCTGGCTCGGCGTGTTCCTCTACGTCAAGGAGTCTTTCCACCCCGAGACGATGGAGCGCTACGGTCATGGCACGCCCGACGACTGGATGGAGCGCAATGTCTATGCGCGCCACGCTATCCACGGCCTGTTCCTGATGGGTGCGATCAACATCGCGTTGTTCGGCCTGGTGCCGGGCATGCTGATCGAGCTGACGCAGATCGTCTGGATCCCGTTCTGGGCGGCCGGCGTGATCAACGGCGTCGGCCACTTCTGGGGCTACCGCAGCTGGGACGTGCCGGCGCCGGATGCCAGCCGCAACATCTCGCCGATCGGCATGCTGATCGGCGGCGAGGAGCTGCACAACAACCATCATGCTTATCCGGCTTCGGCTCGCTTCTCGATGAAGTGGTACGAATTCGATCTCGGCTGGGTCTATATCAGCGCGATGGAGGCCCTCGGCCTCGCCACGGTGAAAAAGGTCGCACCGACGCCGCGCTTCGCCGCGCCGAAGCCGGTCTGCGACCAGCAGACGCTGGAGGCAGTGATCTCCAATCGCTACGACGTGCTGTCGCGTTACGGCAAGTCGCTGAAGCGCATGTACCGCCAGGAACTGGAGCGGCTTGGCCACTGGTCGGCGGAAGCCGAGGCCCTCAAGCCGGTCAAGCGTTATGTCTCCCGCATCAACCAGGTGTCCGAGGCCGAGCGCGCGCGCATCGCCGACGCGCTCAAGAATTCCAAGGCATTGTCGACGGCGCTCGCCATGCGCGACGAGTTGGCCGCGCTGTGGGCGCGCTCCAGCGCTTCACGGGAGCAGTTGCTCGAGCAGTTGCAGGAGTGGTGCCACCGGGCGGAGGCCAGCGGCCATGCGCCGCTGATGGAATTCAGCCGCCGCTTGCGCTGCTACGCCTAACTAGCTACTTCAGCTTACCTTCCTTGTAGAGCACATGCTTGCGTGCCTTGGGATCGTATTTCTTGATCTCGAGCTTGTCCGGCGTGCTGCGCTTGTTCTTGGTGGTGGTGTAGAAGTGGCCGGTGCCGGCCGAGGATTCCAGCTTGATTTTTTCGCGCATGGCTATTTGCCCTTGTCTCTGGCCTTGATTTCCGCCAGCACGGCTTCGACGCCGAGCTTGTCGATGCGGCGCAGGCCGGCGGTGGACACGCGCAGCCGCACCCAGCGGTTCTGCGTCTCGACCCAGAAACGCCGGTAGTGCAGGTTGGGCTCGAACGTGCGGATGGTCTTGTTGTTGGCGTGCGAAACCAGATGACCTTTCATCGGCTTCTTGCCGGTGACCTGACAAACGCGGGACATGGCGGACTCCGGAAACTTCGGAAGGCGCGGATTATAGCAGCCCGCGCTCGGCGAAGGAGAGGGTCTGGTTGCCGGCGACGATGAAGTGATCGAGCACCTTGACGTCCACCAGCGCCAGCGCTTCCTTCAGGCTGCGGGTCAGGAGCTCGTCGGCCCGGCTCGGCTGCGCGACGCCCGACGGGTGGTTGTGCGCGAAGATCACCGCCGCCGCGTTGGCCGCCAAGGCCGATTTGACGATCTCGCGCGGGTAGACGCTGGTCTGCGTCAGGGTGCCGCGGAACGCCTCTTCGACGGCCGTCACCCGGTGCTGCGCGTCGAGCCACAGGCAGACGAACACCTCGTGCGGGCGCCGGCCGAGCGCGAGGCGCAGGTAGTCGCGCACGGCGCCGGGCGAAGTCAGCGCAGGCGACTCCTTCAGGCCCTGCGCGATCGAGCGGCGCGCGAGTTCGATGGCCGCCTCGAGCTGCGCGCGTTTCGCGGGACCGAGGCCCTTGATCCCCGGCAGGGCGGTGCCGAACAGCCCGGCGACGCCGCCGCAGCGTTCGAGCAGGTCGCGACCGAGGTCCACGGCGCTCTTGCCGCGCACGCCGGTGCGCAACATCACCGCCAGCAGTTCCGCGTCGCTCAACGCCCCGGGCCCGCTTGCCAGCAGCCGCTCGCGCGGGCGCTCGGCGGGCAGCCAGTCCGAAATCGCCATCGCCCGGCCTTTCCCTTAGAATCCTCATCCCCTTAACGGGCGGGCAGGCGAAGCGATGACCTTGACGGGAAAGAAGATTCTGCTGGGGCTGAGCGGCGGCATCGCCGCCTACAAAGCGGCCGAGTTGGCGCGGCTATTGGTCAAAGGCGGTGCGGACGTGCGCGTCGTCATGACGGAAGCCGCGACGCACTTCATCGGCACGGCGACGATGCAGGCGCTTTCCGGCCAGCCGGTGTGGAGCGACCTTTGGGATTCCCGCGTGCCCGACGCGATGGGGCATATCGAGCTGTCCCGTGACCGCGACCTGATCCTGGTGGCGCCGGCTTCGGCCGACTTCATGGCCAAGCTCGCCCACGGCCGCGCCGACGATCTGCTTTCCACGCTGTGCGTGGCGCGGCGCTGCCCGCTGGTGGTGGCGCCGGCGATGAACGTAGAGATGTGGCAGAACGCCGCGACGATGAGAAACGCGGAGACATTGCGCACCGATGGCGTAACCATCGTCGGCCCGGCCTCGGGCGGCCAGGCCTGCGGCGAGATGGGGATGGGCCGCATGACCGAGCCTGCCGACATCCTCGCCGATCTGCAGTTTTTTTTTCAGCCGAAGCGACTCGAGGGGAAAAGGGTTCTCGTCACCGCCGGGCCGACCGAAGAGCCGATTGACCCGGTTCGCGTCTTGACCAACACCAGTTCGGGAAAGATGGGCTACGCCGTGGCGCGCGCGGCCGTCGAGGCCGGCGCCGACGTCACGCTGGTGAGCGGGCCGGTGTCGCTCGTCACGCCGGCGGGCGTGAAGCGCGTGGACGTGCGCACCGCCCGCGAAATGTTCGACGCGGTGAAAAAGGATGCGAAGGGCGCCGACGTCTTCATTGCGGTCGCCGCCGTCGCCGACTACCGGGTGAAAAATCCGTCGGCCAGGAAAATCAAGAAGAGCAACGGGGCGCCGCGCCTGGAGCTCGAAGAGAATCCGGACATCCTCGCCTGGGTGGCGGCGCTGCCCAGGCCGCCGTATTGCGTCGGCTTTGCCGCCGAGAGCGAGAACCTGGCCGCGAACGCCAAGGCGAAGCTGGCGAAGAAGAAGGTGCCGCTTATCGCCGCCAATCTGGCGCAGGAGACGATGGGCCGCGAGGACAACACCATCACGCTATTCGACGCGCAGGGCGAGCATCCGCTCGGTCACGGGGCGAAGCTCGAGCTCGCGCGCAAGCTGCTGCAGCACGTCGCCGACCGGCTGCCGTCCAAAAAATGAGAAAGCTGCAAGTCAAGATCCTCGACGAGAGGATCCGCAGCATGCTGCCGCGCTACGCCAGCGCCGGCGCCGCGGGCCTGGACCTGCGAGCCTGTATCGACAAGGAACTTACGCTGCGCCCGGGCGACAGCCAGCTGGTGCCCTCCGGCATCGCCATTCACCTGGGCGATCCGGGCTACGCTGCGGTGGTCCTGCCGCGCTCGGGCCTCGGTGCGAAGAACGGCATCGTGCTCGGCAACCTGGTCGGCCTGATCGACTCGGATTACCAGGGGCCGCTGATGGTGTCGGTGTGGAATCGCGGCCAGTTGGCCTTCACCATCCAGCCGCTCGACCGCATCGCGCAGCTGGTGGTGGTGCCGGTGGCGCAGGTCGAATTCGAAGTGGTGGAGGACTTCGCCGCCAGCGCGCGCGGCGCTGGCGGCTTCGGCTCTACCGGGCGCTGAGCGTCAACTCAGCGCGTCGGCCCAGATTGTTTTTGCCCAGTTCCAGGCGTAGGTGCCCTCCGCCGCGCTGCGCGCGGCGGAGACGCCACCCGAGCCCTTGACCGCGATCAGCGTGCCCTGGCCCGGCTCCCACTCGTGCACCGAGGAGACGCGGATTGCTTCGTCGCGCGAGACGAAGCTGTAGCAGGTATTGAGGATCTTGAATGGCGTCGGCTCGCGGCCGTTGAGCAGGTCGACGATCGCAGCCGCTGCGATCTTGGCGTGGTTGTTCGCCATGCTGGCCGACTTGGGCATCGCCGGCGCAGAGAGCGTGGCGTCGCCCAGCACGTGGATGCCCTTGACCGCCTTCGACTCCATGGTGCGCCAGTCGACGTCGCACCAGCGGTTGTTGCTGGTCAGCAGGCCGGCCTTGACCGCGATGTCACCCGCGCGCTGCGGCGGCAGCACATTCAGCACGTCGGCTTTCACGTCGTCGAGCTCGAGCTTGACGGTGCGCGTGGCGCCGTCGACGCCGATGGCGCGCGAGTTCGGGCGATACTCGATGATGCCGGCGTAGAGATCCTTCCACGCCGTCTTGAACAGGCTTGCTTTCGATACCAGGTCGGGATTCGCGTCCAGCACCAGCACCTTGGCGCGCGGCTTGGCCTGCTTGAAATAGGCGGCGATCACGCTCGCGCGCTCGTACGGCCCGGGCGGGCAGCGGAAGGGCGCGAGCGGAATCGAGATGGCAACCACGCCGCCATCGGGCATCTGCTCGAGGCTGCGGCGCAGCGCCACGGTCTGCCCACCCGCCTTCCAGGCATGCAGCACCCGGCCGGCCTGCATCGCGCCCTCGTAGCCTTGCAGCTCGCTGAAAATGAAATCGACGCCGGGGGACAGGACCAGCCGGTCGTAGGAAATCTCTCCACCGCGCGCCAGGCGGACGGTCCTCTTCGCGGCGTCCACCGCGAGCGCTTCGTCCTGCACTACCTGCACGCCGTAGCGGCGTAGCGCGCCGTAGCCCCGGCTGATGTCCTGCATGCCGGTGAATCCCGCCAACACCAGGTTGGAAATCGGGCAGGAAACGAATTCCGGCTCCCGCTCGACCAGCACCACCTCGATCGACGGGTCCCACAGGCGCAGGTACTTGGCCGCCGTGGCGCCGCCGAAGCCGCCGCCGAGCACCACCACACGGCCGCGCGAGCGAAGCGTGCTTGCGCAGCCGCCTGCCGACAAGGCCGCTGCCGACGCCGAGAATTTCAGGAAAGCGCGCCGCTTGAACGCGTTCATGCCGGGCTCCTCAGCGCTTCAGCGCGGCGAACCAGGCCGCCAGCTGCTCGATCTGCGCGTCGGTATAGCCCTTGGCGATCTGGTGCATTACGGTGGCAGGGCGCTTGCCGTCGCGGAAGTCGCGCAACTGCGACGCCAGGTGGTCGCGCGGCATGCCGGCAAGCGTGGCGAGGTCCTTGGTCGCGGCCTGGCCGCCGGTACCGTGACAGATGGCGCAGGTCGCGGCGAGGTTGCGGCTGCTGCTGTCCTGCGCGCCGGCGAGCGGCATGGCGCAGGCGAGCACGGCCGCGAAAAGCAGGCGGAGCATCATCCAAACCTCCTCTCGGCGGACCCGCTCAGGCGACGGCCGCGGGCTCTTCCTCGAATTTCAGCCGGATCTTCTCGTCGTCGCCGAGGTCGATCGCGACCTTGCCGCCGTGCTGCAGCCGGCCGAACAGCAGCTCGTCGGCCAGCGCGCGGCGGATGGTGTCCTGGATCAGGCGCGACATCGGGCGCGCGCCCATCAGCGGGTCGAAGCCCTTCAGCGCCAGGTGCTCCTTCAGCCGCGGCGAGAAGCTCGCCTCGACCTTCTTCTCGGCCAGCTGCTCGTCGAGCTGCATCAGGAATTTCTCCACCACGCGCATGACGGTGGCGGGGTCGAGTGCCTTGAACGAGATCATGGCGTCGAGCCGGTTGCGGAATTCCGGCGTGAACATGCGCTTGATCGACTCCATCTCGTCGCCGGCCTGCTTGCCGATCGTGAAGCCCATGCTGTTCTTGGCGAGCGACTCGGCGCCGGCGTTTGTCGTCATGACGATGCAGACATTGCGGAAGTCGGCTTTCCTGCCGTTGTTGTCGGTCAGCGTGCCGTGGTCCATCACTTGCAGCAGGATGTTGAAAATGTCCGGGTGCGCCTTCTCGATCTCGTCGAGCAGCAGCACCGAGTAGGGCTTCTTGGTGATGGCCTCGGTCAGCAGGCCACCCTGCTCGAAGCCGACATAGCCCGGCGGCGCGCCGATCAGCCGGCTGACGGCGTGGCGTTCCATGTACTCGGACATGTCGAAGCGGATCAGCTCGATGCCCATGCAGTAAGCGAGCTGGCGCGCGACCTCGGTCTTGCCGACGCCGGTCGGGCCGCTGAACAGGAAATTGCCGATCGGCTTCTGCGGATTGCCGAGGCCCGAGCGCGCCATCTTGATCGCCGCGGCGAGCGCGTCGATCGCCTGGTCCTGGCCGAACACCACGGCCTTCAGGTCGCGGTCGAGGTTCGCCAGCGCGCTGCGGTCGTCGGTCGAGACGCTGCGCGGCGGGATGCGCGCGATCTTGGCGATGATCTCCTCGATCTCGGATTTGCCGATGATCTTCTTCTGCTTGGCCTTGGGCGCGATGCGCTGCGCCGCCCCGGCTTCGTCGATGACGTCGATAGCCTTGTCGGGCAGATGCCGGTCGTTGATGTAGCGCGCCGAGAGCTCGGCTGCCGTGGTGAGCGCGTTGGCGGTGTACTTGACGCTGTGGTGCGCCTCGAAGCGCGACTTGAGTCCCTTGAGGATTTCCACTGTTTCGTCCACCGAGGGCTCGACCACGTCGATTTTTTGGAAGCGCCGCGACAGCGCGTGGTCCTTCTCGAACACGCCGCGGTACTCGTTGTAGGTGGTGGCGCCGATGCACTTGAGCTGGCCGGTCGACAGCACCGGCTTGAGCAGGTTGGAGGCGTCCAGCGTGCCGCCGGAAGCCGCGCCGGCGCCGATCACCGTATGAATCTCGTCGATGAACAGGATGGCGCTGGGATTGTCGACCAGTTGCTTGAGCACCGCCTTCAGGCGCTGCTCGAAGTCGCCGCGGTACTTGGTACCGGCGAGCAGCGCGCCCATGTCGAGCGCGTACACCGTGGACTTGGCGAGGAGATCGGGGACGTTGCCCTCGACGATGCGCCGCGCCAGGCCCTCGGCGATCGCGGTCTTGCCGACC
>DASWEU010000227.1:0-12752 GCA_036394595.1 Burkholderiales bacterium | reverse complement strand
TGGCTGTCGGACGCCTGGCAGGCGTTCGCCGCCGCGGGCTCGGTCGCGCACGGCACCGCGCTGCTGGTGAGCCTGTTCCTGCTGCAGGCGCTCGCCGGCCTGCCGCTCGCGCTGGTGCGCACCTTCGGCGTCGAGGCGCGTTTCGGCTTCAACCGCATGACGCCCACCCTCTTCGCTGTTGACCTGATCAAGCACACGCTGGTCGGCCTGGCGCTCGGCGTGCCGCTGGTGGTGGCGGCGCTGTGGCTGATGGGACGCATGGGCTCGCTCTGGTGGCTTTACGTCTGGGTGCTGTGGGTGGCGTATTCGTTCGTCATGATGATGCTCTACCCGGCGCTGATCCTGCCGCTGTTCAACAGGTTCACGCCCATCACCCAGGGCGAGCTCGCCGAGCGCGTCGCGGCGGTGCTCGCGCGCTGCGGCTTCAAGTCGAGCGGCCTGTACCTGATGGACGGCTCGCGGCGCTCGAGTCACGGCAACGCCTTCTTCACCGGCTTTGGCGCCGCCAAGCGCATCGTGCTGTTCGACACCCTGGTGGGCCGTCTGCAACCGCCGGAAGTCGAGGCGGTGCTGGCGCACGAGCTCGGCCACTACCGGCTGCACCACATCGCCAAGGGCATGGCCATCAGCGCCGCGGCGAGCCTCGCCGTGCTCTGGCTCCTCGGCCAGCTGATCGGCGAGCCCTGGTTCTACCAGGGCCTCGGCGTGCGCAGCCCGAGCAGCGCCGCGGCCCTCGCGCTGTTCCTCATGGTGCTGCCCGAATTCCTGTTCTTCCTCCAGCCCTTCGCCAGCCTCTATTCGCGCCGGCGCGAGTTCGAGGCCGACGCCTATGCGACGCTGCACGCCAATGCATCGGATCTTGAAAACGCATTGGTGAAGCTCTACCAGGACAACGCGGCGACCCTCACGCCGGACCCGCTGCACTCCGCGTTTTACGATTCCCACCCGCCGGCAGCGATGCGCATAGCCCGGCTCAAGGAGGCAACATGACGGAATTGGCGAAGAAAAAGTGCAAGCCCTGCGAAGGCGGCGTCAAACCGTACGACGCCAGGGAAACCGCCGAGCTCCTCCAGCAGCTCAAGGGCTGGGGCGTCGAGGACGGCAAGCTGGTGAAGGTCTACCCGTTCACCAACTATTACCAGACCATGGCGTTCGTCAACGCGCTCGCCTGGATCTCGCATCGCGAGGACCATCACCCCGACCTCGCGGTCGGCTACAACAAGTGCCGCGTCGAGTATGCGACGCATTCCATCGGCGGGCTGTCGGAAAACGACTTCATCTGCGCCGCCAAATGCGACGCACTGTTCGGGTTGTAATGCGCAGCCTTTGAGACGCGTTTTCAGCTCGTACGACCGTATCGCGGTGCATCACGCCCGCAATGTTCTCGAAGCCGGGGGTATTCGTGCCGTGGTCAGGAACGAGTTCCTCTCCTCCGCCATGGGCGAGCTGCCGCCGGCCGAATGTCAGGCCGAAGTCTGGGTGCTGCAGGAAATGGACGCGCAACGCGCCGAGAATTTTCTAAGAGAAGCTTTTTCGGTGAAAAGCGGCAAGGCCTGGAACTGCACCAGCTGTGCCGAGGCCTCCGAGCCGCAATTCACGCATTGCTGGCGCTGCGGCGCCGCGCGGCCCTAGAGCAGGCGCGCGGCCGCCAGCATCGCGAGCACCACGATCCACAGCACCACCGCGCGCCACAGCAGGCCGACGGTGCTGTCGAGGAAGGGCGCATCCGCCGGGTCGCCGACGCCGAGGTCCGGGCGCGGCTCGGCGCCCTCGACGTCCTGCACCGCCATGCCGAGGCGCACGCCCATCGCCCCGGCGCCGGCGGCGAGCACGATGCCGGCCTCGGGATCGGGCCAGCTCCCCGCCTGGGTGCGCCAGCAGTAGACCGCGTCCTCGAAGTCGCCGACGATGGCAAAGGCGGCCGCGGTGAGCCGCACCGCCGGCCACTCGAGCACCCGCAGCGCGCCGCGCGCGAACTCGCCGAAGGCGCCGAGGTTGCGCCAGCGCCCGCCGAGGTAGGCGGCGAGGCGATACAGCACCGCGCCGCAGGGTCCCGGCAGCAGCAGGTACCACAGCAGCACGCCGAACACGTGACGGTGGGAGGCGAGCAGCGCCTCCTCGATCGACAGCCGGATCACTTCCTCGCGCGTGTACAGCACGCCCGAGGCGCCGCGCCAGGCCGCGAGCAGCGAGCGCGCGCGATCGAGGTCGCCGGATTTGACCGCCAGCTGGATGTCGGTGAAGTAGTGGCTGAACTGGCGGAAGCCGAGCGTCAGGTAGAGCACGGCCACGTTGAACGCCAGCGCCAGCGCCACGCTCGCGCCGGCGAGCAACGCATAAAGCGCGCCGACCGCCGCCACCGCCGGCAGGATCGCCACCAGCCACGCCACCAGGCCGTGCCGGCGCTCGCCGCCGTTGAACGCGCGCTCGAGTCCGCCGCCCCAGGCGGCGAATGCCGTCGGCACGCTTTTCCATTCGCCGAGCGGGCGCCATTGCTCGATCACCAGCGCCGCGACGATCGCGACAACCCCCATCGGGGCATTCTATATGGGGAAATTCAGCCGCCAGGCGGCGGCGCGGCCAGCTGTCGGTAAAGATTGATCAGCATTCCGGCGGTGGCGCCCCAGATGACGCGCTCGCCGTAGTTCATCACGTAGAAGCCGACCGTCTGGCCGCGCAGCTCGCGCGTTTCGCGCCGGTGATTGCGCGGGTCGAGCAGGAAGGCGAGCGGCACCTCGAACACTTCGGCCACCTCGCGGCGGTCGGGCTCGAGCTCGAGCGGCGGCGTCAGCAGGCCCACCACCGGGGTGACGCGAAAGCCGGTGCGCACCAAGTAATCGGACAGCCGCGCCAGCACCTCGACCCGCTCGCGCGCCAGGCCGATTTCCTCCTGCGCCTCCCGCAGCGCGGTGAATTCCGGGCTGGGGTCGCCGGGCTCGGTACGGCCGCCCGGAAAGCTCACCTGCCCGGAATGGCTCTTCAGCTGCTCGGTGCGCCGGGTGAAGAGCACGGTGAGCCCCTGCGGGCGGTCGACGATCGGCACCAGCACCGCTGCCGGGACCAGTGTCGCCGTTTCGCGACCGGCGCCATCATCACCGTATACTGAGGGCACCGGCACGCTCGAAAGGAGCAACTTTTTGAAGCCGGGCGCGTCCAAATTCACGAACGGAGGAACACCATGAAAAAACTCGTTATTGCCGCGGCTCTCGCCCTGGCATCTTCAGCGGCCTTCGCCTTCCACTGCCCCGTCGACATGAAGAAGATCGACGAGGCGCTGGCGAAGAATCCCAACCTGACCGCGGCGCAAATGAGCGACGTCAAGAAATTCCGCGCCGACGGCGAGGCCATGCACAAGGCCGGCAAGCATCAGGACTCGGTCGACACCCTCGCCAAGGCGATGAAGATCCTGGATATCAAGTAAGCGCCGGCCTCAGGGAATCAGGACGATGGAGCCCGTCGTCCGGCGTCCCTCGAGGTCGCGGTGCGCCTGCTGCGCGTCGGCCAGCTTGTAGCGCCCCGTGGTTTCGATCTTCACCTTGCCCGACTTGACCACGCTGAACAGGTCGTTCGAGCGCTTGACCAGGTCGGCGCGCGCCGCGATGTAGGTGGCGAGGGTCGGCCGCGTGACGTAGAGCGAGCCCTTGGAGGCGAGGATGCCTAGGTTCTGCGGCGCCACCGCGCCCGAGGCGTTGCCGAACGACACCATCAGGCCGCGCGGCTGCAGGCAGTCGAGCGAGCCTTCCCAGGTCGTCTTGCCCACCGCATCGTAGATCACCGGCAGCTTCTTGCCCTTGGTGATCTCCTTCACCCGCTCGACGAAGTTCTCGGTGCTGTAGTTGATGACGTGCTTGCAGCCGTGCGCCTTCGCCAGCTGCGCTTTCTCGTCCGAGCCGACGGTGCCGATGGTGGTGACGCCGAGCTTCTTCAGCCACTGGCAGGCGATCAGGCCGACGCCGCCGGCGGCGGCATGCCACAGCACCGTGTCGCCCTTCTTCACCTTGTAGGTGGAGTGGATGAGGTAGTGCACCGTCATGCCCTTCAGCATCATGGAGGCCGCCTGCTCGTCGCTGATGCCCTTCGGGATCTTCACCATGCGGTCGGCCGGCACCACGCGCAGCTCGCAGTACGAGCCCGGCAGGCCGGTGTAGGCGACGCGGTCGCCCTTCTTCAGCTCCTTGACGCCCGGGCCGATGGCATCGACCACGCCCGCGCCTTCGTTGCCCGCCACGGCCGGCAGCTGCATCGGATAGAGGCCCGAGCGCTGGTAGGTATCGACAAAATTGACGCCGATCGCGGTGTGGCGGATGCGCACCTGGCCCTGGCCGGGCTCGCCGACCGCCACTTCGTCGAGCTGCAGCACCTCGGGTCCGCCCTGCTTGTGGTATCGAACTGCCTTCGGCATGGGATCTTCTCCTGGTTAGGTTTTCTTCGGCTCGGCTCCCGAGCGCATCGCCTGCAAGGTCGCTTTCTGCAGCTCGAGCCCCTGGATCGAGAATTTGATCATGTTGAGGTTCAGGTTGAGCCAGGCCTCGACCGAGCGCAGCTCGGCGAGGCGCTTGTCCACCTCGGCTGGATCGAGCGTCGGCATCGACATGCCGGGCAGCGGCACGCCAAGCGGTCCCCACAGGCGGCGGAACATTTCGAACGGGTCGGCGGGCGGCGTTTCAGCCATGGGGGCCCTCCTCGGGCGCAGCGAAGAATTGTCTCACTTCGGCCTCGCGCGCCATGGTGTCCTGGTAACCCAGATCGACCAGCGCCCGGCAGAAGGACTCCTCGAACAGCAGATAGCTCGCCAGGTTGGAGCCGGAGCGGTTGAGCGCGCCGGTGGGCCGCAGCACGAAGCGCACCGTTGCCGGCAGCTCGTGCAGGAAGCGCGCGGCGATGCGCTCGAGCGGCTGCGACGGTGTGATGAACAGCACCTTCACCGGCCGCAGCTGCACGCCCGAATCCGACAGCTTGTCACGCGGAATCAGGCTGACGGTGCGGTTGATGCGCTCCAGGCGCTCGATGTCCACCATCAGGCTGTCGAGGAAGATGCTGTTCAACGCGTGGCCGGCGATCTGCGCCAGCGACGGATAGACGTTCGAGCGGGCGCGGTTCTGGTCCTCGGTCTGCCGGCCGGTGCCGACGATCAGCACGCGATCGGCGCCCAGGTGCAGCGCCGGGCTGACCGGCGCGATCTGGCGCATCGAGCCGTCGCCGAAGTACTCGCGGTGCACCTTGACCGCCGGGAAGATGAACGGCAGCGCCGACGAGGCGAGCAGCAGGTCGAGGTTGAGCGGCACCGCCGCGCCGATGCGCTGGTTGCGCTCCCAGGCCTCGATGCCGCTGCCGCCCTGGAAGAAGGACACGCTCTGCCCGCTGGTGTAGCCGGAGACCGTGACGCACACCGCGTACAGCGCGCCCGAATCGATGTGGGTCTGGATGCGCTCGAACTGCAGGTTGCGCGCCAGCATCTCGCGCAGCGGCTCGTTGTCGAGCAGCGACATCGGGTTCGCACGCGAGATCAGCATCATCGCCGCCAGCCAGCGCGCGCCGGTGCGCATGATGTGCCAGGCGTCGGTGCGGTAGACGTGCTCGCAGCGCATGTGCTCCCACACCTCGAGCAGGTTGCCGACCGCGCGCGAGAAATCGTCGGCGAACACGGCGAGCGTCGCCGCGTTGATCGCCCCGGCCGAGGTGCCGCAGACGATGGGAAAGGGGTTGGCGGTGGGGTTGCCGAGCAGGTCGCGCACCGCCTTCAGCACCCCCACCTGGTAGGCGGCGCGCGCGCCGCCGCCGGTGAGCACCAGCCCGGCGCGCGCTTTCATCAGAAGAGGCTCTGCTCCTGCGCGCGCGGTGCGTTGGCGTCGGCCACGGTGAGCGCCGTCATGTTGACCATGCGCCGCACGGTGGCCGAGGGCGTGACGATGTGCACCGGGCGCGCCGCGCCGAGCAGCATCGGCCCGACGGTCACGCCGCCGCCGGCCGAGGTTTTCAGCAAGTTGAAGGAGATGTTGGCGGCATCGAGCGTCGGCATGATGAGGAGGTTCGCTTCGCCCCGTATCTTGCTGCGCGGAAACACCTTGAGGCGGATCTCCTCCGACAGCGCGGCGTCGCCGTGCATCTCGCCGTCGATCTCGAGCTCCGGGGCGCGCTCGGTGATCAGCGCCAGCGCCCGGCGCATCTTGGCGGCCGAGGGCAGGTTGATCGAGCCGAAGTTGGAGGCCGACAGCAGCGCCACCTTGGGCACCACGCCGAAGCGGCGCATCTCCTCGGCCGCCAGCAGCGTCATCTCGGCGATGTGCTCGGCGTCGGGGTCGGGTGTGACGTAGGTGTCGCAGATGAAGACGGTGCGCGAAGGCAGGATCAGCGCGTTCATCGCCGCGTAGTGGCGCACGCCGGGTCGCAGGCCGATCACCTGGTCGATGTAGCGCAGGTGCAGGGCGTGGGTGCCGAAGGTGCCGCACAGCATGCCGTCGGCCTCGCCCTTGTAGATCATCATGGCGCCGATCAGGGTGTGGCGCCGGCGCATCTCGACGCGCGCGTACTCCGGCGAGACGCCCTTCCGCTCGGTCAGCTGGTGGTAGGTGGTCCAGTAGTCGCGGTAGCGCGGGTCGGACTCGGGGTTGACCAGCTCGAATTCCTTGCCCGGCTGCACGCGCAGGCCGAGCCTCTCGAGGCGGCTCTCGATCACCGCCGGCCGGCCGATCAGAATCGGCTTGGCAAGCCCCTCGTCCACCGCAATCTGCACTGCGCGCAGCACGCGCTCGTCCTCGCCCTCGGCGTAGACCACGCGCCGCGGCGCCTTCTTCGCCGCCGTGAACAGCGGCTTCATGATCAGGCCCGAGTGGTAGACGAACTGCGTCAGCGAGTCGCGGTAGGCGTCGAGGTCGGCGATCGGCCGCGTCGCCACCCCGGAGGCCATCGCCGCCTCGGCCACCGCCGGCGCGACGCGCGCGATCAGCCGCGGGTCGAACGGCCGCGGGATGATGTACTCCGCGCCGAAGCAGATGGTCTCGATGCCGTAGGCGAGCGCCACCTGCTCGGAGGTCTCGGCCTGGGCGAGCCCGGCGATGGCACGCACTGCCGCCAGCTCCATCTCGGTGTTGATGGTGGTGGCGCCGACGTCGAGCGCGCCGCGGAAGACGAAGGGAAAACAGAGCACGTTGTTCACCTGGTTCGGATAGTCCGAGCGGCCGGTGGCGATGACGCAGTCGGGACGCGCCTCCCGGGCGAGCTCGGGCAGGATTTCGGGATCCGGATTGGCGAGCGCCAGGATCAGCGGCCGCTCGGCCATCTTCTTCACCATCGAGGCCTTGAGCACGCCGCCCGCCGACAGGCCGAGGAAGACGTCGGCGCCGGCGATCACCTCGTCGAGCGTGCGCGCCTTGGTCTGCACCGCGTAGCGCTCCTTGTCCGGGTCCATCTCCTCGCGCCGGCCTTTGTACACCACGCCCTTGATGTCGGTGACGGTGATGTGGGCGGGCGCGAGACCCATCTTCACCAGCAGGTCGAGGCAGGCGAGCGCCGCCGCGCCCGCGCCGGAAACCACCATCTTCACGTCCTGGATGTTCTTCGCGACGACTTTCAGGCCGTTCATCACCGCGGCGCCCACGGTGATTGCGGTGCCGTGCTGGTCGTCGTGGAACACCGGGATCTTCATCTTCTTGCGCAGCGCGCGCTCGATGACGAAGCATTCCGGCGCCTTGATGTCCTCGAGGTTGATGGCGCCGAAAGTCGGCTCGAGCGCGGCGACGATCGCCACCAGCCTGTCGGGGTCGCGCTCGTCGAGCTCGATGTCGAAGCAGTCGATGCCGGCGAACTTCTTGAACAGCACGCTCTTGCCTTCCATCACCGGCTTGGCGGCGAGCGGGCCGATGGCGCCCAGGCCGAGCACCGCGGTGCCGTTGGTCACCACCGCCACCAGGTTGGCGCGCGCGGTGTAGAGCGCCGCGCTGGCCGGGTCGCGCACGATCTCCTCGCAGGCGGCGGCGACACCAGGCGAATAGGCGAGTGCCAGGTCGCGCTGGTTGGTGAGCTGCTTGGTGGGGAGGATCGAGATCTTGCCCGGCGCGCCGCGCCGGTGATAATCGAGGGCGTTCTTCCGCAGGAGCTCATCCACCGGTGGATTTTATCGCATGCCCCTGACGGCACGCCGCGCATCGGAAATCCAGCCTTTCGAGGTGATGGACGTGCTCGCGCGCGCGCACGAGCTCGAGGCGGCGGGCCGGCGCGTGCTGCACATGGAAATCGGCGAGCCGGATTTCACCGCGCCCGCCCCGGTGGTCGATGCAGGCGTACGCGCGCTGCGCGACGGCCTCACCGCCTACACCCCGACGCTCGGCCTGCACGCCCTGCGCGAAGCGATCGCCGGGCACTACGCCGCCCGCTTTTCCACCACGATCCCGGCGTCGCGCATCGCGATCACCCCGGGCGCTTCGGGCGCCCTGCTCACCGCCTGCGCGCTGTATGTCGATCCCGGCGACGAAATCCTGGTGCCCGATCCGGGTTACCCGGGCTACCGCCACTTCGTGCGCGCCTTCGAGGGCGTGGCGCGGCCGCTCGCGCTTTCGCCGGCGAGCGGCTACCAGCCGACGCTGGAGATGGTGCGCGCCGCCTGGGGCCCGCGTACCAAGGGACTGCTGCTGGGATCGCCGTCGAATCCCACTGGTACCTTGATCGAAAAATCCGAGTTACAGAAGATCGCCGGTTTTGTCGCCGAACGCAGCGGCGTCCTGATGGTCGACGAGATCTACCAGGGACTGACCTACGGCGCCGAACCCTGGAGCGCGGCCGGCCTGCCCGGCGAGGTGGTGATCATCAACAGCTTCTCGAAGTACTTCTGCATGACCGGCTGGCGCCTGGGCTGGACCGTGCTGGCGCCGGGTGCCGTGCGCGGCTTCGAGAAGCTGGCGCAGCACCTGTACATCTCGGCGCCGTCGGCCGCGCAGCACGCTGCGCTGGCCGCTTTTGTCCCTGAAAGCATCGCGATCCTGGAGGCAAGGAGAAGCGAATTCGCAACCAGGCGGGACTTCCTGGTTCCGGCGCTGCGGCGCGCCGGGCTGGCCGTTCCCGCCGAACCGCACGGCGCGTTCTACGTCTATGCCGATTGCGGCCGCGACGCGCGCGGGTTCACGCGCGGGCTGCTGGAGCGGGAGGCGGTGGCCACCACACCCGGCGTCGATTTCGGCGCGCACGGGACGGCGCAGTGCGTGCGCTTCGCCTACACGCAGGCGTTGCCGGTACTCGCCGAAGCGGTGGAAAGAATCGCGCGCTTCGCGCGCTAGGTGGACTGTTTGCGCGCCTTGTGGCGCAGGACTTCGAGGCGTGCCTTCTCGGCGAACACCTTGCTGGCGTACTGGGAATTCGGCTCATCGAAGGCGCCGGCGTACATCTGCAGAGCGGTCTCGGTGTCGCCGAAGCGGCGCAGGTATTCGCGCAGGATCTGGGCGCCGACTGCGATATTCACGTCGGGCTCGAACAGCGCGTGCTCGCCGCCGTGGTCCATCAGCTTTTCCAGATGGAACTTCGGAATCACCTGCATCAGGCCCTTGGCGCCCATGGTGCTCTCGGCCACCGGGTTGTAGCGCGACTCCACCGCCATCACGGCGAGGATCAGCAGCGGATCGAGCGATTGCTCGGCCCCCGCCCGGTAGGCGGTGGACACGAAGCCGGCCACCGCGGCATCCGACACGCGGTAGCGCTTGGCGATGAACTCGGTGACCGCGCGCTGCTCGCGCTCGAGCGGCGTCTCGCCGGCGCCCGCCTGGATCGGCCCTTCAGAAACCGTCGCCGGCGCGCTGAAGGGGTCGCCGACGAAAGCGAGGCTCCTGGTCAGTCCGTCGCGCTGCTGCGGCAGCAGCAAGCCGCACAGGGCGGCCAGCCCGACCAGGGCGAGGATGTTGCGCGCGGCGATGAAGGCGCGCCCGAAGGCGGCGGTGTACCGGGTACTTCGTAAAGTAGCGCTCAGCATAGCCAGTCTCCTTGCCTCGTTAGACCGCGCCCGCGCCGGATTAGTTGAGCTTTCAGGGGGTGCTTCGGCGGGGGAAACGGACCGGGCCGGCAGGGTTGCCAGCAGGTCCACCAGCGGACCTAGGTGAGGTGCTTCTTGCTGCGGTGCAGCGAACGGCATCATAGGTACATATTCCTATGCTGTCAATAACTTCTCCTCTCCTCGCGCGACCTTCCTGCTGCATCGCGAAATCATTGTTTCCGCTAGCCTTTTTCAGATTCTCCACTGCACCTGCGCCCGGTAAAATGAAGGCTTGAAGGGAAGCCTCGCGGACCGGCCTAGGTCTTCAGTCTTCGGCCGATTGACCAAGCCGGTCCGCTGAGCTTCGAGGGCCTGGCAGGGGGCTTGCGCCCCCTACCGCGCTCCCTTCGTGATCCCGGTTACGGCCGGGACCCGGTGGGGAACGGCCATGCGGCCGCCGGATTCAGCGCGGTTCTCGCGCCGGAGGTCGCGGCGGTCGACGGGGCAGCCGTGGGGCTGATCGCCATCGATTTCGCAGGGCTGGCCTTGGGTCTGGCGGCTTTGCTTGCTTTCTTCTTTTTTTTGCCTGCCGCCTTTTTCTTACCAGCTTTTCGTTGCGACTTCTTTTTCTTCTTCTTTGATGCTTTCTTCTTCTTCTTTTTCTTGCCGCCTTTTTTCGCTTTTTTCTTCGCCATGCTGAGTCTCCTTCAAGGTTATTGAACTGCAAAAGCCCGGATGAAAAACTCCGGACTATCCAACCGCCGGCGGATTCTCCCCGCCGGCATGCTGAATGGGGTTGGCGCGTGAAGCGACGTCGTGATACAGGATATCAGGGTCGAGACGGATGCCGCCCTCCCAGGTGACGGTGGCGGTCTCGGGATCGACGCTCACTTTCTCGAATTCGCGCACATCGCGCCACAGCTGGAAGGCGCCGATCTCGAGCAAGTTGCCGAGGAACACGCTGCCTTCGAGGCCGTCTTCGAAGCGCAGCCACAGCTTGTAGTCCTCTTCCGCCTTGCACGCCGTCACTTTATGCATGTCGTCCCATCCCTCGGCCATGGTCAGTCCCAGCTCAGCGCGCCGCCGGTCTGGTACTCGATGACGCGCGTCTCGAAGAAGTTGCGTTCCTTCTTCAGGTCGATCATCTCGCTCATCCACGGGAACGGATTGCTGGCCCCCGGGTAGAGCGTCTCGAGTCCGATCTGCTGGCAGCGGCGGTTGGCGATGAAGCGCAGGTACTCCTTGAACATCGGCGCGTTGAGGCCGAGCACGCCGCGCGGCATGGTGTCCTCGGCGTAGCGGTATTCGAGCTCGACGGCGCGCTGGAACACGGCCTGTAGCTCCTCGCGGAACTGCGGCGTCCACAGGTGCGGGTTCTCCAGCTTGATCTGGTTGACCATGTCGATGCCGAAATTGCAGTGCATCGACTCGTCGCGCAGGATGTACATGTACTGCTCGGCGGCGCCGGTCATCTTGTTCTGCCGGCCGAGCGCCAGGATCTGGGCGAAGCCGACGTAGAAGAACAGGCCCTCCATCAGGCAGGAGAACACGATCAGGCTCTTCAGGAGCTGCTGGTCGGTCTCCGGCGTGCCGGTCTTGAAGTGCGGGTCGGTCAGGGTGTCGATGAACGGCACCAGGAACTCGTCCTTGTCGCGGATCGAGTCGATCTCGTGGTAGGCGTTGAATACCTCGCCGGCGTCAAGATCGAGGCTCTCGACGATGTACTGGTAGGCATGGGTGTGGATCGCCTCCTCGAAGGCCTGGCGCAGCAGGTACTGGCGGCACTCGGGGGCGGTGATGTGCCGGTAGGTGCCCAGCACGATGTTATTGGCGGCCAGCGAGTCGGCGGTGACGAAAAAGCCGAGGTTGCGCTTGATCAGGCGCCGCTCGTCCTCGGTGAGGCCGTTCGGATCCTTCCACAGCGCGATGTCGCGGCTCATGTTGATTTCCTGCGGCATCCAGTGGTTGGCGCAGGCGGCGATGTACTTCTCCCAGGCCCACTTGTACTTGAACGGCACCAGCTGGTTGACGTCGGCCTTGGAATTGATGACCCGCTTGTCCTCGACGCTGACGCGCCGGAACGGATTGCCGGCGTCGTAGCGCCCGTTGTTCGCGGGGGCCGGCGCGCTCGGGACAAAGCTGGCGGCGGGTGACGTGAGCACCGCGGCGAGCGCGGGGCCGGGCTTCGTTTCTTCCTCGAAATTCAGCATGCCCGGCAAGCCTTGCGGGTCATTGGCATGCCTCGCATTCGGGGTTGTCGATGGCGCAGGCCTTGGCATCGGCCGCAGCGGTGGTGTCGGCCTGGCCCGAGGGCACCGCATTGAGCGCGCCGGCCTTACTGGTCGATTTCTCGGCGTGCGTCGCGCCCATGGAGCGCAGGTAGTACGTGGTCTTGAGCCCGCGGATCCAGGCCAGCCTGTAGGTCTCGTCGAGCGTCTTGCCCGAGGCGCCCCCGATGTAGATGTTGAGCGACTGCGACTGGTCGATCCACTTCTGGCGGCGCGCGCCGGCTTCGACGAGCCACTTCGGTTCGACTTCGAAGGCGGTCGCATAGAGGCGGCGCAGCTCGGCCGGCACCCGGTCGATGCGCGCGAGGTTGCCGTCGAAGTACTTGAGGTCCGAGATCATCACCTCGTCCCACAATCCGGCGCGCTTCAGGTCCGACACCAGGTATTCGTTGGCGACGGTGAATTCGCCCGACAGGTTCGACTTCACGTAGAGGTTCTGGTAGGTCGGCTCGAGCGAGGCCGACACGCCGATGATGTTGGCGATGGTGGCGGTCGGCGCGATGGCGATG
>DASWEU010000226.1:0-7668 GCA_036394595.1 Burkholderiales bacterium | reverse complement strand
CATCGAGTTTTCGCTCGAGTACGAATTCTCGAGCCGCGCCGCCGGCAAGCTGCTCGAGCCGCTGTTTGCGAAAATCGCCGACACCATGGTCGACGCCTTCAGCCGGCGTGCCGATGAAATCTATAAGGGTTGAGGTGGTGTGCGCGCGGCCGGGCGCGGCAGAAGCGCGGACGCTGCGCCTGCCGGCGGGCAGCCGGGTGGCGGATGCGCTTGCGGCAGCCGGGCTGCCGGTGGACGGCAAGGTGGGGATCTTCGGGCGGGTCGTGAGCCTCGACAAGCCGCTCGCCGATGGCGACCGGGTGGAACTCTACCGCGCCCTGGCCCTCGAACCGAAGGAGGCTCGGCGACGGCGCGCCGCGCGACGGCGCTAGGCTAGTTGCACCACTCGGTCACGGCTTTTTGGGCGCGCGCCATTTCGCTGGCGCGCTGGGAATCTTCCATCACGATGCGTTCGCCGGCAGCATTCATCGTGTTCATCCGGGCGCCGCTCTGCAGCTGGCGCAGGGCGGCCTGGGCGCTGTCGCAGTTCGCGCGCTTGACCCCCGACTCGGCGCGCTCTTTCTCGGCCTTCTGGTCCGCTTCCTCGCGGTCTTTCTGGCGCTTCTGGAATGCCTGTTCCGGCGTCAGCGCTTTTTCGCCTTTCTTCTGCGCAGCCGCCGGTGCCGAAGCCGGCGCGGCGGGGCCGGAGGGCGGCTTGAGCGGCGTCGCCTTGACGCCGGCCGGGGGCAGGTCGCCGTAGCGCACCTTGCCGTCCTGGTCGATCCACTTGTACTGCTGCGCGAAGGCGGGAACAGCGAGCGCCAGGGCGAGGGCCACGACAGCGAGCTTTTTCATGGAGGGATCAACGCGCGGGCGGGAGAGCGGATGACAGTAGCGGCTTTCGATTTTCGCGTCAAACGACACTCGCGTATAATGCTGCTTTGCGAGAAGAAAGCATGCGGTCGATCCAGAAGGCGCTGACCTTCGACGATGTTCTCCTCCTTCCCGCCCTCTCGCGCGTCCTGCCGCGCCAGGTCTCCCTCAAGACCCGCCTCACCCGCAAGCTCGAGCTGAACATCCCGGTCGTTTCGGCGGCCATGGACACGGTCACCGAGGCGCGCCTCGCCATCGCGCTGGCGCAGGAGGGCGGCATCGGCATCGTGCACAAGAACATGCGCCCGGAGGCGCAGGCGGCCGAAGTGTCGAAGGTCAAGCGATTCGAGTCCGGCGTGCTGCGCGATCCGATGACCATCGCGCCGGAGATGACGGTGCGCCAGGTGATCGCGCTGCAGAAGCAGCACAAGATTTCCGGCTTCCCGGTGCTGAAGAACGGCCGCGTGGTCGGCATCGTCACCAACCGCGACCTGCGCTTCGAGACGCGCCTCAGCCAGCCGGTGAAGGCGATCATGACGCCGCGCAAACGGCTGGTGACGGTGCGCGAAGGCGCCAGCCGCGCCGAGGCCATGGCGCTTATGCACCAGCACCGCCTCGAGCGCGTCCTGGTAGTGGACGGCGCATTCCGCCTCATGGGCCTGGTCACGGTGCAGGACATTCTCAAAGCGACCGAGCATCCCAGCGCCTGCAAGGACGCGCACGGCAAGCTGCGCGTCGGCGCCGCGGTCGGCGTCGGCGACGATACCGACCAGCGCGTCGCCGCGCTGGCCGAGGCGGGCGTCGACGTGCTGGTGGTCGATACCGCGCACGGTCACGCCCAGGGCGTGCTCGATCGCGTCAAATGGATCAAGAAGCGCTACCCCAAGCTCGAGGTGATCGGCGGCAACATCGGCACCGGCGATGGCGCGCGCGCGCTGGTCGACCACGGCGCCGATGGCGTCAAGGTGGGTATCGGGCCGGGCTCGATTTGCACCACGCGCATCGTCGCCGGCGTGGGCGTGCCGCAGATCACCGCCATCCGCAGCGTCGCCGAGGCGCTCGCGAAGAGCGGCGTGCCGCTGATCGCCGACGGTGGCGTGCGCTATTCCGGAGACATCGCCAAGGCGCTCGGCGCCGGGGCGCACGCCGTGATGCTCGGCTCGCTCTTCGCCGGCACCGAGGAGTCGCCCGGCGAGATCGAGCTGTTCCAGGGCCGCTCCTACAAGGCCTACCGCGGCATGGGCTCGCTCGGCGCCATGCAGAAAGGCGCCGCCGACCGCTACTTCCAGGATGCGGAGATGAATATCGACAAGCTCGTGCCCGAGGGCGTCGAGGGGCGCGTGCCGTACAAGGGCAGCGTGGTGCGGGTGATCGAGCAACTGGTGGGCGGCGTGCGCGCCAGCATGGGCTACACCGGCTGCCCCACCATCGAGGCGCTGCGCACTACCAGCCAGTTCGTCGAAATCACTTCGGCCGGCATGCGCGAATCCCACGTGCACGACGTGCAGATCGTGAAGGAGGCCCCGAATTACCGGGTCGAATAGGCAAAAGATTCTGATTTTGGATTTCGGCGCGCAGTACACCCAGCTCATCGCGCGCCGTGTCAGGGAAGCCCGGGTCTACTGCGAGATTCATCCCTGGGACGTGAGCGACGCCTTCGTGCGCGGCTTCGGCGCGCAAGGCATCATCCTCTCGGGCAGCCACCTCTCGGCCTACGACCGCGGCGCCGGCAAGGCGCCGCGCGCTGCGCTCGAGGCCGGCGTGCCGGTGCTCGGCATCTGCTACGGCATGCAGACCATGGCACAGCAGCTCGGCGGAAAAGTGGCAGCGGGGAAGGTGCGCGAATTCGGCTACGCCGAAGTACGGGCGCGCGGCCACACCCGGCTGCTCGACGGCATCGAGGACCTGCGCAACCCCGAGGGCCACGGCCTGCTCAAGGTGTGGATGAGCCACGGCGACAAGGTGGTCAAGCTGCCGCCGGGCTTCAGCGTCATGGCCTCCAACGAGGCCACCCCGATCGCCGCCATGGCCGACGAGGCGCGGCGCTTCTACGCCGTGCAGTTCCACCCCGAGGTGACGCACACGAAGCAGGGCACGAAGATCCTGCATCGCTTCGTGCGAGACATCTGCGGCTGTAGCGGCGACTGGACGATGCCGGGCTTTGTTTCCCAAGCCGTTCAAGAGATAAAACAACAAGTAAAAAATGAAGAAGTCATTCTGGGTCTTTCGGGGGGAGTCGATTCCTCGGTCGCCGCAGCACTGATCCACAAGGCGATCGGCATGCAGCTCACCTGCGTTTTCGTCGACCACGGCCTGCTGCGGCTGAAAGAGGCGGAGCAGGTGATGGATACGTTCGCTCGGCACATGAATCTGAAGGTCGTGCATGTCGACGCATCGAAGAAGTTCCTTGCCGCGCTACGCGGCGTGGCCGATCCGGAGAAGAAGCGCAAGATCATTGGGAAGCTTTTCGTTGATGTTTTTCAGCAGGAAGCAAAGAGGCTGAAAGGAGCAAAGTGGCTTGCCCAAGGCACCATCTATCCCGACGTCATTGAATCGGCAGGTGCCAAGACCAAGAAGGCGAAGACCATCAAGTCCCATCACAACGTCGGCGGGCTACCGAAATCGCTGCATCTCAAGCTGCTCGAACCGCTGCGGGAACTCTTCAAGGACGAGGTGCGCGAGCTCGGCCTCGCCCTGGGCCTGCCGCGCGACATGGTCGATCGCCACCCGTTCCCCGGACCGGGACTTGGGGTTCGCATTCTCGGCTCTGTAGAAAAAAGAAATATTGAATTACTTCAAAAAGCAGATCACATCTTCATCCAGGAATTGCGCAAGGCCGGCTGGTATGACAAGACCGCGCAGGCCTTCGCCGTGTTCCTGCCGGTGCGCTCGGTGGGCGTGATGGGCGACGGCCGCACCTACGAGAACGTGGTGGCGCTGCGCGCGGTGCAGACCACTGACTTCATGACCGCCGACTGGGCGCCGCTGCCGCACGAGTTGCTGGCACGCGTGTCCAGCCGCATCATCAACGAGGTGCGCGGCATCAACCGCGTCACCTACGACGTCTCCTCCAAGCCGCCCGCCACCATCGAGTGGGAGTAGGGATGAAACAGTCTTTCCGGGTCGAGCACGACCTCCTTGGCGACCGCCAGGTGCCGGCCGAGGCCTATTACGGCGTGCACACCCTGCGAGCGCTGGAAAACTTTCCCATCACCGGCACGGCGATCTCGATCTACCCCGACCTGATCGCGGCACTCGCCTGCGTCAAGCAGGCCGCCGCGCTCACCAACCGCGACCTCGGCCTGCTCGATGGCGAGCGCGCAGAGGCCATCGTGCTCGCCTGCGAGGAGATCCGGCAGGGCGCCCTGCTGGAGGAGTTCGTGGTCGACGTGATCCAGGGCGGCGCCGGTACCTCGACCAACATGAACGCCAACGAGGTCATCGCCAACCGGGCGCTCGAGCACCTCGGCGCGCGCAAGGGCGACTACGCGCGCCTGCATCCGCTCGACCACGTCAACCTCTCGCAGAGCACCAACGACGTCTACCCGACCGCGGTCAAGCTCGCGCTGCAGTTCGGCATTCGTCGCTTGTTGAACGAAATGTCTTTTTTAAGAAAAGAATTTGAACTGAAAGCGACCGAGTTCTCCAAGGTGCTGAAGATCGGTCGCACCCAGCTGCAGGACGCCGTGCCGATGACGCTCGGCCAGGAATTCTCCACCTACGCGGTGATGCTGCAGGAGGACGAGAGCCGCGTCGCCGAAGCGGGTGGCCTCGCGCGCGAGATCAACCTCGGCGCCACCGCCATCGGCACCGGCATCAACACCCACCCCGAATACGCCGCGCGCGTCACCAACGCGCTCTCCAGCATCACCGGGTTCGTGCTGCTGGTCTCGCCCAACCTGGTCGAGGCGACGCAGGACGCCGGCGCCTTCGTCCAGCTCTCCGGGGTGCTCAAGCGCGTCGCGGTGAAGCTCTCCAAGGTGTGCAACGACCTGCGCCTGCTGTCCTCGGGCCCGCGCGCGGGGATCGGCGAGATCAACCTGCCGCCGATGCAGGCCGGCTCGTCGATCATGCCAGGCAAGGTGAACCCGGTGATCCCCGAGGTGGTGAACCAGGTGGCCTTCGAGGTCATCGGCAACGACATCACGGTGACGATGGCCGCGGAGGCGGGGCAGTTGCAGCTCAACGCCTTCGAGCCGGTGATCGCGCACAGCCTGTTCAAGAGCATCGCGCATCTGGCGGCCGCCTGCCGCACGCTGGGCGAGCGCTGCGTGCGCGGCATTACCGCCAATGTGGAGCGCGCCCGCTGGCTGGTGGACGAGTCGACGGCGCTGGTGACCGCGCTCACGCCCTACCTCGGCTACGCACGCTCGAGCGAGATCGCCCAGGAGGCGCTCGCCGAGGGCAAGCGCGTCTACGACCTGGTGCTGGAAAAGAACCTGATGACGAAGGAGGAGCTCGACGCCATCATGAAGCCGGAGGTGCTGACGCAGCCGCACTACAGCACCGTGCACCGCCCGAAGTCCGACGCCTAGGCGATGGGCGCGGACGACCAGCGGTTCATGCATCGCGCCCTCGAACTCGCGCGCAAGGCACAGGAGGAGGGCGAGGTGCCTGTTGGCGCCGTGCTGGTGATGGGGGGAGACGTTGTCGGCGAGGGGTGGAATCGGCCTATTGCGTCGTCGGATCCGACCGCGCACGCCGAAATTCAAGCACTGAGAAATGCTTCTCTTGGAAAAAAGAACTACCGACTCACGGACTCGACGCTTTACGTCACCCTCGAGCCCTGCGACATGTGCATTGGAGCCATGTTCCATGCGCGCGTCGCCCGCTGCATCTTTGGGGCGACGGATCCGAAAAAGACGGTGCTGAAAAACAATGTTTCGATGCAGGGCGGCGTTCTGGCCGAGGAGTGCGGAAAGCTCCTGAGCGCCTTTTTCGCCGCAAAGCGATGATCGTCATCGACATCAAGCGACAGGAGTTGTCCTTCGGCGGCAGAACCTATTCCGTCTCCACCGCCAAGAACGGGCCGGGCGAGAAAAACGGCAGCTTCTGCACGCCGCGCGGCCAGCATATCGTTCGCGCCAGGATCGGCGCGGGCCAACCGGTCAACACCGTGTTTGTGCGCCGTCGACCCACCGGAGAAATCTGGACTCCGGAACTTCAGAATAAAGAGCCCAACCGTGATTGGATGCTGACGCGGCTTTTGTGGCTCTCCGGCTGCGAGGTCGGCAAGAACCGGCTGGGCGACGTCGACACCATGCGCCGCTATATCTACATCCACGGCTCGCCCGACACGGCGCAGATGGGCAGGCCCGGCTCCATCGGCTGCATCCGCATGCGCAACCGCGACATCGTCGAGCTGTTCGACCGGGTCGCCCCTTACGCCCCGGTCGAAATCAGGGAATGAGGGCGCCGGGATTGGCGCTGCTATTGCTGCTTCCGGCGATCGCGCTCGCCGAGACGAAAATGCTCAGCCGGGATTTCGCCTGCCAGGCCTATCCGGCGCCTCGATCGCAAGCGCTGTGCCGTGCGCTGGAGGCCGGGCTTGAATGGACCTGGTTCGGCCATGCCATCGTTTCGCCGGGATGGCGGCCTTCCTTCGAAGGAACGGCGAAGGTGTTTTGCGCGCAAAAGGTCTCGCCCCTGGACATCGATGCTCTCCTGCCGCTGACCCGCGCCCAGGACTGGCGTCTCGAATCGGCCGCGAAATGGCTGGTGATTCTTCTCGGCCCGAAGGCCATCGAACGCCTGCCGGCGTCTGCGCTGAAGGAAGAAATGGAGCTGTCCGTGACAGCACCAAACTCAATCTGGAATCCGGCGCATCCCGCTTTTCCGATTCGCCGCGGCTGTCAGGGCTTTTAGCTTCTTTCGGCTGGGCTTCCGGATAACCGCTTTCTCGCAGATGATCGCGGAGATCAGCTCCGCGGGCGTGACGTCGAAGGCCGGATTGCGCACCCGCACGCCCTTGGGCGCCCAGCGCATGCCGCGATATCCGGTGACCTCGTCGGGAGCGCGCTCCTCGATCGGGATGCGCGAGCCGTTGCGGGCCGTCGGATCGAAAGTCGAAAGCGGCGCCGCGACGTAGAACGGGATTCCGTGCCGTCTAGCCAGGACGGCCAAAGGGTAAGTCCCGATCTTGTTGGCCACGTCGCCGTTTGCAGCAATGCGGTCCGCGCCCACCACCACCACGTCCACCTCGCCGCGGCTCATCAGGTGCCCGGCCATGTTGTCGGTGACCAGCGTGCAGGGAATGCCCTCCTGCACGCATTCCCAGGCCGTGAGACGGGCACCCTGCAAATAGGGGCGGGTTTCACAGGCAATTACCGAAATTTTCTTTTGCTTCGAAGAACGAATGATCCCGAGAGCCGTTCCATGACCGGCAGTCGCCAGCGCCCCGGTGTTGCAATAGGTCATGACCCGCGCGCGCTTCGGGATCAGTCTTGCGCCGAGCTTGCCCATGGCCCGGTTGGCCGCGAGATCTTCCTCGTAGATGGAAAGCGCTTCCTCTTCGAGATCGCGGGCCTTCTTCATTCGATCCAGGGCCCAGAAGAGATTGATGGCAGTGGGCCGGCTGCTTCTCAATACGTCAAAAGTCTTGCCGGATTTTCCTGAAAGAACAACCCCGAAGGCCGCGGCGCAGCCGATCGCCGGAGCGCCGCGAACGACCATGTCCTTGATCGCCTTTGCCACCTGAGCGGCCGAGCGGCATGTCACATAAACGACTTGCTCAGGAAGCAATCGCTGATCCAGCAGATCCAGGCGGTTGCCCCGCCAGCGAATCGGGGTTACCGCCACCTAGACCACGCGCTCGTT
>DASWEU010000225.1:0-15653 GCA_036394595.1 Burkholderiales bacterium | reverse complement strand
CGCAGCCACATGGGTTTGTGAAGGAAATTGAAAACCTCCATGCGCGCTATGCGCATGCCCTCGACGACGACCGGCTCGAGGAGTGGCCGAATTTCTTCACCGAGAACGGTGTGTACCGCATCGCCACGGCCGAGAACGAGGAGCGCGGACTGCCGGTTGCGGTGCTTTATGCCGAAGGCCGCGGCATGTTGCGCGACCGCATCGCCTCGCTGCGCCACGCCAACATCTATGAGCCACAAAGCTACCGGCACATGGTTTCGTCGGTTCTGATTGAAGAAAAAAGTAAGGCCATTGTTCATTCGACATCCAATTTCCTCGTCGTCCGCATCATGCAGGACGGCAGCAGCCTGCTGTTCGCCAGCGGACGCTATCTCGACCGCATCGTCCTCTCGCCGCAGCCGCTCTTCGAGGAGCGCGTGGTGGTTTGCGACTCGCGCCGCTTCGACACCCTGCTCGCCATTCCGCTCTAGTGAACCGGATTACGATCCTACATGACTCGTTTGGCAAGCCTTCGCAGCTTATAAAGGAGTGGGGCTTCGCCGCGCTGATCGAGTTCGGCGGCAAGCGCATTCTGTTTGATACTGGTAACAGCGCCCGTACCTTCGCGGACAACACAGCGACCCTCGCCGTGGAATTTCAAGCCCTCGATTTCGCGGTCATCTCCCACCGGCACGGCGACCACACTAGCGGTCTCAATCACGTTCTGCAGGTCAACTCTTCGCTGACGATCCACACGCCTGAGGAGACCTATGGCGTGTTCGGTTCGACGCTGCCCGGAATGTTCTATCCCCGATGCCACACGCTCCCGAGTTACATGCAGTACTACGACGGGAAACCGCCGCAGGCCATCCGCCACGGCAGTCCGTGGCCCGATGCCAAATTCGTCTGGGTCAAGGAGACCACCGAGGTCTCTCCCGGCGTGTTCCTGATCCCCGTGGTGTCCGAAGTCCCCGGCACTCGCGAAATGCGCGAGATTTCGCTCGGTCTGCGTACGTCGCAAGGTCTGGTGGTGGTCGCGGGCTGCTCCCACCCTGGAATAGAAAAGATCCTCGCGGCAGCGCAGCAGGTCGAGAAGCGCATTTTCTGCATCTTTGGCGGCCTGCACCTCGTGCTGACCAAGGAGCCGGAAATCCGGCGCGTCGCCGCCGCCCTGCGGGATGAATGGCAGGTGCAAAAAATCGCTCCGGGACATTGCACCGGCGAACCCGCGTTCGCAGCGCTGAGGGAAGTTTTCGGCGAGCAATATGTCTTTGCCGGTCTCGGCGACTCCGTCGAGTTGCCCAATTGAAGATCGTATCGGTCAACGTCGGACAGCCGCGCGAAGTCGAGTGGCGTGGCCGGCGGGTGAGGACGTCGATCTTCAAGTCGCCCGTGCCGGGCCGCGTGCGGGTTGATCGCGAAAATCTCGAGGGTGACCGGCAATCCGATCTCGCAGTGCATGGCGGTCGCGACAAGGCAGTCTATGCCTATCCTTCCGAGCACTACCCGGCCTGGCGCGGGGAGATGCCCGATCTCGAGTTTCCCTGGGGCGCGTTTGGCGAGAATCTGACCACCGAGGGCCTGCTCGAGGACACGGTGCGCCTCGGCGACCGGCTACGCGCGGGCTCCGCCGAATTCGTGGTGACGCAGCCGCGCATGCCCTGCTACAAGCTCGGTATCCGCTTCGGTCGGCCTGACATGGTCAAGCGGTTCCTGCGCAGCGGCCGCAGCGGCTTCTACCTTGCGGTGCTGCGAGAAGGCGAGCTCGCCGCTGGCGACGCGGTGGAAATAATCTCCCGGGACGAGCGGCAGGTCAGCGTTGCCGATGCCGCGGCGCTTTACGCGGCCCAGGAAGAATGAGTTCCATGACGCCGTGGCGGGTGTTGATCGCGATGCTGGCGGCGGCCGGGCTGGCGCTTGCCGGGTGCGCATCGACCCCCGCCCCAGACCAGGAAACGCGGCAAGTCCTTGCGCCGACGGGCAAGCTGCGCGTCGGCGTCTACCTGGGCAGCCCGACCTCCATGGTGCGCGACGCAGGGACGCGCGAGCCGCGGGGCGTCACCTATGAGCTGGGGCGGGAGCTGGCGCAGCGCCTCGGCGTGCCCTTCGAGGCGGTGGAATTTCCCCGCGTCTCGGATGTGGTAGACGCGATGAAGGATGGGCGCGTGGATTTCACCGTCACCAACGCCACCGCGGCGCGCGCGATGCTGGTGGATTTCACCGCGCCGCTGCTCGATCTCGAGCTCGGCTATCTGGTCCTGCCCGGCTCGCCGGTGACGGCAATCGGCGACGTCGACCGCGCCGGCATCCGCGTCGGCGTCACGCAGGGCAGCACTTCGCAGAGTTCGCTTTCGCGCCAGCTGAAAAACGCCACGCTGGTTCCTTCTGCCACCGTCGTCAGCGCCATCGAGATGCTGTCTCGGCGTGAGGTGGACGCCTACGCGACCAACAAGGCTATCCTCTTCGAGATGTCGGACCGGTTGCCTGGCTCGCGAGTGCTCGATGGCCGTTGGGGCGTCGAGCACCTCGCCATCGGTTTTCCCAAGGGGCGCGAGTCCGGGGCGGCCTACCTGCGGCAGTTCGCCGACGAAGCAAAGCGCGGCGGATCTGCGCGCCGCGCCGCGGAACGCGCCGGGCTGCGGGGAACTGCGGAGGCAATGACGCCATGAAAATGAAGCGCTGCCCGAAGTGTAGCAATCTGATGCCCGAGGATGTGTTCACCTGCATCCGCTGCGGCTTCAGTGCAAACACCGGGGCGACGCTCGCCGCTGCCGGGAATGTCATCCCGGTGAAGGCCGGTCGGATCGCGAACGGCTGGGCGCTCGCCATGCAAAGCGGGCGCGTGCTGATGCTCGACAAGTCGCTGCTGGTGTTCCCGTTGGTGAGCGGCATCGCCTGCTTCCTGGTGCTCGCCACCTACGCCGCCGGCATTTTCGCCAGCGGCCTCGCCAGCCCGGACCGGCATGTGAACGAGGCGCTGTTCTGGGTGCTGCTGTTCCTCTATTACTTCGCCAACTATTTCATCATCGTGTTTTTCAACTCGGCGCTGATCGCCTGCGCCATGATCCGCTTTCGCGGCGGCGACCCGACCGTGAGCGACGGCCTGCGCGCGGCGCGCGAGCGGCTGGCGCAGATCGCGTCCTGGGCGCTGCTCGCGGCCACCGTCGGCGTGGTGCTGCGCATGATCGAGGAGCGCGTCGGTTTCGTCGGCAGGATCATCACGGCGCTGCTGGGCGCCGCGTGGGCAGTCGCCACCTATTTCGTCGTGCCGGTGCTGGTGGTCGAGAAGCTCGGTCCGGTGGACGCGGCAAAGCGTTCGGCGCAGATCATTTCCAAGGCCTGGGGCGAGGCGATCGTGGGCAACGTCGGCATCGGCATCCTTTCGTTCCTGGCCGTGGTGCTGCTGGTCATTCCTTGCGGCGCCGTGACGCTGCTCCTCGCGACGAGCGCGCAAAGCATCGCCATCGGCGTCGCCGGCGGCGTGGTGACGCTCGCGCTGCTGGTGCTCATCGTGCTCGCGAGCAGCGCGCTCAACGCCATCATCCTGAGCGCGCTCTACCTCTACGCGGCCGAGCGCAAAGTGCCGCAGGCGTTCGAGGCGGGCCGCCTGCAGGCGGCGTTCGTCGCGCGCTAGCCCGCCGTGCGGATCGTTTTCCTGCTGTCAGTGCTGCTTTCGGTTCCGGGAACGGGACTGGCGCAGTCCTATCCTGCCCGCCCGATCACGCTGGTGGTGCCGTTTGCCGCCGGCGGGCCAGTGGACGTGGTGGCGCGCATCCTCTCGGAGCCAATGCGCAAATCGCTCGGCCAACCGGTAATCGTCGAGTACACCACTGGCGCCGGCGGCAGCGTTGGCGTCGGGCGCGTCGCGCGTGCCGCGCCCGACGGCTACCTGGTGAGCATCGGCCACTGGAGCACGCACGTGGTGAACGGCGCGGTCTACGCGCTGAACTACGACCTGCTGAAGGACCTCGAGCCGGTGGCGATGATCGGCGGCAACCCGATGCTCGTCGTCAGCAAGGCGGCAGTGCCGGCAAAAGACCTGCGCGAGCTCGTCGCCTGGGTCAAGGCCAACCAGGAAAAGGTAAATGTCGGCAGCGCCGGTCCCGGCTCGTCGACGCATGTCAGCGGCGTGTACTTCCAGAACGCCATCGGCGCCAGGCTGCAAATCATCCCCTACAAGGGCACCGCCCCGGCGATGCAGGACCTGCTCGGCGGCCAGCTCGACATGATGGTCGACCAGATGTCGAATTCGCTGCCGCAGGTGCGTAACGGCAAGATCCGCGCGTACGCCGTTACCGCCGCTGCACGCTCCGCCGCGGCACCGGAGATTCCGACGGTGGACGAGGCGGGCCTGCCCGGATTCCACATGGGCATCTGGTACGGCACCTGGGTGACGCGGGGATCCCCGCGCGAGGCCGTTGCACGGCTCAACGCCGCGATCGTCGAGGCACTTGCCGATGCCACCACCCGCCAGCGCCTCACCGACCTCGGGCTTGAAATCGCGCCACGCTCGCAGCAGACGCCGGAAGCGCTCGGCGCGCACCACAAAGCCGAAATCGAGAAGTGGTGGCCGATGATCAAGGCCGCCGGAATCAGGATTGACTGACGCCCCTCGACTTCCCGCCTAGGCGTGGCGGGCGAGGCGCTGCTCGAGGTGGCGCTTCACGTCCGGCCACTCGGCAGAAAGGACACTGTACATCACCGTGTCACGCACCGTGCCATTGCGGCGCGGCCAGTGGTGGCGGATGACGCCGTCCTTCTTCGCGCCCAGCGCCTCGATCGCCTTCTGCGAGCGGAAATTGAAGTTGTCGGTGCGCAGACCGACAACCTTGCAGCCGAGTTTCTCGAATCCGAATCCAAACAAAAGCAGTTTGCAAGCCGTGTTGATGTGCGTCCTCTGGCAGCGCTGCGCGTACCAGGTGTAGCCGATCTCGACCCGGTCCGCACCGGGAATGATGTCGTGATAGCGCGTACTGCCGACGATTGCGCCGCTCTTCAGGTCACGGATCGCCCAGGGCAGCATCTCGCCCGCCTCCTGCCCGGCCAGGGCCGTGGCGATATAGGCCGGTTCTTCACCGGGCCCGGGCACCGAGGTAAACCAGAGCTCCCACAGCTTGCCGTCAGCCGCGGCGGCGGCGAGATGATCGCGGTGCGAGTGCGTCAATGGCTCGAGGCGCACGCCGTGGCCTTCGAGCGTGGTCGGACTTGGCTTGTTCATCGAGGCCAAGTTTACAATTGCCGCGGAGCAGCCGTGACCGATATTTCCGCCCGCGACAAGTTCACCGCTCTGAGGAAGGTGGATCTCCTGTCGCGCCTCAACGACGCCGAGATCTGGGAGCTGGTGCGCGCCGGCCTCTGGACGCGCGTACCCGCCGACACGGCGGTGGTGCGCGAGGGCGAGGCCGGCAAAAGCCTGTTCTTCCTCGGCAGCGGCAACGCCAAGGTCACCAAGGAAGGCAAGCTGCTCGGCTCGCTCACCGCGGGCGCCTGCTTCGGCGAAATGGCCTACATCAAGGCCGGCGAGATGCCGCGCTCGGCGACGGTGGAGACGCTGTCCGAGGCGGTCCTGGCGGAATTCGACGCCGAGACGCTCGGCGAGACCAGCCTCAACTGCCGCCTGCAGCTCACCACTGCCCTGCTCCACGCCATGGTCGACCGCCTGGCGATGGCCAACGAGCGGCTCGCCAAGGCGCCGAAGTAGCCGCGGGATGACGCCATCGCGCTGACCCAGATCGGCAAGTTCCAGCTGCGCAAGGTGCTCGGCAAGGGCGCCTCGGGCACGGTGTACCTCGCGCTCGACACCTTCTCGGGCAACGACGTCGCGCTCAAGGTGCTCGACCAGAGCGTGGTCGCCTCGCCCGATTTCGAGGCCACGGTCACGGCGCAGTTCATGAACGAGGCTTCGCTGGCCGGCAAGCTGCAGCACCCGCACATCGCCTCGATCCTCGAGGCTTCGGTCAACCGCGACTCCGGCTATATCGCGCTGGAGTACGTGCCCGGCGGCGACCTGTCGCAATACGTACAGCCAGGAAAGCTGCTCAGCCCGGAGCAGTGCATCCAGGTGGCGTTCAAGTCCTGCGGCGCGCTCGACTACGCCTACCGGCAGGGCATCGTGCATCGCGACATCAAGCCGGCCAACATCATGGTGGTGAGCGGCACCAACATCAAGGTGGCCGACTTCGGCGCCGCCTTCCTGAAGAGCGGCACCGATCCGCAGCTGCAGCAGGACATGGGCGTCGGCTCGCCCTACTACATGTCCCCCGAGCAAGTGAGCGGCGCGGAGCTCGGCCACCAGAGCGACATGTTCTCGCTCGGCGTCGTGCTCTACGAGCTGTTCACCGGCAAGCGCCCCTTTACCGCGGACACCCTGCCGGAGCTGTTCCGGAAGATCCTGAACGAGCAGCCCGCGCCGCCCAGCAGCCTGCGCGAGGGCGTGAGCAAGGAGGTCGACCGCATCCTGCTGCAGATGATGGGCAAGCAGCCCGCCGAGCGCTACCCGAGCTGGGCCGAGCTCGCCCTTGATATCGCGAAAATCGGCCGGCTTTCGGTCTACCAGCAGGGCATCCAGGACAGCGACAAGTTCACGGCGCTGCGCAAGGTGCCGCTGCTCGAGCGCCTGAACGATGCCGAGATGTGGGAGCTGGTGCACGCCGGGCGCTGGACGCGAATTCCGTCCCAGACCGCCGTCGTCAAGGAGGGTGATCCCGGCAAGAGCCTGTTTTTTGTTGCCAGCGGCCAGGCCAAGGTGACCAAGGGCGGGCGACTACTCAGCTTGATCTCGACCGGGGAAACTTTCGGCGAGATGGCCTACGTCAAGGCCGGCGGCATGCCGCGCTCGGCGACCGTGGAATCGATCGCCGACACCGTGCTAGCCGAGTTCGAGCCCGAGATGCTGCAGAAGGTCAGCATGAACTGCCAGTTGCAACTCACCGCGGCGCTGCTGCACGCCATGGTGGATCGCCTGGCGACCGCCAATGAGCGCATGACGCGCGCTCCCCAATAGGGACCGAAATGGACAAGGACAAGGTGAAGCAGGCGGTGGAGCACGTGTTCCGCGACATGGCGGGCGCAATGAGCGCCGGCATGGCCTACGTCGGCACGCGAGCCGGGCTGTTCCGCGCCATGCAGGGCAAGGGACCGATGCGGCTGGACGCGGTGATCGCCGCGTCAAGGCTCCATCCGCGCTATGTCGAGGAATGGCTCAAGGGCATGACCGCGGCCGGCTATCTCGAGTACGAGCCGTCGGCGCAGACTTTCCTGCTGTCAGACGAGTTCGCCTACTTCCTCGCTTCCGAGGGCTCGGACCACTTCGTCGGCGGCATGTGGGAAATGGTCCCGGCCCTGATGCGCGTGGCGCCGCGCGTTGCCGAGTCGTTCCGCGCCGGGGGCGGCGTGCCCTTCGGCGACTTCGGCCCGGATTGCGTTCACGCGCTCGATCTCATCAATCGCGGCCAGTACGAATACCGCTTCACCGACTACTGGCTCAAGGCGTTGCCCGAAGTGGTGGCGAAGCTTGAGGCCGGCGGCCGCGTGCTCGACTACGGCTGCGGCTCGGGCCAGGTCTGCATCGCTCTCGCGAAGGGATTTCCGAACAGCGAGGTCGTGGGTTACGACGTCGATGCCGCGTCGATTGCGAAGGCAAAGGCGGCTTCTCAATCGCGAACCGCTTTTACGACAGAAAAGCCAACAGGCACTTTCGATCTGATCACCATCTGCGACTGCATCCATGATCTGGCGGCACCGGTCGAAACGCTTCAACAAATAAAGACTTTATTAAAGGATGATGCCGTCCTTTTCATCATCGAACCGAAGGCGGCAGATCGCCTAGAGGACAACAGGAACCCGGTGGCGACCATGTTCTACGGCTTCAGCATCTTCCATTGCATGACGCAGTCGCTGGCGCGCGGCGGGCCCGGCCTCGGCACCTGCCTCGGGCCCGCGGGCACCGAGCGCCTGCTGCGCGAAGCCGGGTTCTCGCGCTTTCGCGCGCTCGACCTCAAGAGCCAGACCAACCTGTTTTACGCCGCGGGCCACTGACATGAACCGAATCGCGATAGCATGCGCCGCTTCACTGCTCCTCACGGGTTGCACGATGACGCCGACCGTCTCTCCTGCGCTGCGCGCCGACCTCGCCCCCTCGGGCAAGCTGCGCGTCGGCCTCAACTACCAGAACTTCCTGCTGGTCAACGGCGACGGCCCCGACGGGCTGCCGAAAGGCATTGCCCCCGACCTCGGGCGCGAGCTCGCCCGACGCATCGGCCTGCCGATCGAGTATGTGAAGTTCGACGCCGCGGGCAAGCTGTTCGACGGCGTCAAGGGCGGCGCCTGCGACGTCGGCTTCCTCGGCGCCGAGCCGCAGCGCGCCAGCGAGATCGCCTTCACCGACGCCTACCTCGAAATCCCGGTCACTTTTCTCGTGCCGCCCGGCTCTCCCATCAAGACGATTGCCGAGATCGACCGCGCAGGGGTCAGGATCGCTGTCTCTGAACGCTCTGCTTACGATTTATTTTTGACTCGCAATCTGAAAAAGGCGACGCTGGTGCGGGTACAAGGCATCCCCGCCTCCTACGACGCCTTCGTGCAGCAGAAGCTCGAGGCGCTCGGCGGCCTCAAGCCGCGCCTAGTAGCCGACGCCGAGCGACTGCCGGGCTCGCGCGTGCTCGACGGGCAGATCACCGGCGTGCAGCAATCGATCGCCGTGCCCAGGGGCCGCGAAGCCGCCGCAGCCTACCTGCGCGAGTTTGCCAGCGACATCAAGAAGAGCGGCCTGGTTGCCAAGGCGATCCAGGCAAACGGCGTGCGCGGGGTCTCAGTCGCTCCCTGAAACCCTGACCGCCGGCTCGAGCAGCTTTTCGAACGCGGCGGCATCCAGCGGCGCGCTGTAGTAGTGCCCCTGCCAATCGGAGCAGCCTAGCGCCATCAGGCGCTCGAGCTGCGCGGCGTTCTCCACGCCTTCGGCCGCCACCGCCAGCCCGAGCGCGCGCGCCATGCCGGCGATGGCCGCGACGATCGCCTGGTCGGCCGGGTCGGAATCGATGTGGCGCAGGAACATGCGGTCGATCTTCAGCTTGTCGACCGGCAGGCCGCGCAGATAGGCGAGGCTCGAGTAGCCGGTGCCGAAGTCGTCGATGGCAAAGCGCACGCCAAGCTGGCCGATGCGCCGCAGCGTGGCGACGTTCTCCTCGGCGTGCGACAGCAGCGCACGCTCGGTGATTTCCAGCTCGATGCGCGAGCCGTCCACCGCGTTCGCCTTCAGGCCGTTTTCCAGCTTGCGGATGAACGACTCGCCTTCGATCAGGTCCTCGGCCGCGACGTTGATCGCGAACCACGGCGATCCGGGCAGCGAGCGCTGCCAGGCGCCCGCCTGCGACAGCGCGCGCTCGAGCGTCCAGTCGCCCACGGCGCGCATCAGGCCGCATTGCTCGGCGAGCGGCAGGAAATCCTCGGGCCACAGCAGGCCGCGCTCGGGGTGCTGCCAGCGCACCAGCGCCTCGGCGCCGACCACGCGCCCGCGGGTGTGCGACGGCCCGGTGGAGACCACCGGCTGCCAGTGCAGCACCAGTTCGCCGCGCGCCAGGGCCCCGCGCAGCTCGTTTTCCAGCTTCAGCCGGCCGGCGGCGGCAGCGCCTAGCGCCGGCGTGTAGAAGCGGAAGCAGCCGCGGCCCGCGTCCTTGGCGTGGAACAAGGCGGTGTCGGCATTCTTCAGCAGCTCGGTGTAGTCGCGCCCGTCCTCCGGGTAGAGTGCGATGCCGATCGAGGCGCCGACGTTGACCGCGTGCGCGCCGACGTTGAACGGGCGCCCCAGCAGCGCGAGCAGCCGATTCGCCAGCATCGCCGCCTCCTCGCCGGTGCGCAGCCCGTTCCACAGCAGCACGAAATCGTCGCCGCCCATGCGGCCGAGCGCGTCCTCGCGCCGCAACGCGTTGTGCAGGCGCTCGGCCACGGCGCGCAGCAACGCGTCGCCCGCCGGGTGGCCGAAGGTCTGGTTCACCAGGCGGAAGCGGTCGAGGTCGATGGCGAGCAGCGCCAGGCGCGAGCGGCTGCGCGCCGCATTGACGATCGCCTGACCGGCGCGCTCGGCGAGCAACTGCGCGTTGGCGAGACCGGTCAGCGCGTCTCGCGTGGTCAGCACTTCGATGCGCGCCTCGGCCTGCTTGCGCGCCGTGACATCGGCCGCGGTGCCGCGGTAGCCCGCCCAGTTGCCCTCGGCGTCGTGCATCGGCACCGCGCTCACCGATAGCCAGATCACCCCGCCCGACTGGGTAATCGAGCGGTGCACCAGGTCGCGGAACGGCCGGTTGGGGTTGACGTGGCGGCTGAACCACTCGTCGACGCTGCGGTGCTCGCCCAGCGGCATGAAATCCTTCGGCGTGCGGCCCAGCAGGTCGGCGCGCGGGTAGCCAAGCACCGCCTCGACACGATCCGACAGGTAGGTAAAGCGCCACTCGCGGTCGGTTTCCCAGACGTACTCGCCGGCCGCCTCGGCGACGTCGCGGAAGCGTTGCTCGCGCTCGGCGAGCGCCGCCTCGGCGCGCTTGCGGTCGTCGATGTCGGCCACAGTGCCGGCCAGACGCAGCGCGCGGCCGCTTGCATCGCGATCGGTAACCTGGCCGGCCGAGTGCAGCCATTTCCAGCCGCCCGCTTCGATGCGCACCCGATAGTCGACGACGAAGGGGCCGGTGCCCTTCAATGCGCGCACGAAGCTTCGCATCACCGCCGCGCGGTCGTCGGGGTGCACCCGCTCGATCAGGTCGCGACCGCGGTGCACCCCGGGGCTGCGCTGCTGGCCGAGAAAGCCGGCCCAGCCGCGCCCGAGGTAGATGCGGTCGTGCTCGACGTCGATATCCCACTCGGCGAGGTTGCCGCCCTCGAGCGCGCGCTCGAGGCGCTCCTTCGCCTCGCCCAGGCCGCGCTCGACGCGCCGCTCGCCGGTGACGTCGCGCCCGACGCCGCGATAGCCGGTGACGCGGCCATCGGCGCCCTTGAGACAGACGCCCGAGATGATGTGCACCTGGCGCGCGCCGCGCTCGTCGCTGCGCGCAATCTCAAGGTCGAAGAACGGCTGCTCGCGCTGCAGGCGCTCGTGGTGCGTGCGTAGCGCCTGCGGATCGATCTCGATCTGCGGGATTTCCCAGAAGCGCTTGCCGTAGGTCGGCGTGTTGCCGAACAGCGTCACCACCGGCCCGCCGCCCGACAGCCAGACCAGGCGGTGCGCGGCGTCGGTCTCCCAGAACCAGTCGGCCGACAGCTCGGTCAGGCTGCGAAAACGCGCTGCCGCGCCGCGCGCCTCCGCCAGCTGGCGCTCGCGGCGCCGCGATAGCAGATGCATCGCCAGGTAGACGACGACGCCCGTGAAGGCGACCAGCAGCAGGACGTCGGACATGCCCTAGCCCCCGGCGGCGTCGCGCGCTGGCGGCGCCACCTTGAGCACTTCGTCGATGGTGGTGAGGCCGGCCCCCACCTTCATGGCACCGCTGAGGCGCAAGGGCTTCATGCCGTCCTTGAACGCCTGCTCGCGCAGCACCGCCAGCTCGGCGCCCTTGGTGATCAGCCCCTTCATCGCGCCCGTGCAGAGCAGCGTTTCGTAGACGCCGATGCGGCCGCTGAAGCCCGTCATGCGGCACTCGAGGCAGCCGACCGGCTTGTACAGGTGCGCCGGGCGGTTGGTCTTCCACGGCGCGACCAGCGCGTCCCAGGCCGCCAGGCTCTCGGCGCCGTGCAGGTCGACCTTCTGCTTGCAGTGCGAGCACAGCGTGCGCACCAAGCGCTGCCCCATCACGCCATTTAGCGTGGCGTTGACCAGGTACGGCGGCACGCCGAGCTCGAGCAGGCGCGCCACCGCGCTCGGCGCGTCGTTGGTGTGCAGCGTCGAGAGCACCAGGTGGCCGGTGAGGGCCGACTGCACCGCCATCTCGGCGGTCTCGAGATCGCGGATCTCGCCCACCATGATGATGTCCGGATCCTGGCGCATCAGGGCGCGCACGCCCTCGGCGAAGCCGAGGTCGATCGCCTGTGTCACCTGCATCTGGTTGAACGCCGGCTCGACCATCTCGATCGGGTCCTCGATGGTGCAGACGTTGACTTCCGGCGTCGCCATGCTCTTCAGCGTCGAGTAGAGCGTGGTGGTCTTGCCCGAGCCGGTGGGCCCGGTGACCAGCACGATGCCGTTGGGCCGCTCGGTCATCTCCCGCCAGCGCCGCGAATCGTCGTCGGCGAAGCCAAGCTCCTTGAAGTCGCGCACCAGCACTTCCGGGTCGAAGATGCGCATCACGATCTTCTCGCCGAACGCCGTCGGCAGGGTCGAGATGCGCAGCTCGACCTCCAGGCCGTCGGCGGTGCGCGTCTTGATGCGGCCGTCCTGCGGCCGGCGCTTTTCGACCACGTCCATGCGCGCCAGGATCTTGATGCGGCTGGTGATGGCGGCCAGCACCGCCGCCGGGATCTGGTAGACCTGGTGCAGCACGCCGTCGATGCGGAAGCGCACGATACCCTGCTCGCGCCGCGGCTCGACGTGGATGTCGCTCGCGCGCTGCTCGAAGGCGTACTGCCACAGCCAGTCGACGATGCGTACGACGTGCGCGTCGTTGGCGTCGAGCTGCTGGTCGGACTTGCCGAGCTCGACCAGTTGCTCGAAGTTCGACAGGCCCGAGGCGCCGGCGGCGGTCTTTTTCGCGCCCTTCATCGACTTCGCCAGGTTGTAGAACTCGACCTGGAAGCGCTCGATGTCCTGCGGGTTGGCGATGACGCGCTTGATGCCGCGCTTGATCATGCGCTCGACCTCGGCCTCCCACTCGCGCACGTAAGGCTCGCAGGTGGCGATCACCGCTTCCTTGCCGCTCACGCCCACCGGCAGGATGCGGAAGCGCGCGGCGTAGGCCGAAGACATGACTTCGGTCACCGCGCCGAAGTCGATCTTCAGCGGATCGATGTGCAGGTAGTCGAGGCCGACGCGCTTCGCCAGCCACTCGGTGACCGCATCGAGGGTCAGCAGCTTGCCGGGTGCGCCCGGCAGCTTCCACTTCTGCTCGGCGACGATGGCGAGCGGGTGCTGCGTGCCCTTGTAGTAGCGGCGCTCTTTCTTCAGCGTCTCGGCGGTCTTGGCGTCGGTCAGCTTGTCCTCGACCAGCCAGTCGAGGATGTCGGGGAGCGCGAGGCGCCGTTCGGCCTGCGCGGTCTTCGCGGCTTGCTGCATGCAGGGGCGACTATACCGGGAAAGCTAGAATGAGGCATGGCATCGGCGCTCGCCCCCGAGGTGAAATTCCGTGAGGTGTGGGCGTGGAGCATGTACGACTTCGCCAATTCCGCCTACACCACGGTGGTGATCACGGCGGTATTCGGCGCCTACTTCGTCGGCGTGGTGGCCGGCAACGCCGCATGGGCGCCCTTCGCCTGGACCGCCGCGCTGTCGGTGTCCTACGCGCTGATCCTGTTCACCGGGCCGCTGGTCGGCGCCTGGGCCGACGTGCACGCGGCGAAGAAGAAGCTGCTGTTCCTGACGACGCTCGGCTGCGTGCTGTTCACGGCGCTGCTCTGGTTTTGCGGCCCTGGCAGCGTGCCGCTGTCGCTGGCGCTGATCATTCTGTCCAATTATTTCTTCGGTACCGGCGAGAACCTGATCGCCGCCTTTCTTCCCGAGCTGGCGGACTCGAAGGCGATGGGGCGCGTGTCCGGGTGGGGCTGGAGTTTCGGCTACCTGGGGGGCTTATTGGCTCTTGGACTATGTTTGGTTTTTATTGAAATGAATAAGAGCAAGGGGGCCGCTGAATTTGTCCCCGTCACCATGCTCATCACCGCGGCATTTTTCGCCGTCGCGGCGCTGCCGACTTTCGTCTTCCTGCGCGAGCGCGCGCTGCCGCAGCGCGACATCGCCTCGCCCTGGACGCGCCTCGTCGACACGCTGCGCCATGCGCGCCAGTTCCGCGACCTGCGGCAGTTTCTCGCCTGCATCGTGTTCTACCAGGCGGGAATTACCGCGGTCATTTCGCTCGCCGCGATCTACGCCGAGCAGGCGATGAAGTTCACCACGCAGCAGACCATCACGCTGATCCTGGTCGTCAACATCACCGCCGCCATCGGCGCCTTCGCCTTCGGCTACCTGCAGGACCGCATCGGCCACCGCCGCGCCCTCTCGCTGACGCTGGTCGGCTGGATCGTCATGGTGGGCATCGCGTACTTCGCCGAAACCAAGGAAGTGTTCTGGGTCGCGGCGAATCTCGCCGGGCTGTGCATGGGATCGTCGCAGGCCGCGGGCCGCGCGGTGGTCGGTTACCTCGCGCCACCGGCGCGGCTGGCGGAATTCTTCGGCTTGTGGGGACTGGCGGTGAAAGCCGCCTCGATCTTCGGGCCGCTGACCTACGGCGCGGTGACTTGGCTGTTCGCCGGCAACCATCGCCTCGGCATCCTGACGACCGGGGTCTACTTCGTGGTCGGCCTGCTGCTCCTCAGGAGCGTGGACATCCAGCGCGGCCGCGCGGCCGCGCTCGCCTGACCGGACCTACAGGTATTCCTCGGCGCACTTGATGATGGCGGTGTTGTCCGGCTTTTCGAGGCATTGACGCGCGTCCTCGTTGCGCCGCGACTTGCGCGCCGGTGCGGCGGGCTTGGCCACCTCGGCGGTCACGGCTGCAGGTACTGGAGCGGCCGCGGGCGCAGCCGCAGGTGCTGGCGTGGCCGCTGCCGCCGGTGCCGCGGTCGGCGCAGGCGCGGCGGGCTTGGGCGCTTCAGGCGCAGGCTTTTGCGCCGGTGCCTGTGCGATAGCCAATCCCGAGACCAACATGGCCGCAAACAACACATTATGTTTCATGGAGTTAACCTTTTTCCTGAAACCAAGGCCTCAAGAATAGCTCGAATTCACTTCAGGCGCTCGAAGTAGGTTCGGATGCGCTTCGCGTTGGCGCCGATGTCGCTTCTGCCGACGCGCGACTTTGAGCGCATGTCGACCTGGCTTCCCTGCCCCGCCGAGCTGACGCGGACTTCAATGTCGTCCTTGAAGCCGAACCAGGTCGTGGTGGCGACGGCGTTGAATCGTCCGGCGGCCGGATCGGCCTTGGCGATCTCCCAGCCCATCGCCTGCCCGGTGGCGACCGCTTTCGCGTAGACCTTGTCCGGTGGCTCGGTCAGCGCGAGCGGCCGGAGGTCCGGATAGCCCTTGCGCTGCTCGTCGGCGAACGCCGGGTTGGCGAAATCGGTCGAGATGTCGTTGATGCGCGGCACCAGGCCCGCCTGGCGGCGGAATTCGAGCGGCGGCGCCGCGCTCGCCAGACCGAGAACCAGCGCGAGAAGCGCGCCGCGTCCCACGCGCGCACGCGGGATGCAAAGCGCGACGATCGCCAGCACTGCCGCGGCGAGCCCGGCGTAGGTGGCGGTGCGCAGCAGGACGAAACCGATCTGGTACGAGAAGAGCTCGAAGCGCGTGCCCGGGCCCGAAGCCGTAAGCGCCACGGCGGCGACGAGCGCCAGCGCGAGGGCGATGCGTGCAACCCAGGCCATCAGCTCAGCGCGGCTGCGGTTTCATTGGATCCACCGGCGGCTTTTCGTCGGCCTTTGCCCGCTCTGCCGGCGGCTTCGCGGGCAGATCGTCCTCGGAAACGCCCTTCGGCAGGCTAAGCCCTTCGCCCTGGATGCGGATATCCAGCGGCGGCGCCACGCCCGGATTGGACGATTGCTGGAACAGG
>DASWEU010000224.1:0-4777 GCA_036394595.1 Burkholderiales bacterium | reverse complement strand
GCACCGGGTTCGGCTTTGTGCCGATGAGCTCGCTCACCGCCGGCTGGGTGCTGTCCGGCGCCTCCTCGCAGTGGAAGAACGCCAAGCCGGGCAAGGTATTCGACACCTTCCTCAACGGCGATTACGCCAATCCGGTGATCGTGGTGGACGAGCTCGACAAGACCAGCGCCGACAGCCAGTACGACCCGCTCGGCGCACTCTACGAGCTGCTCGAGACCGATACCGCGACGCGCTTCGTCGACGAATTCGTCGAGGTGCCGATCGATGCTTCCGGCGCGGTCTGGCTGGCGACCGCCAACGAGGCCGCGCGCATCCCGGAGCCGCTCCTCAGCCGCCTCAATGTCTACGAGATCGACGCGCCCGACGCCGAGGGCTCGGCGCGCATCGCGGCGTCGATCTACCGCGAGGTGCGCGAGGCGCACGACTGGGGGCGCCGCTTCCCGGAAGCGCTCGGCGCCTCTGCGCTCGAGAAACTTTCAGCGCTGCCGCCGCGCGAGATGCGCCGCACCATCCACGCCGCGTTCGGCAATGCCAAGCTCGCCGGACGCGACGACATCGGCCCCGAAGACATCCAGGAAGGCCGCAACCGGCGGCCGCGCATCGGCTTCTAGACTTTTTCCTCGACCCAGGATTTTACGGACTGCAGCGCGGCCGGCAGCCTGGCCGGCTCGGTGCCGCCGGCCTGCGCCATGTCCGGCCGGCCGCCGCCCTTGCCGCCCACCTGCTGCGCTACGTAATTCACCAGCTCGCCCGCCTTGACCTTGCCGGTCAGGTCGGCGGTGACGCCGGCAATCAGCGAAACCCTGCCGTCGTTCACCGCGCCGAGCACGATCGCCGCGCTTTTCAGGCGCGCCTTCATCTGGTCCATCGCCTCGCGCAGCGTCTTCACGTCCGCGCCTTCGAGCAGGGCGGCGAGTACCTTGATTCCCTTCACGTCGATCGCCTGGGAGCCGAGGTCGGCGCCCTGTCCGGTGGCGAGCTTCGAGCGCAGGCGCGCCAGCTCCTTCTCGAGCGCTTTCCGCTCCTCGCGCTCGGCCAGGAGCTTCTTCTTCAGCGCTTCGCCGCTCGCCTGGAAAAAGCCTTCGACGAATTTACGCTCGCCCTCCGCCGCCTGTACCCAGCGCAGCGCCCCTGCGCCGGTGGTCGCTTCGATGCGGCGCACGCCCGCGGCGACGCCGCCCTGGTCCGTGACCTTGAAAAAGCCGATGTCGCCGGTGCGCGCGACGTGCGTGCCGCCGCAGAATTCGCGCGAGGTGCCGATGTCGAGCACGCGCACCTCGTCGCCGTATTTTTCGCCGAACAGCATCATCGCGCCGGAACTCTTGGCGGCCTCGATCGGCATGATCTGGGCCTTGGTCGGCGTATTGCGCAGGATTTCCGCGTTGACGAGTTGTTCGACCCTGCGGATCTCGTCCTCCGTCATCGGCTTGTCGTGGGCGAAGTCGAAGCGCGTCTTTTCAGCGTCGACCAGCGAGCCCTTCTGCTGCACGTGCGGGCCGAGCACTTCGCGCAGCGCTTTGTGCATCAGGTGCGTGGCCGAGTGGTTACGCATCGTGTTCTCGCGGCGCGCGGTATCCACGCGCGCCTCGACCGAGTCGCCGACCTTGAGCGCCCCCGCTTTGAGCGTGCCCTGGTGCCCGAAGACGTCGGCCTGGACTTTTTGCGTGTCCACGACCTCGAAGGTGCCGGTCGGTCCGGCCAGCTCGCCCCGATCTCCCACTTGGCCGCCGGACTCGGCATAGAAGGGCGTGCGGTCGAGCACCACCGTGCCCGAGTCACCGCTTTTCAGCGCCGGGACCTGCGTCCCCTCACGGTAGAGCGCGACCACCTTGGCGCCGAGGCCGAGCGTGTCGTAGCCGCGGAATTCGGTCTTACCGCCCGTGTAGGTGAGCCCCGTCGCTGCGGAGAACTTCGACGCGGCGCGCGCGCGCTCGCGCTGCTCGTCCATCGCGGCCTCGAATCCCGCCATGTCGATACGTACGCCGCGCTCGCGGGCGATGTCGGCGGTCAGATCCACGGGAAATCCGAAGGTGTCGTAGAGCTTGAACACCGTCTCGCCGTCGAGCAGCTTTTCGCCGGAAGCGAGCGCCGATTCGAGCAGGCGCATGCCATTCTCCAGCGTCTCGGCGAAACGCTCTTCCTCCTGCTTCAGCACTTCTGCGACCCTGTCTTTCGCCTTGCGCAGCTCGGGATAGGCATCGCCCATCGCGCGGTCGAGGTCGGCCACCAGGCGATGGAAGAACACCTGTTTCTGGCCGAGCTTGTAGCCGTGCCGGATGGCCCGTCGCACGATTCTTCGCAACACATAGCCGCGCCCTTCATTCCCCGGAATCACGCCGTCGACAACCAGGAAGGCGCAGGCGCGGATGTGATCCGCGATCACATTCAGCGACGGGCTCTTCAAATCGGCATGCCTGGTCTCCCGGGCCGCCGCCTTGATCAGGTCCTGGAACAGATCGATTTCATAGTTGGAATGCTTTTTCTGCAGCACGGCGGCGATGCGCTCGAGGCCCATGCCGGTGTCGACGCAGGGCTTGGGTAGCGGAGTGAGCACGCCGGCCGCGTCGCGGTCGTACTGCATGAACACTAGATTCCAGATTTCGATGTAGCGGTCGCCATCCGCGTCGGGCGATCCCGGCGGCCCGCCGGCGATGCCGGGCCCGTGGTCGTAGAAGATCTCGCTGCAGGGGCCGCAGGGCCCGGTATCCGCCATCTGCCAGAAGTTATCCGACTGGTATTTCTGTCCCTTGTCACCGATGCGCACCACGCGCTCCTTCGGCAGGCCGATGGTCTTGGTCCACAGCTCGTAAGCCTCATCGTCGGTCTGGTAGACGGTGGCCCACAGCTTCTCCGGCGGCAGCTTGTAGACCTTGGTGAGCAACTCCCAGGCGAACTGGATCGCGTCCTGCTTGAAGTAATCGCCGAAGGAAAAATTGCCCAGCATCTCGAAGAAGGTGTGGTGCCGCGCGGTGTAGCCGACGTTTTCCAGGTCGTTGTGCTTGCCGCCGGCGCGCAGGCTGCGCTGCGACGTGGTGGCGCGCACGTAGGAGCGCTTTTCCTTGCCGAGGAACACATCCTTGAACTGCACCATCCCCGAATTAACGAACAGCAGCGTCGGGTCGTTGGCCGGCACCAGCGGGCTCGACGCCACGATGGCGTGTCCTTTCGAGCGGAAATACTCGAGGAAGCCCGAGCGAATCTCGCTTGATTTCATTGCGAAGATTCTACTGCAGGGGTGAAAAACCCCGGAGCGCCGGCCGGTCGCTCCGGGTGAACCCCCCTCTAGGAGATGATTTGCTAGCGCGCTAGGCGTTGATGCGCCCGCCGTTAGGCATTGATTCGCCCATACTTCAGCAGGCGCGCTCTCACCGCGCCCATCGTGCGCTCGTGCGCCGCGGCGAGCTCCTGCAGCGCGCGTCCGGCGTCGAAGCCGGAAAGCAGCTTGCGGTCCTCCTCCTCGCTCCACGGCTCGCCGGTCTTGCCGGGCAACTGCGCCTTGCGGCGCTGATAGCGCTCCTGCTGCTCGAGCGCGCTCGCGGCCTCGTATAACGCCCGCACGATCTGAGGCCTCTGGTACGCGCTCTCCGGCGGGAACACTTCCCCCGATTCCGGATCCACGCCGTTCGCGAGCGAACGCACCACGGCCAATGCTTGTGTCTGATCCATTTCGTTCACCTCCTCTCCACGCCAATGCGTAAAGGGAAGAACGCCGCGCCGGCATGCGCGGATGACCTATTCCGAAACTTCGGACAACAAGATCAAACGACGGATGACTTCATGGGAAAAACCCCGGCCCTGGAGGAAACGAGCGCGCTTGGCCTTCTCTTCGCGTGAATTTGCCGGTTGGCGATACTTCCGATCGAGTATGGACCGCGCCCGTTCCAGCTCGCCTTCCGAGGAGATGCGTCGCACGACGTCGTCGGCGATCCCCTTTGCCTTCAGTTCTTGGCGAATTTTCGCCGCGCCGTACTTGCGGGAGAGCGTGTGCGCGCGTTGCTCGGCGAAGCGCTCATCGGATTGTTGTTTTTTCAGGGACAGCAAATCCAGCAATGCTTCCAAGTCCTGCGCCGATGCCGCATGCGGCGCGAGCTTGCGGGCCAGCTCTGCCCGGGAGTGCTCGCGTCTGACGAGGTGCCTGAGCGCCCGCGCCTTCAGTTCGGCGGGCGTGTCAGGCGCCTCGTTCATTACCCTTCGTTGCTGCGCTTGCGGGTCGGCAGGCGTTCGACTTTCTTGTCCTCGACGACTGCTTCCGCGGCCGCTGGCTTCGCCGGGACCTTGGTGCCGGCCTTCTCGCGGATCTTGGCCTCGATTTCCTTCGCCATCACCGCGTTGTCCTTGAGGAAATCGCGCGCGTTGTCCTTGCCCTGGCCGAGGCGGTCGCCGTTGTAGATGTACCAGGCACCGGATTTCTCCAGCACTCCGTGAATCACGCCGAGCTCGAGCACTTCGCCCTCGCGCGAGATGCCCTCGCCGTACAGGATGTCGAATTCCGCGGTGCGGAAAGGCGGCGCGACCTTGTTCTTGACGATCTTGACGCGCGTCTCGGAGCCGATCACCTCGTCGCCCTTCTTGATGGCGCCGATGCGGCGGATGTCGATGCGGGCCGAGGCGTAGAACTTGAGCGCGTTGCCGCCGGTGGTGGTCTCGGGATTGCCGAACATGACGCCGATCTTCATGCGGATCTGGTTGATGAAGATCACCAGCGTGTTGGTGCGCTTGATGTTGCCGGTGAGCTTGCGCAGCGCCTGGCTCATCAGGCGCGCCTGCAGGCCCATCT
>DASWEU010000223.1:0-23876 GCA_036394595.1 Burkholderiales bacterium | reverse complement strand
TGGCTCGTCGATCGCCGGCTGGAAGGGGATCCAGGCCTCCGACATGTTGCTGATGCCGGATCCGGTATCGGCGCGCATGGACCCGTTCACCGACGAGCCGGTGCTCAACATTAGCTGCGACGTCTACGAGCCGATGGACGGCAAGCCCTACGACCGCGACCCGCGCTCGATCGCCAAGCGCGCCGAGGCCTACCTGAAGTCTACCGGCCTGGGCGACGTGTCCTACTTCGGCCCCGAGCCCGAGTTCTTCATCTTCGACGGCGTCACCTGGAACGTCGACATGTCGGGCTGCTCCGTCAAGATCAAGTCCGAGGAGGCGCCCTGGTCCTCCGGCATCGACTATGAGTCGGGCAACATGGCGCACCGCGCGCCGGTCAAGGGCGGCTACTTCCCGGTGCCGCCGGCCGACACGCTGCTCGACATCCGCAACGCGATTTCACTCGCGCTCGAGCAGCAGGGCGTCGAGGTCGAGGTGCATCACCACGAGGTGGCGGCCGCCGGCCAGTGCGAAATCGGCACGCGCTTCGCGCCGCTGGTGCAGCGCGCCGACTGGATGCAGATCCTGAAGTACACGGTGTGGAACGTGGCGCATTCCTACGGCAAGACCGCCACCTTCATGCCCAAGCCCGTGGTCGGCGACAACGGCTCCGGCATGCACGTGCACCAGTCGGTGTGGAAGGGCGGCAAGAACCTGTTCGCCGGCAACGGCTACGCCGGCCTGTCGGAGTTCGCGCTGCATTACATCGGCGGCATCATCAAGCACGCCAAGGCGCTCAACGCCATCACCAACCCGGGCACCAACTCGTATAAGCGCCTGGTGCCGGGCTTCGAGGCGCCGATCAACCTCGCCTATTCGGCGCGCAACCGTTCGGCGTCCTGCCGCATCCCGTACGTCTCGAGCCCCAACTCGCGGCGCGTCGAAGTGCGTTTCCCGGATCCGACCGCCAATGCCTATCTCGCGTTTTCCGCCATGCTGATGGCCGGTCTGGACGGCGTGCAGAACAAGATCCACCCGGGCGACCCGATCGACAAGGACATGTACCACCTGCCGCCGGAGGAAGCTGCGCGCGTGCCGCATGTCTGCGCCTCGCTCGAGGAAGCGCTCGGCTGCCTGCGCGCCGACCATGCGTTCCTGACGCGCGGCGGCGTGTTCTCGGATGACTTCCTCGAGTCGTACATGACGCTCAAGGAAGAGGAGTTGACACGCTTCCGCATGACGACCCACCCGGTCGAATTCGATATGTATTACTCCTCGTAGTCCCTGCGCCGACTCAAGCGTTAAAGAGGGGACGGGCGGTCAGCCCGTCCCTTCTTTTTTGGGTAGACTGGACTGCATGCAGGCTCTTAGGCCCTTGATTTTCGTGGTTTTAGCAACCTCGGCGGCGAGCGCTCCAGCCCAGGTCACTGAGATCTATCGGTGCGTCGAGCCGAGCGGCCGTTCGCTCTACACCAGCGACAAGCGCGAAACCGCCGGCCGCAAGTGCGAGCTGGTCTCGCGCCAGGTCAACGTGGTGCCGGGGTCCAAGGGCCAGCCGCCCGGCAACTTCCCCAGGGAATCCGCGGTGGAACGCGCCAATGCCCGCGAGCGCCAGCGCGAGGTGCTGGCACGGGAGCTGGCGACCGAGGAGCAACTGCTCGCGCAGGCGCGCAACAACCTCGCCGAGCAGGAAGACACCCGCAAAGGCGACGAGCGCAACTACGCCCGCGTTCTCGAGCGGCTGCAGCCCTTCAAGGACAGTGTCGAGACGCACCAGAAGAACGTCGACGCCCTCAAGCGGGAGCTCGGCAACCTCAGCCGCTAAGTGGCTTCGCTCCCCGGACTGGAACTGCTCGCCACGGCGGTCGTCGCCCTGGACCGGGAATTCGTCGTTCGCTACGCCAATCCCGCCGCCGAGAACCTGCTCGCCACCGGCGCCCGCAGCCTGATCGGCCTGCCGTTCCTGCAGTTGTTTTCAGAGCAGGAAGGTCTCGAGAAGACCCTGGTCGAAGCGCGCAGCACGCACTGGGATTATTCGGCGCAGAACATCAACTATCTCCGCGCCGGCCACGAGCCGCTGCAGCTGTCCTGCGTGGTGGCGCGCATCGAGACGCAGGGCTTGGCGCTGATCGCCGAGCTGCGGCCGATCGAGCAACAGCTGCGCATGGCGCGCGAGGAACGCCTGGTGTCCGGGCAGCAGGCCAACCGCGAATTGATCCGCAACCTGGCGCACGAAATCAAGAACCCGCTCGGCGGGCTGCGCGGCTCGGCGCAGCTGCTCGAACGCGAGCTGGACCGACCCGAGCTGCGCGAATACACCCAGGTCATCATCCAGGAAGCCGACCGGTTGCAGGCGCTGATGGACCGCATGCTCACGCCGCACCGCGCGCCGCTGGTCGAGGCGGTGGCGATCCACGAGATCATGGAGCGGGTGAGGAGTCTCATCCGGGCGGAGTTCGGCATCGAGGTGCAACGCGACTACGACCCGAGCCTGCCGGAGCTGGTGGCCGACCGCGAGCAGCTGATCCAGGCGCTGCTCAACATCGCCCGCAACGCCGCCCAGGCCGGCAGCCGCACCATCCTGTTCCGCACCCGTTCGTCGCGCCAGGTCACGATCCTGAAGCAGCGCTACAAGCTGGCATTAGAATTGCAAGTAGTCGACGACGGCCCGGGCGTGCCAATGGAGATCCAGGATCGGATCTTCAATCCGCTCGTTTCCGGGAGGGAAGGCGGCACCGGCTTGGGACTTTCGCTCGCGCAGACGTTCGTCCAGTACCACCAGGGCGTCATCGAGTTCGAGTCCGGCCCCGGCCGCACTATTTTCAGGATCCTGCTACCGCTGACATGAAACCGGTCTGGATCGTCGACGACGATCGTTCCATCCGCTGGGTAATCGAAAAGGCGCTCAGCCGCGAAGGCATCGCCTTCAATTCCTTTTCCACCGCCCAGGAGGCGCTCGACGCGCTCTCGGGCGGCGCGCCCGAGGTGCTGGTCTCCGACATCCGCATGCCAGGGCTATCCGGGCTGGAGCTGCTCAACGCCGTCAAGCAGCGCCACCCGGCCGTGCCAGTTATTGTCATGACCGCCTATTCGGATCTCGACTCCGCTGTCGCTGCCTTCCAGGGCGGAGCCTACGAATACTTGCCCAAGCCCTTCGACGTCGACCAGGCGGTCGAGCTGATCCGCCGGGCGCTGGACGAGAGCCGCCGCGAGGCCGAAGCCGCGGAGCCGGCCACCGAGACCCCTGAAATCCTCGGCCACGCGCCCGCAATGCAGGAGGTGTTTCGCGCCATCGGGCGGCTGTCACAATCGAGCGCGACGGTTCTCATCACGGGCGAATCGGGAACCGGAAAGGAGCTGGTGGCGCGAGCGCTGCACCGCCACAGTGCGCGCGCCGAGCGGCCTTTTGTCGCCATCAACACGGCGGCGATGCCCAAGGACCTCCTCGAGTCGGAGCTTTTCGGCCACGAGCGCGGCTCGTTTACCGGCGCGCAGCAGCAGCGCCGCGGCCGCTTCGAGCAGGCCGAGGGCGGCACGCTGTTTCTCGACGAGATCGGCGACATGCCGGCCGAGCTGCAGACGCGGCTTCTGCGCGTGCTGTCCGACGGCACGTTCTACCGCGTCGGCGGCCACCAGCAGATCAAGGTCAACGTGCGCGTCATCGCCGCGACCCACCAGGTGCTGGAGCAGCGGGTGCGCGAGGGCACGTTCCGCGAGGACCTGTATCACCGGTTGAACGTGATTCGCCTACGCCTGCCCAACCTGATCGAGCGGTCCGAGGACATCCCGCTGCTGGCGCGGCATTTTCTCGCCGGCAGCGCGCGCCAGCTCGGCGTCGAACCCAAGCGGCTCTCGGAGGAAGCGCTGGCGCACCTGTCGCGGCTGGCGTTTCCCGGCAACGTGCGCCAGCTGGAGAATCTCTGCCACTGGCTCACGGTGATGGCGCCGGGACAGGTGATCGATGTCGGCGACCTGCCGGCCGAATTCAAGGACCAGACGGCTTCAGCCGCCGCCGATTGGGTCGCTGCGCTCGAGCAGGAGACGGAGCGCCGGCTGGCGCGGGGTGAAACCGGAATCCTCGATGCGTTGAATCGCCAATTCGAGCGCGCGCTGATCACGAAAGCCCTCGCGCGGACCGGTGGGCGCCGCATCGAGGCTGCCAATCTGCTGGGCATGGGTCGCAATACAATCACCCGGAAAATCCAGGAGTTAGGCATCGACGACGACCCCGGCGAGTAAGATTGCGCGCCGCCGCATAATTTTGTTGCAGTGCCGCATTCGTTGTCCTAAGATGCGGCGATGCACAGTATTCATCCGCGCCCGCAGGACGTCGTCGTTTCCGGCCGGGTCACCAATGAATTTGCGCAAATACTGACGCCGGAGGCGCTCGCCTTCGTCGCGAACCTCCACCGCGAGTTCGATCGGCGGCGCCAGGAGCTGCTCGCGCGCCGCGCCGCGCGCCAGAAAGAGTTCGACGCCGGGAAGCTGCCGGATTTTCTCCCGGAAACACGATCGATCCGGGAGACCGACTGGCTGATCGCGCCGCAACCGCAGGACCTGCTTGACCGCCGCGTCGAGATCACCGGCCCGACCGACCGCAAGATGGTGATCAACGCGCTCAACTGCGGCGCTTCCACTTTCATGGCGGATTTCGAGGACGCTAATTGCCCCACCTGGCACAACATGATCGACGGCCAGGTTAATTTGCGCGATGCCGTGCGCCGCAACATCAGCCTCGAGCAGGGCGGCAAGAGCTATCAGCTGAATGACAAGACCGCGGTGCTGATCCCGCGGCCGCGCGGCTGGCACCTCGACGAAAAGCACGTGCATGTCGACGGCGAGCCGGTGTCGGGTGCGCTGTTCGATTTCGCCCTCTACTTCTTTCACAACGCACGCGAGTTGCTCGCATGCGGCTCCGGGCCGTACTTCTATCTGGCGAAGATGGAATCGCACCTGGAAGCGCGACTCTGGAATGACGTGTTTGTTTTTTCCCAGAGAGCCCTGGGGATTCCGACGGGATCGATAAAGGCAACGGCCTTGATCGAGACCGTGGTGGCGGCCTTCGAAATGGACGAAATCCTGCACGAGCTGCGCGAGCATTCGTCGGGGCTCAACATCGGCCGCTGGGATTACATTTTTTCCTGCATCAAGAAGTTCCGCGCCAACCGGAATTTCTGCCTCGCCGACCGCTCGCAGGTGACGATGACCGCGCCGTTCATGCGCGCCTACGCGCTGCTGCTGGTCAAGACCTGTCACCGGCGCGGCGCGCCGGCCATGGGCGGCATGGCGGCGCAGATCCCGATCAAGAACGATCTGGCGGCCAATGACGCCGCGCTAGCCAAGGTACGCGCCGACAAGCTGCGCGAAGTCACCGACGGCTGCGACGGCACCTGGGTGGCGCATCCCGGGCTGGTGGCGGTGGCGAAGCAGGTGTTCGACGAGCACATGCCGCAGCCGAACCAGTACGGCCGCCAGCGCCCGGACGTAAAGGTCACCGCGCGCGAGCTGCTCGATTTCCAGCCGGAGAGCCCGATCACCGAGGCTGGCCTGCGCAACAACATCTCCGTCGGCATCCAGTACATCGGCGCCTGGCTCGCCGGCAATGGCTGCGTGCCGGTGTTCAACCTGATGGAAGACGCCGCCACCGCGGAGATTTCGCGCTCGCAGATCTGGCAGTGGATGCGCTCGCCGAAGGGCGTGCTGAACGACGGCAAGAAGGTGACGCCGGCGCTGTTCCGCAAGCTCCTGGCGGAGGAGCTCGCCAAGATCAAGGCGGCCCCGGGCGAAGGCCGCTACGACGAGGCGGCGAAGCTGTTTGAGAAGCTCACGCTCGACGACAACTACGTCGAGTTCCTCACCCTGCCGGCCTACCAGGCCATCCACTAGCCGCGCTACCGCTGCAGGTCGGCGACCACCGGTGCGTGGTCGGATGGCCGCTCGAGCGCGCGCGGCGCGCGGTCGATGCGGCACGCGCGGCAGAGCCCGGCGAGCGCCGGCGAGAGCAGGATTTCGTCGATACGAAGCCCCCAGCCGCGCTGGAAGGCGTTCAGCCGGTAATCAAACCAGGAGAATTCCTTGTCGGGCTGCTCGAACAGCCTGAAGGCGTCCTTGAACCCGAGCTCGAGCAGGGCGCGAAAGGCCGCGCGCTCCGGCGGCGATACATGGATCTCGCCCTCCCAGCGCTTCGGATCGTGCACGTCACGGTCTTCCGGGGCGACGTTGAAATCGCCTGCCACGGCAAGCCTGGAATGCTTTTGCAGCTCTGCGGACAGGTATTCCTTGAGCGCGGCATACCACCTCAATTTGTACTGGTACTTTTCCGAATCCAGGGCTTGGCCGTTGGGGACGTAGACCGAAACGACGCGCACGCCGTCGACCGTCGCGGCGATCACGCGCTTGAGCTCGTCGGCAAAGCCGGGGATGCCGGTCTGGACCTCGACCGGATCGGTTCGCGCGAGGATCGCAACGCCGTTGTAAGTCTTCTGGCCGCTGAATACCGCGCGGTATCCCGCGGCCTGCAGCGCCGCCACCGGAAAGTTCTCGTCCACCGTCTTGGTCTCTTGCAGGCACATGGCGTCCGGCCGCTGCTGGGCCAGCCAGTCGAGCAGGTGCGGCAGGCGCACCTTGAGCGAATTGACGTTCCAGGTTGCTATGCGCACGCGGACCGCAATCTCTCATTGCTCCAGCTCTGAACGCCGTCGCCGAATGCGACCGGCCCGAACGGCGTCTCGCGCAGTCCCATGCACGCGTAGTCCTGCTCAAGGGTCCAGCCCGTCGAGGCCATCACTGAGCGGATGCGCTGCTCCACTTCAGCGGAATGCGTGCCGATATGCAGCCGCAGCACCCGTTGCGACAGCAGCTCGGCGGTCTGTTCGATCACTTCTGCCTCCGTCCCCTGGATGTCCATGTCGACCATGTCGACGACGTCTAGGCCCTCGATGACCTCGGCCAAGGTGATCGTCTGCATAGCGAGGATACGGCGCGGGTTCTTCGGGCCGAACCACCGGTCCCAGAGTCGCGGCTCGCGCAGGTAGGAGTTCTCCCGCCGTTGCGCCCTGGGATTCCTGGCGAGATATTCGCTGCGCTCCTTCTCCACGATGGACTGGCCGTACCAGTTGCCGGGATCGCCGCTCTGGAACAGAACCGGCTTCTTCGTCCCCGCAACCGGCGAAGGGAACAGCCTGCGGCGCCCCCGCGGCACGCCGTTGTCCAGCAGGTTTTCTTGCATCCAGCGGAAGTGGTCGGGATCCGCTTCCGCCGCGACCACGAGATAGGGGGCGGCGGGCAAATGGCTTCTCAGCGCGCAGACGGCGTTGACGCTCCAGCGCGCGAAGCCCGCCCCAAGTTCGACGAAGACGAAAGGGCGCGCCGGCGCGGCGCTTACGTACGCCCAGACCGCGCTGAGGACGTCGACCCACTCGAAGTATTCCTCGTTCAGCTGGGGACAGGCGTTCCCGCTCCCTGCCGCGTGGGCCGCAAGTTGCGACGCCGGGTGCGCCTGCTCGAACGGCCGGCTGTTGGGCACGACGCCGCTGGCGAACGCCGCCCGATAGTGACCGCCAACCTCGCTGCGGTACGTAACGGCGTCGCTGCGTGCCGGCGTGAGCCTGAAGCGCGAGAAAATCTCGTGCTGCCCGCGGTTCACGGGCTTATTCCCGCCGCCGTCATGCCGCTGTGCCTGAGCAGCGCCTCCACGCTCGGATCGCGGCCGCGAAAGGCGCGGAACGACTCCGCCGCGGGACGGCTGCCCCCCACCGAAAGAATTTCATTTCTGAACAGCTTTCCAGCTTCGGGATCGAGAACACCTCGCTCCTCGAACAGAGCGTAAGCATCCGCCGAAAGTACCTCAGCCCACTTGTAGCTGTAATAACCGGCGGCATAACCGCCGGCGAAGATATGCGAGAAGTTGTTGGGAAAGCGGTTGTAGGCCGGCGGGCGCAGCACGGCGACGCGCGCCCGGACTTCGTCGAGCAGCTCGAGTGCGCTGCGCGCCGTGGCGGGCTCGGCGTGCAACCGCATGTCAAAGACCGAGAACTCGATCTGCCGCAGCATGGCGAGGCCGCTCTGGAAATTCTTCGCGGCCAGCATTTTCTCGAATAATGCTCTGGGTAGTGATTCTCCCGTCTCGACATGCCGCGTCATGTGCCGCAGCACCTCCCATTCCCAGCAGAAATTCTCGTGGAATTGGCTCGGCAGCTCGACGGCGTCCCACTCCACGCCGCTGATGCCCGAGACTGCGAGTTCGTCGACCCGGGTGAGGAGATGGTGCAGGCCGTGGCCGAACTCGTGGAACAGCGTCAGCACGTCATCGTGGGTAAAAAGTGCGGGCTTGCCGCCAACCGGCGGCGAGAAATTGCAGTTGAGGTAGGCGACCGGTGTCTGCAACCCGGCGCGGGTGCGGCGCCGGCCGATGGCGCTGTCCATCCAGGCGCCGGCGCGCTTGGTGTCGCGCGCATACAGGTCGACGTAGAACTGCCCGACCAGAGCGCCGGCGGCGTCGCGCACCTCGTAGAAGCGCACGTCCGGGTGCCAGACCGGCGCCTGGGCAGGAGCGATGCGCACGCCGTAAAGCGTCTCGACCACGCGAAACAGGCCCTGCAGCACCACGTCCTCGGGAAAATACTGCTTCACCTCCGTGTCGGAGAATGCATAGCGCTTCGCGCGCAGCTTTTCCGAGGCGTAGGCGACATCCCACGCTTCGAGCTTTTCAAGGTGCAGCTCTTCCCGGGAGAAATCCTTGAGTTGCGCGACATCCTTTTCGGCGTAGGGCCGCGCGCGGCGGGCGAGGTCGTCGAGAAAGGCAAGCACCTGCGCCGGCGAATCGGCCATCTTCGGCACCAGCGAATATTCGGCGTAGCTCGGGTAGCCGAGCAGCGCGGCCTGCTCGCGGCGCAGCTCGAGGATGCGCGCGATGAGCGGCGTGTTGTCCCAGTCCGGTTTGCCGAATTCGGAAGCGCGCGTGACGCTCTCGCGGTACAGCGTCTCGCGCAACGCGCGGTCATCGGCGTATTGCATCACCGCCAGGTAGGACGGCGCATGCAGGGTGAACTTCCAGCCGTCCTCGCCATCCTTGCGCGCCGCCGCGAGGTCGTCCTCGGGGATGCCGGCAATGCGCGTCGCGTCGACCACGATCGAGTACGCCTTGGTGGCATCGAGCACGTTCTCGGAGAAGCGCGAGTGGAGCCGCGCCAGCTCGTCGTCGATGGCTGCGAAGCGCACTTTCTTGTCCGCCGGCAGCTCCGCGCCGCCGAGGCGGAAATCGCGCAGGGCGTTTTCGACGATGCGCTTTCTGGTTTTCGAGGCGGATTGGAACCCCGGTGAGGCGGCTAGTTCCTGGTATTTCTCGAACAGGCCCTGGTTCTGCCCGAGCTCGGTCCAGTACTGGGTGACCTTGGGCAGGCTGGCGTTGTAGGCCTCGCGCAATTCCGGGCTGTCGAGCACCGCGTGCAGGTGCGAGGCCTGGCCCCAGGCGCGGCCGATGCGCTCGTTGGCGTCCTCCAGCGGCGCGACAAACGCCTCCCAGGTCGGCGCCGCCGCGACAGCGTGCGCCATCGCGACGCGGCCTTCCTCCAGAAGCGCGTCGACGGCTGGCGCCACGTGCTCGGGCTTCAACTGCGCGAAGCGCGGCAGCCCGGAAAAATCAAGAAGAGGATTTATCAGTAGCGGCTCTCAAACAGTTTTCGAGAAGCATGGCGATCGTCATCGGTCCGACCCCGCCCGGAACCGGGCTGATCCAGCCGGCGACATCTTTGACCGCCGCGAAATCCACATCGCCGGCGAGCGAACCGTCGGCCAGGCGGTTGATGCCGACATCGATGACGCAGGCGCCTGGCTTCACCATCTCCGCCGTCACGAAGTTCGCCCGGCCGAGGGCGGCGACGAGGATGTCGGCTTGCTTTGCCATCCATGCCAGTTCCTTGGTCTTCGAGTGGCAGATGGTGACCGTGGCGTCCTTTTGCAAGAGCAGCAGCGCGAGCGGCTTGCCGACGATGGTCGAGCGGCCGATCACGACCGCGCGGCTGCCGGCGAGCGCTATGCCCGCATGCTCGATCAGGCGAATCACGCCAGCGGGCGTGCAGGGGGTGAAGCCCGGGGTTCCAGCGACCAGCGCGCCGAGGTTCGCGGCATGAAAGCCGTCGATGTCTTTCGCCGGCGACACCGCCTCGAGCACGCGGTGCGCGTCCACCTGCCGCGGCAGCGGCAGCTGCACCAGGATGCCGTGGACCGCGGGATCCGCATTAAGTCTTCTGATGCATGCCATTAGTTCTTCTTGAGCGACCGACGCGGGATAGTCGATCTGCTGCGAGCGCACACCGACTTCCTCGCAGGCGCGCGCCTTGTTGCGCACGTAGACCTTCGACGCCGGGTCGTCGCCGGCGAGGATCACCGCCAGGCCAGGGCGTAGGCCGCGGCGCGCCAGCGCCTGCACCTTTTGCTTTACGTCAAGCCGGATCGCTGCGGCGAGGGTTTTTCCGTCGAGAATTCGGGCGCGCATGTGTTGCATAATACGATGACCGAAAGCCCCCAAGCTCGCTCAGCTATCGAGGCAATCAATGTCCGCCGTTCCCCAGAATCCCGCCGCCAACGATAACGATTCGCTCGAGACGCAGGAGTGGCTCGACGCCCTCGAGGCCGTGCTGGAGCGCGAAGGCCCCGAGCGCGCGCACTACCTGCTCGAGCGCCTGATCGACCAGGCGCGCCGTTCGGGCGCGAGCATTCCGTATTCGCCCAACACGGCCTACATCAACACCATCCCGCCTCACCTCGAGGAGCGCTCGCCGGGCGACGCCGCGCTCGAGGAGCGCATCCGCTCCTACTGCCGCTGGAACGCGATGGTGATGGTGGCGCGCGCCAACAAGAACGACGACGAGCTCGGCGGCCACATCGCCAGCTTCGCTTCGGTCGGCACCATGTTCGGCGTCGGACAGAACCATTTCTGGCATGCGCCGCACGCGGGGCACGGCGGCGACCTGGTCTACTTCCAGGGACACTCCTCGCCCGGCGTCTATGCGCGCGCGCTGCTCGAGGGGCGCATGACCCAGGAGCAGCTGCTCAACTTCCGCCGCGAAGTCGACGGCAAGGGCGTCTCCTCCTACCCGCATCCGTGGCTGATGCCGGACTTCTGGCAGTACCCGACTGTCTCGATGGGCCTCGGGCCGATCCAGGCCATCTACATGGCGCGCTATCTCAAGTACCTGCAGGCGCGCGGCCTCGCCGAGACCGCTAACCGCAAGGTGTGGGTGTTCTGCGGCGACGGCGAGATGGACGAGCCCGAATCGCTCGGCGCTATCGGCCTTGCCTCGCGCGAGAAGCTCGACAACCTGATCTTCATCGTCAATTGCAACCTGCAGCGGCTCGACGGCCCGGTGCGCGGCAACGGTAAGATCATCCAGGAGCTGGAGGGCGAATTCCGCGGCGCCGGCTGGAACGTGATCAAGGTGATCTGGGGTTCCTACTGGGATCCGCTGCTGGCGCGCGACAAGGACGGCCTGCTGCTCGACATCATGGAGCAGACGGTCGACGGCGAGTACCAGAACTTCAAGGCGAACGACGGCGCCTTCGTGCGCAAGCACTTCTTCGGCAAGCACCCCAAGGTGCTGGAGATGGTGTCGCGCATGACCGATGAGGACATCTGGCGCCTGAATCGCGGCGGCCACGACCCGCACAAGATCTACGCCGCCTATGCCGCGGCGGTGAAGCACAAGGGCCAGCCGACGGTGATCCTCGCCAAGACCATCAAGGGCTACGGTCTGGGCAAGCAAGGGCAGGCGAAGAATCCGACCCACCAGCTGAAGAAGGTCGATCTCGCCACCATCAAGGAGATGCGCGACCGCTTCAACATTCCGATCCCGGACGACAAGCTCGAGGAGCTGCCGTTCTACATCCCGGCGGCCGACTCGCCCGAGATGAAGTACCTGCACGAGCACCGGCAGGCGCTCGGCGGCTTCCTGCCGCAGCGCCGTCGCAAGGCGGACGCCGTGTTGGCGGTGCCGCCGCTCTCGGCTTTCGACGCGGTGCTCAAGGGCTCGGGCGAGGGGCGTGAGATCTCGACCACCATGGCCTTCGTGCGCACCCTGACCGCCTTGGTGCGCGACAAGGACATCGGCAAGCGCATCGTGCCGATCGTGCCGGACGAGGCGCGCACCTTCGGCATGGAGGGCATGTTCCGCCAGCTCGGCATCTTCGCGCCCGAGGGCCAGAAGTACGAGCCGGTCGACAAGGACCAGGTGATGTTCTACCGCGAGGACAAGCAGGGCCAGATCCTCGAGGAGGGCATCAACGAGGCGGGCGCGTTCTCCTCGTGGATCGCGGCGGCCACCGCGTACAGCCATTCCAACGAAGTGACGGTGCCCTTCTACATCTTCTACTCGATGTTCGGCCTGCAAAGGATCGGCGATCTCGCCTGGGCGGCCGCCGACCAGCGGGCGCGCGGGTTCCTGCTCGGCGCCACCGCCGGCCGCACCACGCTCAATGGCGAAGGGTTGCAGCACGAGGACGGCCATTCGCACGTGCTCGCTTCGGTGATCCCGAACTGCGTCTCCTACGACCCGACCTACGGCTACGAGCTGGCGGTGATCATCCAGGACGGCCTGCGCCGCATGGTCGGCGAGCAGCAGGACGTCTACTACTACATCACCCTGATGAACGAGAACTACGAGCATCCGGCGATGCCAGAGGGCGTCGAGCAGGGGATTCTCAAGGGGATGTATTTGCTGAAGGAATCGAAAAATAAAAGCAAGCCGCGGGTGCAACTCCTCGGCAGCGGCACCATCCTGCGCGAGGTGGAGGCGGCTGCAGCGCTGCTCGAGAAGGACTGGGGCGTCGCCGCCGACGTGTGGAGCGCGACTAGCTTTACCGAGCTGCGTCGCGACGGCCTCGCCGCCGACCGCTGGAACATGCTGCACCCCGAAGGCAAGCAAAAAATATCCTTCGTGGAAAAAATGCTGAAGGAAAGGCCGGCAGGGCCGGTCGTCGCGGCGAGCGACTACATCAAGACTTTCGCCGAGCAGATCCGTCCCTTCGTGCCGAAAGAGCGCACCTACCGCGTGCTCGGCACCGACGGCTTCGGGCGGTCGGATTCGCGGGCCAAGCTGCGGCACTTCTTCGAGGTGAATCGCTACTTCGTGGTTATTGCCGCGCTCAAAGCGCTGGCCGACCAGGGCGAGGGGAAGAGCAAGAGCGTGGCCGAGGCAATGAAGAAATACGGCATCGACGCCGAGAAGCCGGATCCGACCACGGTATGAGCCAGGTTGTCGTCCCGGATATCGGCGACTTCAAGGAAGTCGAGGTCATCGAGGTGCTGGTCAAGCCGGGCGACGCCGTGGCCAAGGAGCAGTCGCTCATTACGCTGGAGTCCGACAAGGCGACCATGGAGATTCCGTCGCCGGCCGACGGCGTGGTGAGGGAGCTGAAGATCAAGGTCGGCGACAAAGTTTCGAAGGGTGCGTTGATCCTGGAACTTGACGCAAAAGAAAAAGCAAAGATTGCCGAAAAACCCGGGGCGCCGGAGAAAACCAACTCCGACTCTTTCACCGTTCCAGTTCCCGACATCGGAGATTTCAAGGAAGTCGAGGTCATCGAGGTCCTGGTGAAGCCGGGTGACGCGGTTGCCAAGGAGCAGTCGCTCCTCACGCTCGAGTCCGACAAGGCGACGATGGAGATCCCTTCGCCCGCTGCCGGTGTGGTCAGGGAACTGCGCGTCAAAGTGGGCGACAAGGTGTCAAAGGGCATGGCGATTCTCTTGCTCGATGGCGATGGCAAGGCCGTCGCGACACCGAAGGCGGAGGTGCCGCGGCCGGCACCGATGGCGCCAGCGGCGCCCGCGCCGGTTGCGGCAGCAGCGCCGGCCGCCGCGCGCCCGATGCCGCGCCAGCCCATCGAGGAAACGGGCTCCAAGCCCCACGCCAGTCCTTCGGTGCGCAAGTTCGCGCGCGAGCTTGGCGTCGATCTGGCGCAAGTTCGAGGCAACGGCCCCAAGGGCCGCATCCTTCACGAGGACGTTCAGGCTTACGTCAAGGGCGCGCTTGCAGGGAAAACCGTTTCAGTTGCGAAAACGGGCGGTTCCCTGCCCTTCAATCTGCCCGCCTGGCCCGAGGTCGATTTCGCCAAGTTCGGGCCGATCGAGGTCAAGCCGCTCTCGCGCATCCAGAAGCTCTCCGGCCCCTACCTGCACCGCAACTGGATCTCGATTCCGCACATCACGCAATTCGACGAGGCCGACATCACCGAGCTCGAGGCCTTCCGCAAGAACCAGACCGCCGAGACCGAGAAGAAGGGCTTCAAGCTGACGATGCTCGCCTTTATGATCAAGGCCTGCGTTACCGTGCTGCGCCAGTTTCCGCAATTCAACTCTTCGCTCGACAAGTCGGGCGAGAGCATCATCATCAAGAAGTACTTCCACATCGGCGTGGCGGTGGACACCCCGGGCGGGTTGGTGGTGCCGGTGGTGCGCGACGCCGACCGCAAGGGCGTGTTCGACCTGGCGCACGAGCTCGCCGAGATTTCCAAGCTGGCGCGCGACGGCAAGCTCAAGGCCGGCGACATGCAGGGCGGCACCTTCTCCATCTCCAGCCTCGGCGGGCTGGGCGGCACCGCGTTCACGCCGATCATCAATGCACCCGAGGTGGCGATCCTCGGCGTATCTCGCTCTTCTTTAAAACCAATTTTTTCGGGTAAAGGAGAGAAGGGAGAGGACATCTTCAAAGCCAGGCTGATGCTGCCGCTTTCGCTGTCCTACGATCATCGCGTCATCGACGGCGCCACCGCCGCGCGCTTCTCCTCCACGCTGGTGTCGGTGCTCTCCGACATCCGCAAGCTGGTGCTGTAGATGGCGGAGGTCAAGGTCCCCGACATCGGGGACTTCATGGAAGTCGAAGTCATCGAGGTGCTGGTCAAGCCGGGCGATACCGTCGCCAAGGAGCAGTCGCTCATCTCGCTCGAGTCGGACAAGGCGACCATGGAGATTCCTTCACCGGGCGCGGGCGTGGTGAAGGAGCTCAAGGTCAAGGTCGGCGACAAGGTTTCGAAGGGCTCGCTGATTCTTTTGATGGAGATGAAGGAAGCGGCGGCGACCGAGACGCCAAAATCCGTAACGGCAAAAGATATTTCCACCGTCACAACCAGTACAAAATCCGACTTTGACTGCGATGTCGTCGTCATCGGCGCAGGCCCCGGCGGTTACTCGGCGGCGTTCCGCGCCGCCGATCTCGGCCTGCGGACGGTGCTGGTGGAGCGCTACGCCACCCTCGGCGGCGTCTGCCTCAACGTCGGCTGCATCCCGTCGAAGGCGCTGCTGCACACCGCCGCGGTCATGGACGCCGCGCGCGCGCTCGCCGACCACGGCATTGCCTACGGCGAGCCGAAAGTGGACCTCGCAAAGCTGCGCGGCTTCAAGGACAAGGTGATCGGCAAGCTGACCGGCGGCCTCGCTGCGATGGCGAAGATGCGCAAGGTCACGGTGATGCAGGGCACGGCGGTTTTTCTCGATAAGAACAGTCTTTCCATCGATGGAAAGAAAACGCTCCGGTTCGACAAGGCGATTATTGCGACGGGCTCGCAGGCCGCGAAGCTGCCGTTCCTGCCCGAGGACCCGCGCATCGTCGATTCGACCGGCGCTCTGCTGCTGAAGAGCGTGCCGAAGCGGATGCTGGTGATCGGCGGCGGCATCATCGGCCTGGAGATGGGCACCGTCTATTCGACGCTCGGCACGCGCCTCGACGTGGTGGAGATGATGGACGGCCTGATGCTCGGCGCCGACCGCGACCTGGTGGTGGTTTGGCAGAAAATGAACGCATCGCGCTTTGACCGCGTCATGCTGAAGACCAAGACGACGAAGGTCGAAGCTGCCAAAGACGGACTGAAGGTGTCTTTTGAAGGACAAACCGCGCAGACCTATGACGCGATCCTCGTATCGGTCGGCCGCGTTCCGAACGGCAAGAAGATCGGCGCAGAGAAAGCGGGCATCGAAGTGGATGCCAGGGGATTTATTCCCACGGACAGTCAGATGCGCACCAACGTCGCCAACATCTTCGCCATCGGCGACATCGCGAAAAACCCGATGCTCGCGCACAAGGCAGTGCACGAAGGCCACGTTGCCGCCGAGGCGGCGGCGGGCCACAAGGCGCATTTCGACGCGCGCGTCATTCCCTCGGTCGCCTATACCGACCCGGAAATCGCCTGGGTCGGCCTGACCGAGGACGAGGCGAAGAAGAGCGGCGCCAAGGTCGGCGTGGCGAAATTTCCCTGGGCGGCCTCCGGCCGCGCCATCGCTAACGCGCGCGACGAAGGCTTCACCAAGCTGATTTTCGATGGCGAGACGCACCGCATTGTCGGTGGCGGTATTGTCGGCACCGGCGCGGGCGACCTGATCGCCGAGCTGGCGCTGGCGGTGGAGATGGGGGCGGATGCCATCGACATCGGCAAGACCATCCACCCGCACCCCACGGTGAGCGAATCGGTCGGCATGGCCGCCGAGCTCTACGAAGGCGTGTGCACCGACCTGCCACCGCAGAAGAAGAAATGAACCAGGACGAACTGAAGGCGCTGGTGGCGAAGGAGGCGATCAAGCACGTCGTCGAGGACGCCATGGTGGGAGTGGGCTCCGGCTCGACGGTCAATCTGTTTATAGATGCCTTATCTCAAATAAAAAACAGGATTGAAGGCGCCGTGGCTGCATCGGAGGCAAGTACGCAAAGGCTGAAGAAGCACGGCATCCGTGTCCTCGACCTGAACAGCGTCGACGAACTGCCGGTCTATGTCGACGGCGCCGACGAGGTCACCGAGCACCTGCACATGGTGAAGGGCGGCGGCGGCGCGCTGACGCGCGAGAAGATCGTCGCCGCGGTAGCGAAGAAATTCGTCTGCATCTGCGACGCCTCGAAATTGGTGCCGGTGCTGGGGAAGTTCCCGCTGCCAGTGGAGGTGATCCCGATGGCGCGCAGCTACGTCGGGCGCGAGCTGCGCAAGCTCGGCGCGCACCCGGTGCTGCGCGAGGGCTTCACCACCGACAACGGCAACCTGATCCTCGACTGCCACGGCCTGACGCTGCTCGACCCGCCGAAGCTGGAGGCACAATTGAACAACATCACCGGCGTGGTGACCAACGGCATCTTCGCCCGCCGGCCGGCGGATGTACTGCTTCTTGGATCCAACTCAGGGATCCAGACCATGAAAGCGAATTGAGCCATGCGCTTTCCAAACATCCTCGTTTCCCTCTTCGTTATCCTCGCCCTCCCGGCGCACGCCGCCTGGCCCGAAAGGCCGATCCGCTTCGTCGTCCCCTCCGCCCCGGGCGGCTCGGTGGACATCCTGATGCGGGTGCTCGTGCAGCAGATGTCCACCCAGATGGGCGTGGCGTTCGTGGTGGAGAACAAGCCGGGGGCGTCGTTCGTGCCGGGAACGATGGATATAGTTAAAGCGGCGCCGGACGGCTACACGCTCGGCTACGGCAATATCGTGTCGCTGGCGGTGAACCGCACGCTCATGCCGAAGCTGCCTTACGACGTGGAGAAGGACCTCACGCTGGTGACGAACGTCGTGCAGGTGTTCAACATGCTCGCGGTGAACAACGACCTGCCGGCGAAGAGCGTCGCCGAGCTCATTGCCTACGCGAGGAAGTACCCGGGCAAGCTCAGCAACGGCTCCTCCGGCAACGGCACCACCGGGCACCTGGGCGGAGAGTTGTTTAAGACCATGGCGGGGATCGACATCCTGCACGTACCGTACAAGGGCAGTCCGCAGGCGATCAACGACCTCATGTCGGGGAACATCCAGGTGATGTTCGACAACGTGCCTTCCATCGGTCCGCATGCGAAGGCCGGCCGGGTGCGCGCGCTCGGCGTGTCGTCGCCGAAGCGCGCGGCGCAGTTCCCGGACGTGCCGACGATCAACGAGACCGTGCCGGGCTACGAGACCAATTCCTGGGGCGGGGTCATCGGGCCCGCCAATCTTCCGCGCGAGATCGTTTCAAGACTAGTTGCGGAGATCAGGAAAGCCCTCGCAACCACGGCCGTGGCGGAGCGCTACAAGTCACTCGACACCGAGCCCGACGCGGGCGGGCCGGAGGCGTTCCTCGCCCTCGTGCGGCGCGAGACGCCGAAGTGGGGCGACGTGATCCGCAAGTCCGGCGCGAAGATCGACTAGGTGGAATTCGAACTGCTGATCCGCAACGCGACCGTCATCGACGGCACGCGAGCGCCGCGCTTCGAGGCCGACATCGGCGTGCGCGACGGCAAGATCGTCGCGATCGGAAGAGGATTCGCTGGCAAGGGCGAGGTGGAGATCGACGCCTCCGGAATGATCGCCGCGCCGGGCTTCATCGATGCGCACACGCACGACGACCGCCTGATGCTCTCCGGGCCCGACATGACGCCCAAGGTGAGCCAGGGCGTGACCACCGTAGTGGCGGGCAACTGCGGCGTGTCGCTCGCGCCGGCGCCGCGCGGCATGCCGAAGCCCGTGACGCCGCCGCTCGACCTGATGGACGACGAAGGCGGCTGGTTTCGCTTTCCGACCTTCAGCTCTTATGTCGAGGAGCTGAAAAGCCATCCCGCCGCCACCAACTGCGCTTTGCTGGTGGGACACACCATGCTGCGCGTGCAGACGATGAACGATCTGGAAAAACCGGCCACGCGCGCCGAAATCGGGCAAATGCGCAAGATGACCGAGGAAGCGCTCGCCGCGGGCGCGATCGGATTCTCGACCGGCCTCTACTACGAGCCGGCGTGTGCCGCACCCACCGAGGAGGTGATCGAGGTGTGCCGGCCGCTCACGGCGCGCCAGGCGCTCTACTGCACCCACATGCGAAACGAGGGCGATGATGTGGTGAAGTCGCTCGATGAGACCTTCCGCATCGGTCGGGCGCTCGGCGTGCCGGTGGTGGTGTCGCACCACAAGGTGGTTGGCAAGCCGAACTTCGGCCGCTCCGCCGAGACGCTGCCCTTCATCGAGAAGGCGATGCGCTCGCAGAGAATCGGGCTCGACTGCTACCCGTACTGCGCCTCCTCGACGATCCTGTCGTTCAGCCGGATCGGCGTGGCGTCGAAGGTGCTGGTGACGTGGTCGAAGCCGCACCCGGAATTTTCCGGTTTTGATTTAAAGGATATTTCGGCAAGGATGGGATTGGGAATCGAGGCAACCATCGCGAAACTGCTTCCCGCCGGCGCCATCTATTTCTCGATGGACGAGAAGGACGTGCAGCGCATCCTCGGCTTCGAGCACACCATGATCGGCTCCGACGGCCTGCCGCACGACGCCGCGCCGCACCCGAGGCTTTGGGGCTCGTTTGCAAGGGTGCTGGGGCACTATTCAAGAGGCCTGAATCTGTTTCCGCTGGAGACTGCCGTCTACAAGATGACCGGTCTCACGGCCAGGACTTTCGGCCTCGCCGACCGCGGCGTGCTGAAGGAAGGCTTCGCCGCCGACATCACCTTGTTCGATGCGGGCGAAGTCGACGAGGCCGCGACGTTCGCAAAGCCGATCCAGGCCGCGAGAGGCTTCGACATGGTGTTCGTCAACGGCGCCGCGGTGTGGAAGGACGGCAAGCCCACCGGCGCCCGCCCGGGGCGGGTCCTGGCGCGTGAAGTCGCCTGAAGCGAAATTGCCTTTCTACTTCGTCGGCGGGACGTAGCCCGAGGCCTGGTCGGCGCCGCCGCCGAAAAAGTGGCGCTCGGTCTGCTCCATCAGGTACTTGCGCGCCTTCGGGTCGGCGAGGTTGAGGCGATTCTCGTTCACCAGCATGGTCTGCTGCTTGAGCCACTGCGCCCAGGCTTCCTTGGAGACGTTCTCCCAAATGCGCTTGCCGAACTCGCCGGGAAAGGGCGGGAAATCCATGCCCTCGGCCTCGCGGCCGAGTTTTACGCACTTCACCATTCTTGCCATCGTGAAATTATAGGCGCTTGAGAAAGACTTTCGAACCGCGCTTCCAGTTGTAGAGCGCCTGGCGGCGCGAGGGCAACGCGTCGACGTCGGCGGCGCGAAAGCCTTGCTCGAGGAACCAATGCGCGGCGTGCGTCGTCAGCGCGAAGACCCGCTTCAGCTTGAGCGCCTTGGCGCGCTCCTGGCAGGCGAGGAGCAGCCGCTCGCCGTAGCCGGCTTCGCGGTAGTCATTGCCGACCGCGAGGCAGGCAAATTCGGCGCTCTTTTCCTCGGGAAAGGGATAGAGCGCGGCGCAGCCGACGATGGCGCCGTCGTGCTCCACCACCAGGAAGTTGCCGATCTCGGCCTCGAGCAGCTCGCGGCTGCGCTTGACCAGCGTGCCTTCGGCTTCCAGCGGCTCGATCAGGGAGAGGATGCCGCGCACGTCCTCGATGCGCGCCGCGCGCAGCTTTTCCAGCGCGCCGGTCGTGACCATGGTGCCGACGCCAGCGCGGGTGAAGAGTTCGAGCAGCAGCGACCCCGGTGCGCGCCGCGACACCAGGTGGCCGCGCGTCACGCCCGAGGTTACCGCGCGCGCCGCGTGCTCCAGCGCCCGCGCCGTGGTCGGCGTCAAGGCGCCTTTCTTTGCGGCGAGGGCGGCGGCTTCCTGCACGGTCAGCTCGCTCAGCACTCGTCCCTTGCGATCTTCCGGCAGGCGGTCGGTATACATGAGCAGCTTGTCGGCGCGCAGCGCCACCGCGACGCTCTCGGCCACGTCCTCCCAGGCGAGGTTGAATACTTCGCCGGTGGGCGAATAGCCGAGGTGCGGCACCACGACGATGTCGCCGACGTCGAGGTGGCTGCCGATGGCGGCGGCGTCCACCTTGCGCACCGCGCCGGTGAACTGGAAGTCGATGCCCTTGCGCACACCGATCGGGCGCGCGGTGATGTAGTTGCCGGAGGCGACGCGGATCTGCGCCCGCGCCATCGGCGAGTCGGGCAGCCCCTGCGACAGCAGCGCCTCGATCTCGACGCGCAGCAGGCCGGCCGCGCCCTTGACCGCCGGCAGCGCGCGCTCGTCGGTGATGCGCAGGCCCTGCGCGTAGCGCGAGCGCGCGCCGCGCGCTTTCAGCTCGGACTCGATCTGCGGCCGCGCGCCGTGCACCAGCACCAGGCGGATCTCCAGCGCGGCGAGTAGGTTGATATCGTGGATGAAGCTGGCGAAGCGCGTGCGCTCGGCCACCAGCTCGCCGCCGAAGGCGACGACGAAGGTGCGGCCGCCGAAGTCGTGCACATACGGCGCGACCTGGCGGAACCAGCGGACGAAGGCCTCGGGCGGCGGCAGGTGATTCATGGCGATAGTGTACCGGCCCGCTGGAAATCGCCCGGCAGGGCGGGGATCAGAAATCGCCGCATAAGGCGGCGAGGGCTGCCAGCGCCGCCAGCGCCGCGGTCTCGGTGCGCAGCACGCGCGGGCCGAGGCGGGCGGGGACAAAGCCGGCGTCGAGGAAGGCGCGCTCTTCGCCTGCATTGAAGCCGGCTTCCGGGCCAGCGGCAATGACAAAAGAGGATTGCGGCTTGCGGATGGTTCTCGAAAAGGACAATTCGGCGAGCGGCGATAGAAGAATCCGGACCCCATCGCCTTCAGCCCGGAATTCCCGGGCCTCGGTCAGCGGATGCACCGGCGGCACGCGGTTGCGGCCGCATTGCTCGCAGCCGGCGATCGCGATCTTCTGCCAGTGGCCCTGGCGCGCGGCGGCGCGCTCGCCCTTCGGTCGCGCGACCGACCCCGCGGCGAGCACCGGACGGATCTCGGCGACGCCGAGTTCCACCGCCTTGCGGATGGTAAATTCCATGCGCTCGCCCGAGGACACGCCCTGCACCAGGACGACATGCAGGGGCGATTCGCGCTCGATGGCGCGATGCTCCAGCACATCGACGCTGATCTGCAATCTCTGCATCGATGAAATACGGCCCGGGTACTCGCCGCCGCGGCCGTTGAACAGCGTGACGTTGTCGCCGGTGCGCAGGCGCAGAACGTGGACCGCGTGGTGCGCCGCGTCTTCGGCCAGGTGGCACGAGCTTCCGGCGCGCAGTGCGGCGTCGACGTAGAACCGGGGCACCGCTACCGCGTGCAGGTCCAGGCGGCGATCTCGCAATCCGGGCCGCATTTGCTCGACGCCTTGGTTTCGGCCTCCTGGCGCGTGGCGCCTTTCTGCACCGCGAACTTCTTCGGATTGCGTGCCAGCGCCGCGCAGCTGCGCGTCACGGTCGTAACGACCACGCATTGCTCGTGGCCACATTGCTTCAGTGCCTCGACTCTTGCTTCGCGGCTGCTGCGGCGGTCGGTCGCCCAGCCGACACTGTTGCTCGCCGCGTGGTAGGCGATCGCGCCGAACAGCGCATTGCGGCCTGCCGGCTTGTCTGCGGCTCCGGGCACGGAGTAATAGCTGGAGAAGAAAAGCAAAACCAGCGCGGCGGAGAGGCGCCTCACATCGTCGCGCCGAGCGTCCACGGCGCGAACTCGTCCTCGCCGTAGCCGAACTCTTCGGACTTGGACTTGCGGCCGGAGGCGGTCTGGAGAATCAGCTGGAAGAAACGCTCGCCGACCTGCTGGATCGACTCGGTGCCGTCGATCACCGTGCCGCAGTTGATGTCCATGTCGTCTTCCTGGCGCTGGAACAGCGGCGTGTTGGTGGCGAGCTTGAGGGAAGGCGAGGGCTTGCAGCCGTAGGCCGAGCCGCGCCCGGTGGTGAAGCAGATCAGGTTGGCGCCGCCCGCCACTTGGCCGGTGGCGGAGACCGGGTCGTAGCCCGGGGTGTCCATGTAGACGAAGCCCTTGGCCGTCACCGGCTGGGCGTACTCGTAGACGTCGACCAGGTTGGTGGTGCCGCCCTTGGCGACCGCCCCGAGCGACTTCTCGAGGATGGTGGTGAGCCCGCCCGCCTTGTTGCCGGGCGAGGGATTGTTGTTCATCTCGTTGCCGTTCCTCTTGGTGTAGTCCTCCCACCAATGAATCCGCGCGATCAGCTTTTCGCCGACTTCCTTCGTCACCGCGCGGCGCGTCAGCAGGTGCTCGGCGCCGTAGATCTCGGGCGTCTCGGAGAGAATTGCGGTTCCCCCATTTTTAATCAATAAATCTACCGCAGCCCCGAGTGCCGGATTCGCGCTGATGCCAGAGTAGCCGTCGGAGCCGCCGCACTGCAATCCCAGTGTCAAATGGCTTGCCGACACCGCGACGCGTTTTACTCTGTTCGCCTCGGGCAGCATCTCCTTGACGCGCGCGATGCCGTTCTCGACCGCCTTGCGCGTGCCGCCCTTCTCCTGGATGGTGAATGCGTTTTGGTTTTTCAGTTTCTGCGAAGAAATCAGAACATTCACTTGATTGGCTTCGCAACCCAAACCGATGAGCTGCGAGGAAAAGAAATTGGGGTGGCGTGCGTAGCCGGCGATGGTGCGCCGCAGGAGGTCGGTCGCTTCGCCCTCGCTCGCCATACCGCAGCCGGTCTTGTGGGTCAGGGCGACCACGCCGTCCACATTGGGGTACTCAGATAAATTATTCTCAAAATGACGGGCGATCATCCGGGCCACGGTGGCCGAGCAGTTCACGCTCGTCAGGATGCCGATGTAGTTGCGCGTCGCCACGCGCCCGTCGGCACGGACGATGCCGAGGAAAGTGGCCGGTTTCTCGACGAATTCAGTCTTCTTTACCAATGAGGAAAAAGCATAGTCGCGCTGAAAATCGCCCATCGCCAGGTTATGCACATGCACGTGTTCGCCCGGCTGGATGTCGCGCGTGGCGAAGCCGATGATCTGGTTGTAGCGGTGCGCCGGCTTGCCCTTGGCGATCGGCCGCACCGCGATCTTGTGGCCGGCGGGGATCAGGGCGGCGGCGCGCACGTTCTCTTTCGCCAGCAGCGTGCCGCTCGCGATTTCGAGGCGGGCGATCACCACGTCGTCCCGCGGGTGCAGGCGGATGGTCAGGTCGGCGGCTTGCAGCAAAGGTCTTCAGCCCGCAATACCTGATCTGGCTCGCCGCGCCGCT
>DASWEU010000222.1:0-2913 GCA_036394595.1 Burkholderiales bacterium | reverse complement strand
CCTCAACGGCTACCCGCAGCGGTAGAAACCTCCATAGGCCCGGCCCACTACCCCGCCGAGTGCACCCAGTCAGACGCGTTCCTTCAACCGAGCCTGCGCGCCCGTAACGGGCGCGCAAACTCTAATTCGTTATGGGGGCTTTTGCGCCCGGTTGGGGAAAAATCCTAGCAAAATCAATGCAATAGTTCTGACTCTCAATCAGCGGGTCGCAGGTTCGAGTCCTGCTGCACCCACCATATAAAAACGAATTAGAGTTTGCGCGCCCCTTACGGGCGCGCAGGCTCGGTTGAAGGAACGCGTCTGACTGGGTGCACTCGGCGGGGTAGTGGGCCGGGCCTATGGAGGTTTCTACCGCTGCGGGTAGCCGTTGAGGCAGTAGGATGAGGCAGTCGGCAGGTTGAAGGGCAGCGTGGGCACGATGGTCGCTCGCTGAGGCCATTCGACTGGCTGGTCACGTCGCTGCCGTGGGGCGATTTCCGATGATTTTGTGGCGGCACCGGGCGAGCGGCGAGGATCCCGCGACAGAACGGCGGAAGGGTGGAATGGGGTCGGAGGTGTGGGCGTTGGCAGCATGGTGATCATCACGGGCCTTGCGGCCGGGCAGGCGACAGCCGGCGCAGCAGCGTCAGATGGCCGGTCTCGCAATGCGGGCAACGGCGCGGCGATGGCGGGGCCTGGGGGTCGGCGTCAGGCTCGGGTGCGGCGGGTTCGGCCGGTGGGCTGGCAGGTTGCGCCAGCAGGAGAAGGTTCCTCAGGTTGCGCAGCGGTTCGCGGCGCGAGGCATGCCATAGGCCGTAATAGCGGACCTTGTGGAAGCCGGCCGGCAGGACGTGCTGGAGGAAGCGCCGGATGAACTCGTGGCCGGCGACGGTTTCCTTACGCTGGCGGTCGGCGGCGCGGTCCTTGTAGCGATAGGTCACGGTCTCGTCGTCGACGGCCAGGATGCGGTTGTTGGTGATGGCGATGCGGAAGGCGTAGCGGGCGAGATAGTCGAGGGCGGCCTGCTGTCCCTCGCCCCATGGCGTGATGTCAACGACCCAGGGGATCTGCCAGACATGGGGCGCAAGGTCGGCGTCCGGGCAGAGCCTGGCGAAGGCGTCGCGGAAGCGGGCGCGGGCGCGGGTGGCGAGCGCCGATTTGGGGAAGAGGAAGGTCTTGCCGGCGGGATGCCAGGTGGTGCCGTCATCGGACAATCCGCCGCCGGTAACCAGGCAATGAACGTGCGGATGGAAGATGAGCCGTTGCGTCCAGGTATGCAGCACGGCCAGCACGCCGACGGTGCCGCCGACCCAGCGCGGATCGCGGGCCAACACGATGATCGCCTCGGCGGCGGCCTTCATCAGCGCGCCGTAGCCGTCTATCTGATACCGGCGCAGCGCGGCCCGCAGTTCCTCGGGCACGGTGACGGTGACGTGGAAATAGGGAACCGGTAACATCTCCTCCCGACGCTGTTCGAGCCAAGCCTGCGTCTGCTCGGCGTGACACTTCGGGCAGGCGCGGTTGCGGCAGGAGTGGAAGACGTGCAGCAGGGTGCCGCAGTGATTGCAGCACCACTGCTGTCCGCCGAGCGCTTCGGTGCGGCAGGCGATGATGTCGGCGATGGCGCGACGATGCGATGGCAGCATCGCCGCGCCGTGAGCTGCCACATAGCTGCCTGCGAAGCGGCGGAACGCGTCCGCCACTTCGGGCATGCGTCAGAAGCCGCTCATCACCTTGTCGAGCAGCTTGCGCAAAGACACCCGCGTCGGTTCCGTCAGGTGCGTGTAAATCGTCGTCGTGGCGATGTTCTCGTGGCCGAGAAACGCCTGGACGACGCGGGTGTCGACCTTGTTCTCGAAGAGCCTGGTCGCATAGGAGTGCCGCAGCGTGTGTGGCGTGCCGCGGCGACCGCCGGGGAGATTGGCCGCCTTGACGGCCTCGGCAAAGGTGCGGGTCAGGACATGGGTGGCGACGGGACCGGTTCGCCAGCCATTGGGGAAGAGCCAGCGCGGATCGCGGTGGTCCTTGGCCTGCCACATCCGCCGCAGGCCTTCGTGCACCTCCTTGGGCACGGGCACGACCCGTTCCTTGTTGCCCTTGCCGACGACGCGCAGGACGCCACTGGTCTTGTCGATGGCGGTGACGGGAAGAGCAGCGGCCTCGCTGATCCGCAGGCCGCAGCCGTAAATCAGGCTGAAACAGCCGCGGTGTATCGGATTGCGGACCGCGGCGAGAATGCGCCGCACTTCGGCATGGGAAAGCGTCTGCGGCAGCCGCCTCTGCTTGGGAAGCCGGATCTTTTTTTAAACAGCGCCCAGTCCTGGCCCAGCGTGTTCCGGTAGAAGAACTGGATGCCGTAATGGCTGGTCTTGAAGCTGCCGCGCGCGTTCCGCTCACGAACATCCAGCAGATATCGCCGGACCTCTTCCTCGGCCAGCAGCTCCGGCGACCGATTGTAATGCTTCGCCAGAGACCTGACCGCCTGGAGGTAAATCTCCTGGGTCGTGGCTGCCAAGCCGGCCAGCTTCATGTCCTCGATCATGCGAGCACGTAACGGTGACATCGTCTGCTCCTTCGTCATCGAAGACGGGACCATCCCGTCGCGACGCAGACGATAGCTTCACCAGCGACCCTCAGGCGATGCCGCCGCCCCCCACGGCGAAGCCGTTCCGTTCAACGCTCATTCTCATGCGGTCTTTTTTTGATAATTAGGTAACAGACTAGACCCAAGAGGGTCGTCGAAAATCGAGCTGCATTTTGTACCTTATGCCAAGTTGCTGGCTAGCCGTGCGGCGGGCCGGCCTCATCCCTTTGGCTGTAAGCAGTCGATGCTCAAACCGTATGATGCGGGTAAAAACCCCGCGGCTGCAGGTCTCTATTAATGTGTCCTCTTCGCGCAACGTAGCAGTCGGGCGGCTGAGTTCTTTCATGTCG
>DASWEU010000221.1:0-10607 GCA_036394595.1 Burkholderiales bacterium | reverse complement strand
CGGCCTCGGGCGCTGCGCTGCTCCTCAACGCCGAGGGCGTCTTTACCGCGCTCATCGCGTGGTTTGCCTTCCGGGAGAATTTTGACCGCCGCATCGCGCTCGGCATGCTGGCCATCGTTGCCGGCGCGGCGCTGCTGGCGTGGCCCGGGGATGCGCAGCTCGGCTCGGCCTTGCCCGCGCTTGCGGTTCTGGGAGCGTGCCTCGCGTGGGGCCTGGATAACAATCTCACGCGCCGCGTGTCTCTTTCGGATGCGACCTTCATCGCGATGGTGAAGGGATTGGCGGCGGGGGCGACCAACACGGCGCTGGCGTTCGCGGTCGGCGCGAAACTGCCGGGGGCGGGCGTCCTGGCCATGTCGCTCGTCCTCGGCTTCGTCAGTTACGGGCTGAGCCTCTCGCTCTTCGTCGTCGCATTGCGCCAGCTGGGGACCGCGCGCACCGGGGCTTATTTCTCGACCGCGCCGTTCGCCGGCGCCGCGCTGGCCATCGCGTTTCTCGGCGAGCCGGCCGGCTGGCGCTTCGCCGCTTCCGCGGCGCTGATGGCGCTCGGCGTCTGGCTGCACCTGACGGAACGCCATGACCATGCGCATGCCCATGAGCGGGTGGAGCACAGCCACGAGCACGCGCATGACGAGCATCACCAGCATGATCACGATGTTCCGGTGCCTGCGGACACGCGGCATTCGCATCGGCATGTCCACGAGTCGTTGCAGCATGCGCATCCGCATTACCCGGATGCCCACCACCGGCACGAGCACTAGCGGCTCAGTGGTCCTCGATGCGGGGGATGTTGTCTTCGGCGGGGCCGCCGGTGTCGGGATCGACCCACTCGTTGATGCCGAGCTCGGATTCGGCTTCCTGCAGCGACTCGCCGGGCTCGAGATCCTCGCTGCCGGCGGAGAGCATCGCGGTTTCCGCATCGGCACGGGTGGGGAAGGGGCCGTAAGCCTTGTCCTCGCCCGTCGCTTCCCAGTAGAAACCGTCGGGCCGCTCGAGCACGCGACCGCGCGGCGCCTCCTCCGGTGAAACTGCGGGCTTTTTCTTTAGGCCCATGAACCCATGCTACGCCAGAATCCCCATCATGAGTCAAGATCGCCGCGCGCTCGACGCGACCGCGTTCGGCACCATGCTGCTGCTCACCGCGCTGTGGGGTTTCCAGCAGGTGACGGTGAAGTGGATCGCCGCGGATGTCTCGCTGGTGATGCAAGCGGGAATTCGCTCGATTGTCGCGACGGCGCTGTTGCTGCTGTGGGCGCTTCTGGCCGGACAACCGCTGTTCCGGCGCGACGGCACGCTGATCGCCGGCGTGGTTGCCGGATTGCTGTTTGCCGTCGAATTCGTCTTCATCTACGGCGGGCTCGGCCACACCAACGCCTCGCGCATGTCGGTGTTTATTTACCTCACGCCGGCGCTGACGGCGCTCGGCCTGCACTTCTATGTGCCCGGCGAGCGGCTCTCGCCCCTGCAATGGAGCGGGATACTGGCGGCGTTCGCTGGCATCGTGGTCGCCTTCGCCGAGGGGTTTTTCGCCCTGCAATCGACCTATATAGGCGACTTGTGCGGCATGGCCGCGGCCGTGCTCTGGGCGGCGACCACGGTGCTGATCCGCGCGACGTCGCTCTCTCAAGCGCCTGCGGCGAAGACGCTCTTCTACCAGCTCGCGGCTTCCGCACTGCTGCTCCCCGTCGCCTCGATCCTGATGGGGGAGAGGGGCGTGGTGGCGCTGACGCCGCTAGCGCTTGCGAGCCTTGCCTACCAGGGCGTGATCGTCGCCTTCGCCAGCTACCTCGCCTGGTTCTGGCTGCTGACGCGTTACTTCGCCGCCAGGCTCTCGGTGCTCTCGAGCCTGACGCCGTTGTTCGGCGTGATAGCCGGCGTGGTGTTCCTCGGCGAGCCGCTATCGGCGACCTTCACCGCCGCCGCGCTGCTGGTCGTCGCGGGCATCGTCCTGGTCAATCTGCGGCGCTGAGGCGGCCTCGGCAGCGAGCAGTTGCGCAATGTCGCGGCGGCCCTGTTCGGTCAACGCGATGAGCTTGGACTGGTCGTTGCGGTGCTTGGCGTTCGCGGCAAGCTGGCGCTCGTCGTATTCGCGGAAGCGGCGCACGATGCGCCGGGTGTCGTCCTCGGTGTAGCCAAGCACGCGCAGCAGCAGCGCCGCCGCGTACAGCGCCGAGCCGAACACCTCGCGCACCGCCGGGATCCCAAGCGCGGCGTATTCGTAGGCGTCGGTGCGGCCGCGCGCACGCGCCACCACCTCAAGCCGCGGGAAGCGGGCCCGCACGCGCTTCACCGCCTCGAGCGCGGCGTCCGGGTCGTCGATGGCGAGCAGCAGCACGCGGGCGCGTTCCGCGCCCGCCGACTCGAGCAGGTCGAGGCGCGTGGCATCGCCGTAGTAGGCCTTGTAGCCGAAGCGGCGCACGGTCTCGATCTGCTCGGGGTCGATGTCGATCACCGTGGCGCCGATGCCGAGGCCGCGCAGCACGCGCACCACCACCTGGCCGAAGCGGCCGAAGCCGGCGACGATCACCGGGTTCTCCTCGCGGATGGCGTCGGCCGGCGCGGCCGGCTGGCGCTCGAGGCGCGGCACCAGCAGCCGCTCGTAGGCCATCACCAGCAGCGGCGTCGAGAGCATCGATACCGCCACTGCTGCATTGAGAATTGAAAGTATTTCTGAAGGAATCAAGGCTCCTGCAGCACCGAAGAGCACGAACGCGAATTCGCCCGCTTGCGACAGCGCCACCGCGAACAGCGACGCATCAGCGCGATGACAGTAGCCGAAGGTCTTGGCAATCGGATAAAGCAGGCCGATTTTCAACACAATAATTCCCAATGCGACGCCCAGCACCACCAGCGGAATCCTCAGGAACAGCCCGAGATCGACGGACATGCCGACCGCGATGAAGAACAGTCCCAGTAGCAGGCCCTTGAAGGGATCGATGTCGAGTTGCAGCTCGTGGCGGTATTCGCTCTCGGCCAGCATCACGCCGGCGAGGAAGGCGCCGAGCGCCATCGACAGGCCGACGCGGTCGGCGAGCACCGCGGTGCCGATCACCAGCAGCAGCGAGAAGCCGACGAACACCTCGCGCAGCCGCGTCTCGGCGATGAACTGCAACGTCGGACGCACCAGCACGCGCCCGGCGAGCACCAGTGCGGCGATGAAGCCCACTGGGCGCGCGATGTCCCACCAGTCGAAGGTTTCGGCTTCGCCGCCAAGCAGCCCCAGCACCAGCAAGAGCGGAATCACGGCCAGGTCCTGGAACAGCAGCACGGCGAACGAGGCCTGGCCGCCGGGCGTCTGCAGCAGGTTCTTTTCCGCCAGCGTGGCGAGGCCGATGGCAGTCGAAGACATGGCGAAGCCCATGCCGGCGATGACGCCGACCATCAGCGGCTGGCCGAGGAGCTTGGCGATCGCCGTCACCGCGGCGATGGTGAGCGCAACCTGCACCGCGCCCAGGCCGAGGATCGAACGGCGCAGCGCCCACACTTTTCGCGCGTTGAGTTCCAGGCCGACGAGGAACAGCAGCAGCACCACGCCGAATTCGGCGACGTGCAGCACGGTTTCCGGTGCCTCGATCAGCCGCAGGCCCCAGGGACCGATCACCATGCCGGCGACCAGGTAGCCGAGCACCGAGCCGAGGCCGAGGCGCTTGAAGATGGGCACGGCGATCACGCCGGCCGCGAGGTAGACGAGGGCCTGCAGGAAAAAGCTGGAGGGTTCCATGGATAGAATATTCGCATGGAAGCGAAACCCGTTGATGCCGCCTTGTTCAAGGCCGGCATGCGCACCTTGGCGGGCGCCGTCAACATCATCACCACCGCCGCGGGCGGCCACCGCCACGGCATGACCGCCACCGCGGTGTGCTCGGCCACCGCCGAGCCGCCGACGGTGCTCGCCTGCATCAACAAGCTCGCCACCACCCACGCCGCGGTGGCGAAAAGCAAGGTGTTCTGCGTCAACGTGCTGCGCGCCGAGGACTGGGAGCTGTCGAGCGCGTTTTCAGGCGCGCAGAGCGGCGAGGCGCGCTTCAAGACGCGCAACTGGACGCGCCTCGCCACCGGCGCGCCGGTGCTGATCGACTCCCTGGTGTCCTTCGACTGCCGCGTGGTGAAGAAGATGGCGCACGGCACGCACACCATCTTCCTCGGCCAGGTGGAGCAGATCCTGCTCGGGCAGAAGGGCAAGCCGCTGCTGTACTCCGACGGCCAGTATGCGAAGCTCGCTTCGCTGCTCCTCGGGGAACCCCTGCCCGAAGGCCTCGATTACTGGGGCTTTTGAATCCACCGGGTTTTTGAAATTCGTGTTGTCGTAGCTGCAAATTTCCTTGCGGTGGCGGCGAGGATGAGCCTCGTCACCTTCCTCGGCATCTATTTCGTGCGCAGGGCGGGCATCGACATCGCCACCGTCGGCGCGGCTTTTCTCTGCGAGCACGGCCTGCGCGGGGCCCTCGCGCCGATGTTCGGCGCGCTGTCCGACCGCATCGGGCGGCGCGCGCTGCTGCTCCCCGCGGCGCTCGCCACCGCGGCGATCCTGCCGTGCTTTTTGCTGGTGACGGGGCCGGCGGGGCTGTTCGCCTGGAGCATCGCCATGGGCGTGGCCGGCGCCGTGAACATCCCGGTGTCCAACGCGCTGCTGCTAGATCTGGCGCCGGTCGAGCGGCGCCAGTCGGTGCTGGCGCTCAACTACACGCTGATGAGCGTCGCCTACACCCTCGGCGTCTCGCCCGCGGGGTACGTCGCCGAGAAGGGGTATGACTTGCTCGCTTATTCGAGCAGCATCGGTTTTCTTCTGGTTGCAGCGCTCTATGCGCTTGCCCTGCGCAAGCCGCTTCCGCTCGAGAAGTCCGCCAGCGGCGTCATGCGCAATATGGTGTCCGCGTTTCGTGACCGGACATTCCTGCTGTTCGCGCTGATGGCCTTCGTGTTCCCGCTCAGCATGGGCATGGTGGTGGCGGCCGCGCCCGTGTTCGGCGCCGAGAGCGGCCTGGGCGAGGGCTACATCGGCCTGGTGCTGGGCGGCAACAGCCTGATCGTCGCGGTGCTCGCCATTCCGGCGGCGACGCGCATGGAGGCGCTGGGGCCGTTCCGGCTGCTGGGCGGGGCCGCGGCGCTGGTCGCGGCGGCGCTCTTCTCCTATGCGCTGATTCCCGACGTCGCGGCGGCGCTGCTTGTCGGCACGGTGGTGTTCAGCTTCGGCGAGATCGTTTTCAGCTCAGCGGTGCCGGCGGCGGTGGCGGGACTCGCGCCGGCGGGCCGGCGCGGCGCCTACCAGGGCGGCTGGGCGCTGGTCGCCTCGTTCAGCATGGGCAGCGCGCTGGTGCTGAGCGGCTGGTTGAAGAACAACTTCGGGCCGGACTTTGGCTGGCAGGGGACCTGGCTCGTTTACGCGCTGCTCGTCGCCGTTGCGGCGGCGGCGCTGTTCTTCGCCCGCAACGGCTTCAGAACGCGTGCATTAAGGTAGCGCCCACGCCCCAGTCCGGACTGCCGTCGGCGAATCCCTTCAGGACATAGGCCTGCACCTTCATGCTGCGATCGACGCTGCGCATCCAGAACAGCATCAGCTCGCGCTGCTCGCCGGCGCCATCCGCCACCTGGCTGCGGCCGTCGAACGCTACGCCGATACTGTCGCGCGCATCGAGCGCCTGCTTGCCGCCGAGCGAGAAGCTGACGGTATTCTTCAGGCTCAGGTTGCCGCCGACGTACAAGGTGTAGCCCAGCCCGCCGAACAGGGTCAGCCGGTCGAATCCCTTATAGACCTCGGCGAGGGCGGTGAAGTCGGTGCTGCCGGTGCCCAGCCCCTTGTCCTCTTCACCGGTGGGAAGCTTCAACTTTCCGGTGAGATCCAAGCCGGCGCGCGAGGCGCTGTCGTAGTAGGCCGAGTTGGTCGCAGCGACGGTCAGGTCGCCGAAGCCGGTGACGCTGCCGCTGCGCCGGCGCCCGCGGTCGACGGCGCCCAGCCCGGGAACCACCGACGCATCGCCGGATACCTCGTACCAGGGCAGCGTGAGCTTGAGCGTCCAAGGCGCGGCTTCGTAGCGCAGCATGAACGGCACCGTCCAGATCGAGGTGGAGCGCCCGGTGCCGTAGTCGCCCGTCGTGTAGGTAAGCCCGGCGCCGCCGCTCCAGCCGCCAATCTCGTCGGCGGCGAGCGCGGCCGGCGCCGCGAGGAGCGCCAGTACCGCCAGCGCGGCACGCATCAACGGCTCGGCCGCTCAGGCCGTTCCGGCTTTTCCGGGCGCTCAGGCCGCGCCGGCTTCTCGACTCGTTCGGGTTGCGCCGGTTTATCGAGGCGATCGCTGCGCGCCATGCCATCCGGCTTGGGCGCCCTGTCCGAGCGCATGACGTCGCCCAGCTTGACGCCCTGCGATTGGGCGATCTGGCCCCAGCCCATGCCATCGGCACGCTGCTTGAGTATGCCGGGATTCTGCGCGTTGCCAATCAGCGCGGTTTTCAGCTGCTCGGAAGTGGGGTTGGTGATTCCCTGCTGGCGCAGCTTCTCCTGCGCGAGCGAAAGGGCGATGTCGATGTTGCCGTTGCCCATCTTGCCGGTGGGCGGCGTGAACGTGGTGCCGCCGGAAAGCTTCACCGTCGTGCCATTGCGCAAGCCGGTGACGAGAGACTCGGAATTTTCCTTCGAGCCCGCGAGCGTGACATATTTATCGGTGAGGCCGTCCGTGTTGCTCTGCGCCGCTGCGGCACCGGCAAAACCGGAGAAGGCCAATACTGCCAGGATGGTTCTTAGCATTCTCATCTCCTGTAGTCAGGACAATGAGTAGGACAGTCGGGAAGACCGAAGGTTCTGATCTCCGAAAGCGTCTGGAGAAAAATGACCAGATCGCCCAGTTCCGCTTCAGTAAGGAAATCTTTCTTCAAGGCATGCCGCGCCGCGTCGCTTAATGCAGACAGTCTGCCGTCGTGCAGGTAGGGTGCGGTCAGCGCCACATTCCTCAGCCCGGGCACGCGGAATTCGACGCGCTCGCCGCTGGTGAACAGCGGGCCCGAGTGGCACGCGCTGCAGCCGCCCTTGCCGACAAAAATCCGCAGGCCCCTTTTCGCATTTTCCGGATAGGCATTCGCTTTCTGATTTTCCAGGGCATCGCGGAAATCATCGAACGGCGTGCGCCCGCTCACCAGCGTCTCCTGGAACGCGGCGAGCGCCCTGCCGACATCGGCCAGCAGCTCCCCGTCGTCGTCGGGCGGTGGCCGGCCGAACGCCCTTTCATAACCGGATAAAAAATCATTCCTGATGAATGCGCCGATTTCCTTCGCGCTCGAGCGCATCTCCCTTGTATCGAGCAGCGGGCGGATGCTCTGCGACCACAAGCTGTCGCGCGCGCCGTCCCAGCCGAAGCGGCGCTGGAAGGCGACGTTGAGGAGCGTCGGCGTGTTGCGGTCGCCCGGCTCGAGGCCGAAACTCGTCGCGCGGCCGTCCTGCCAACCTCGGTACGGAACGTGGCAGGTGGCGCACAGCACCGAGCCGGTGCCGGACAGGCGCGGCTCGTAGAAGAGCCGCTCGCCGAGCTCTATCGCTTCGCTTTTTCCTGATACGCGGTTGCCCGGGTCGCGCCGCGGCGCCGGCGGCCAGGGGCCGTGCGAAAGAATGGTTCGTTGTTCCGACGCGGTGAAGACCTCCGCGCCGGCGCCGGGCTGAGCCATCGCGAGCTGCGAAACCGCGAGGAGCGCAAGGCACGTGAAAGCCCTCATGTGTATATTGTGCAAGAAAAAATGAGCGTAACTCCCCCGCGCAATCTGCTCGAGCTGTTCACCGGCTTTCTCGCCATCGGCGCGCGTTCCTTCGGCGGCGTGATGCCCTGGGCGCATCGCACCATGGTGGAGGAGCGGCGCTGGCTCTCGCCGGCGGATTTCACCGAGACCATCGGGCTGTGCCAGTTCCTGCCCGGGCCGAACATCGGCAACGCCTCGGTCGTGCTCGGCAAGCGCTGGTTCGGCCTCACCGGCGCGATCGTCGCCTTCCTCGGCCTGATGGCGCTGCCCTTCATCTGGGTGATGGCCTTGGGCGTTCTTTACCTCAAATATTCTTTTCTGCTGGAAGTCAGGGCCGTCGTCACCGGTGTCGGCGTGGCCGGCGCCGGGCTGATGATCGGCACCGCAGCCAAGCTCGGGCGCGAGCTGGTGCGCAAGCCCGCCGCCATCGCGCTGGTGGTGGCCTGCTTCGCCGCCGTCGGCGTGGTGCGGATTTCGATGTACTTCGTGCTGCCGGTGGTGCTGGTCCTCGCCTTGGTGGCGTCGCGGAAGAACTGGCTTTGATACTCCTTGAAATCGCCCTGTGGTTTTCTCTGCTGTCCTTGATCGCGTTCGGCGGCATGCCGGCGGTGATGCCCGAGATGCAGCGCCTGGTGGTGGAAGTGAACGGCTGGGCGACATCGGCGGAGTTCCTCCAGCTCTTCGCCGTCGGCCAGGCGGCGCCGGGACCCAACGTGCTGATCGTCAGCCTGATCGGCTGGAAGGTGGCGGGGCTCGCCGGCGCGCTGGTGGCGCTGCTCGCCGTGTGCGGCCCGGCGGCGATGATCTCGTGGTGGGTATCGGAGCTTTGGGAGCGCTTCAAGGACAACCCGTGGCGCCTCGCCATCAGCCGCGCCATCGCGCCGCTGGTGGTCGGCCTGATCCTCTCCAGCGGCTACATCCTCGCCCAGCCGCACGGGCACGACTGGCGTACCTGGGTGATCGCGCTCGCGAGCACCGCGGCGTTTCTCGCGACGAAGGTGAATCCGCTCTGGATCCTCGCCGTGGGCGGCGCGGCCGGCTACTTCTTGCTTGCCTGACTCCTTCCTACTGGGCTGATTCCTTGAGCTCGCCGCGGAATTTCGCCAGCGGCAGGTAGCGGTAGTCGACCGGCCCGATCTCGTCGTAGGAATCCTTGCCGTCCCGGAATTCCCCGGCATCGGCGTTTCCGGCGGGTCCGCACAGGCTGCCGGTCAGCAGCAGGTACTCGCGCTCTGGCACCGAGTTCTTCAGCAGGCGGTGGGCGATGATGACGCCCGTGCCGATGAATTTCTCGCTGTCCTTCACCTTCAAGGTGCGCGCCGGGCCGGCGTGCGCGACGATCTTCAGGGTGAGGCCGGCGGCGCCCTTGCAGGCGCCGCACTCGCACTGCCGCGACGCCTCGAATTTCTTCAGGGTCTCGTGGAAGCCGACGAACATCTTCTTCGCCTGCGCGACGAAATCGCCCAGCGCCGGCAGCGAGCCGGTGCGGCAGAACAGCACCGCGTCGCCTTCGTACTCCAGCACCTTGAGGCCGAGCTGGTTCGCATCCACCAGCCCCTCGAGCAGCATCTGGATCAGCGTCTGGCTGTGCTCGATCTCGGTGCTGGCGACAAACTTGGTGAAGCCGCTGATGTCGGGGATGAAAAACAGGACGTCATTGGACGGGGCGTGGGCCATGGCTCCTCCTAGGCGTGCTGCCAGACCTGCCGCTCGCGGTGCGCGAGCATCGGCACCGCCTCGGCCAGGTACTTCTTGAAGTGCGGCGTCGCCTGGTGCGCCTCGAACGCCTTCTCGTCGTTGTAGATCTCGTACAGCAGCACCCTGGTCTTGTCCTTCGGGTCCACCAGCACGTCGAACTGGCGGCAGCCGGGCTCCTTGCGCGCCTCGCGTGCGTTGTCGAGCGCCATCTTCATCCAGCGATCGACGTTCTCCGGCTTGATCCTGATGTTCACGACGAGCACGAAGCTCATGGACTCTCCTTGAATAATTCACGGTAATCTACCGCAAAGGGGAGGGCCTAACCATGGAAGGCACGCAACCGAAGCTGCTGTTTCCGCAGTTGCGCCGTTTCTACGACTTTCTCGAGCCGCTGTCGTGGGTGCTGATCCGCGCCACCGCTGGCCTGATGCTGCTTCCGCACGGCTGGGCGAAATTGATGGCCGGCATCGGGCCCGTCGCCGCCAACACGCTCCTGAAGCGCGGCATTCAGCCCGCCGAGCCGCTGGCGGTGATCCTGATCGCCATCGAGACGTTGGGCGGCCTTTGCATCGCGCTCGGGCTGTTCACGCGCTTCTGGGCGGCGGCGGCCACCCTCGAAATGGGCGTGGTGATCTGGGCGCATTCGCAGAAATTCGCCTGGGCCGAGCGCGGCTACGAGTACCCGCTGTTCTGGACGCTCGTCCTGCTCGCGGTCTGGTTCCGCGGCGGCGGCCCGTATTCGCTCGACCGCAAGATCGGCAAGGAGCTCTGAGAGGGGCGGCTGCTATAATCCACACCTCGCGCCCGTAGCTCAGTTGGATAGAGTACTTGGCTACGAACCAAGGGGTCGTGGGTTCAAATCCTGCCGGGCGCGCCAGTCAGTTCAACGGGCTGCAGCGATGCAGCCCGTTGTCATTTCCGGGTACACGATTATTTTCGCCCCGAGTTAAGAAGTTGCTGTTCCCACGCAAACGCGATGCCTGATGCGCCGCCGTGAGCGACGGTGACCTCGGCGATGGCCGGGACCGTCGCTTCGCGTGCCCAGTCGCGCTGCCACTCGCTCATGACCGCGATCCAGGTGATCGGCACGGCCCCGGCCTGCACCATGCGCAGAACCGCCATGTCGTGCGCCTCGCGCGATACGCCGCCGGATGCATCGGTTACGAAGAAGACGTCATAGCCGTCGG
>DASWEU010000220.1:0-4042 GCA_036394595.1 Burkholderiales bacterium | reverse complement strand
ACCCGCGCTCCCGCAGCACGGCGTCGACGGCGGCGGCGGCGCCGGCGGCATCGATATCGATCCCGGCGAGCTTTGCCGCCGCGGCCCGCGCCACCTCGACCGACACGCTGCGGATGTTGCCGAGCGCCGCCGCGCGCGCCTCGGCGATGCGCCGCTCCGCTGCGGCGGTCTCGGCGTTGAGCGCCTCCGCCGCCTTGCGCAGCCGCGCCGCCGCTTCCGCATTGAGGCGCTCGGTGGTCTCCTTCAGCGTCTGCTGCGCCTCGGCGCGCGCTTCGGCGAGCGCGCGCTCATAGGCGGCGATCACCGCCTCGGCTTCGGCGCGCATCTGCGCCGCCTTCTCCAGATCGCCCTCGATGCGGCTGTGGCGCTGCAGGAGGACGCCGCCGACGCGCGGCAGCCCGACCCACGCCATCAGCACGTAAAGCGCGATGAAGGTGACCGCCAGCCAGAAGAGCTGGGGCAGGTAGGTCGCGATGTCCAGTTGCGGCATGCCGGCCTTCCTCGGCGGGGCAGTGCCGGCTTCGCGTGCCGGCGCCGTCCCAACGTCCTCAGAACACGAACAGGATCAGGAACGCGATCAGCAAGCCGAACAGGCCGGTCGCCTCGGCGAGCGCGAAGCCCAGGAAGGCGAACGGCGTGACCTGCGCCGCGGGATTGCGCGCGAGCGAATTGATGAGCGCGGCGAAAACGAGGCCGATGCCGACGCCGGCGCCCGCGAGCGCGAAGCAGGCGAGGCCGGCACCGATCATTTTGGCAGCTGCGAGTTCCATGAAATGTCCTCTGGGTTGAAGGTGATGTTGGCGCCTGTCCGATGCCGCCGATGCGCCTTTAGAGCGGAGTCCGATTAGGTGGAACCATTCTTCTTCCCGTCGTCCCCGCGAAAAGAGCGTGTGAAGAAATCGGGTGCTGCTGGAATGAGAGCTGCAAAACCAGGGTGCGTCCTTCGACAGGCTCAGCCCTTCGCCAAGCTCAGGAGAGGCGATTTTCTTCGTGGCCCCTGCCATAGATGGCAGACCCGATGCTCCTCATCCTGAGCTTGTCGAAGGACGCAACGCTGTTGATCCAGCGCCACCGATAAATTCACCCGCTCTTGCGCGGGAATGACGAGACTGGAGGAGGCCGATTCCATTCGATCGAAATCCGCTTCAGTGAAGGTGGAGCGCGTCGTGCAGGTAGAGACAGGTGAGGATGGTGAAGACATAGGCCTGCAGCACGGCCACCAGCAGCTCCAGCAGGACCAGCGCGACGGTGACGGCGAGCGGCAGGAAGCCGAAAATGCCGAGGCTCACCACGAAGCCGGCGAAAATCGCCAGCGTGGTGTGGCCCGCGACCATGTTGGCGAAGAGCCGGATCGACAGCGTGAACGGGCGGATGAAATAGGAGATGACCTCGATCGGCACCAGGATCGGCATCAGCCAGAGCGGCACGCCCTCCGGCGCAAAAAGGGTGAGGAAGCGCAGGCCGTGGCGCGCGATGCCGATGAGCGTCACGCCGATGAAGACGATCGCCGCGAGCGCGAAGGTGATGATGATGTGGCTGGTGTAGGTGAAGGTGTAGGGGATCATGCCCAGCAGATTGCCGAGCAGGATGAACATGAAGAGCGAGAAGATGAAGGGGAAATACCGCTCACCGCCATGCCCGGCATTCTCCTCGATCATGTTGGCGATGAATTCGTAGGACAGCTCGGTGACCGACTGCCAGCGGTCCGGCACGAGCCGCGCCTGGCGCGTCGTCAGCAGGATGAACGCGGTGACGATGAGGACGGCCGCCACCATATAGGCGGCCGAGTTGGTGAAGGACACGTCGAACGGGCCGATATGCAGCGGGATGAGGCGCTCGATCGTGAATTGATAAAGGGGGTTCGTCTCGGGTGCCGCCACGTCAGTCCTCGTCGTCCGACCAGTCCGTCTGCTTGGGCGCGCCGGCGGACGGCCGGTTCGCGCTTTTATAACCCATCGCCATGCCCATGCCGGACACCGCGCGATAGACATTCCACATGCCGGCGCCGATGCCGAGAAACAGGAACAGGATCATCGCCCAGGGACGCGTGCCGAGCCACCGGTCGAATGCCCAGCCGATGGCGACACCGACCGCGACGGCAACCACCAGCTCCAACCCGATCCGCAAGCCGAAGCTGAGCGCCGTGCGCGCGTCGCTCACGCCGCTGTCGGAAGGAGTGCCGGAAGCCGGCCGACCCCGACCGCGGCGCGCCTTGTCGAGCCGTTCCTCCAGGTCCCGCAGAGGATCCCGGGTGTCGCGTTCGTCCATCGGCGAACCGCCCGCAAAGCGTGAGAAGACTTCCCCCCGGTCCCGGCCGCCTCGGGGCCGAAACGGCGCGGAACTTACGGGGCGGTTGAGGGAGTGTCAAGGTGCAGAGCGCGCGTGCCTGCCTAAGGCATGTACTGATAAATGGGCCGAAACCCGCCACAGCCGGATGTCCGCAATCTGCTCAAAGGCCGACCGGCGGCGAATGCCGAGCAAGGTCGCAGAAGTGCCAAGAGGAGAAAGTCTCGGCGTACCGCGCATCCTTGAGCACGAGGTTGCACCTGACTGTGTTCCACCAATTTCTCTTCGTCAGATGGGGAAGGTCGCGAACACATCGCAACGGATGTTGAGCAGATTGGCAGGCGACAGCGCCGCTCCCATGCAGCGCGACGAAATCACGGCAGCCAGCGGTGGGTAGTCCGCGCACCAACGGCTGGTCGAGTCACCCAGCTGGAAGATCAGAACGCCACCTGCGTGCGCAATGCGATTGCCTGGATCACTGCGCCCGGTGTGGTTGACCCACCGACCGCCGTCGCGGTCGGGATCTTGTTCACGTCAGCGTAGAGGTAATCCAGCATGAAGCGGATATTGGTGACGGGGTACCAGTTGATGCCAATCGTGTAGACATTTTGCCGTCCACCGAAGACGCCGCCCGTGGCGGTTGGCGCGACGCCAGGCGTGACGTGGTCGTTGAGGTTCACGTAGCTGTAGCGCGCCGCCAACTCCCAGGCGCCCCACCCGCCCGATCCGACGGGCTGGGCCGGGATAATGGCGCTATAGGCGCCGGCGGTCGGGATATAGTTTCTCGCTTCGCCGGTTAGGGTGTAGCTCGCCTCGACATAGCCGCCGTCGAAAGTGAGCTCGGGCGTGGGGGCGCCCGCCGCAAGGCCCGACTGAGTCACCTGGTAAATGTAATACTCGCCCTGGGCGTAGAAGCTGCCGAGCCCTGCCGCGGCTTCGACGCCGTAGACGGCCGCATTCTTCGCCGGGATCGCGCCAGTGTTGATGAACTCAGTCGGATCGACCCGCAGCTCTGGACGATCGCTTAAGATGACAGTATTGGCGATCGAGGTGGCCGAGCTGCCATTGGCCCGCGGCCTGAAGACGTATTCGCCGTCTAAGCCGAGATGGAGCGAGTAGGTGCTGCTCTGGAGCAGTTGATAGGTGGCGCGCGCCACGCCGCCCAGCTGCTGCTGGTTCGACCCGCTATGCAGCGCGCCGCTGGTCGGGCCGGTGAGATAAGCGCCGGCCCAGGCACGATCGGTGTTCCATCGCACGCCGAAGGCCAAGCGGGATTGCCCCGCCGCGAGGCCGGTGGCGACCACGTTGGACGAGGCGCGCTCGATGAACATGATGTCGTTCGAATCCGTTGCCTCATCGAGGGTCCAGGGAACTTTCATATAGCCCAAGTCGATCGCGACAGGACGGAAGCCGACGTAGCTGATGAAAGCGTTCACGATGTCGGAGGTGCGCGCACCGATCGCCGTGTTGCTGTCCGAGGAGCCGCCGAAATCGAGGATGAGCGCGTAGTTCCAATCGCCCATGAATTTACCGAGCACGCCGATCCGCGCGCGCCGGGCGTTGACGCCGCTGGTCAGGCTATGCTGGCCGGTCGGCGTCTGCGGATGGACCCTCAGGTAATCGGCGAAGTCCAGATGCAGCCGGCTGGTCAGCTCGAGCGTGTTCTGCCCGTCGGCGCTCGAGATGCCGGGACGGTTGGCCGGCGACAGCGTCGCCCTGACGCCGCTGGGAGGCGCCGCCGCGGCCGGCGCGGCGG
>DASWEU010000219.1:0-51317 GCA_036394595.1 Burkholderiales bacterium | reverse complement strand
GGTGGGGTACGCGGCCATGCCGCGATTATCGTGCCGGGATGAACCGCCTCGCCGGCGAGACCAGCCCGTACCTCCTGCAGCACGCCGACAACCCTGTCGACTGGTACCCGTGGGGCGAGGAGGCGCTCGCGCGCGCCCGCGCCGAGGACAAGCCGGTCCTGCTCTCGATCGGCTACTCGGCCTGCCACTGGTGCCACGTGATGGCGCACGAGAGCTTCGAGGACGCGCGCGTCGCGGCGGTGATGAACCGGCTGTTCGTCAACGTCAAGGTCGACCGCGAGGAGCGGCCCGACCTCGACCAGATCTACCAGGCGGCGCACCAGATGATCGGCAGCCGCACCGGCGGCTGGCCGCTCACCATGTTCCTCGCGCCCGACGGCGCGCCGTTCTTCGGCGGCACCTACTTTCCCAAGGACGCGCGCTACGGGCTGCCGGGCTTCCCGGAGCTGTGCGAGCGCATCGCCGAAGTCTGGCGCGACAAGCGCACCGAGATCGCGGCGCAGAATCGCGAGGTGCTCGGCGCCTTCTCGCGCATGCTGCCGCGGCGCGCGGCGGGCCGGCCGCAATTCGACGGCGCGCTGCTTGAGCAGCTGATCGGCGAGCTGCGCGGCAATTTCGACGCACGGCACGGCGGCTTCGGCGGCGCGCCCAAGTTTCCGCACCCGGCGGAGCTCGAGCTGTGCCTGCGCAAGGGCGCGCCGGACATGACACGGCTCACTCTCACGCGCATGTGCGAGGGCGGCATCTACGACCAGCTTGGCGGCGGTTTCTCGCGCTACAGCGTGGACGCCGAGTGGCAGATCCCGCATTTCGAGAAGATGCTCTACGACAACGGACCGCTGCTCGCGCTGCTGGCGCAAGCCTGGCGCGCGGGCCCGGATCCGCTCTACGCGCGCTGCGCGGCGCAAACCGCGGCATGGATCATGCGCGAAATGCAGTCGCCCGAGGGCGGTTACTACTCTTCTCTCGACGCCGACAGCGAGCACGAGGAAGGCAAGTTCTACGTCTGGGACCGCGACGAGGTGAAGGCGCTGCTGGCGCCGGAGGAGTTCAGCGAGGTTGCCGCGCACTACGGGCTCGACCAGCCGCCCAACTTTGAGAACAAGCACTGGCATTTCAGGGTTTGTTCAGAGATCCCGAATCTTTCGGTCTTCGAGCGGGCAAAGCAAAAACTCTTTCTTGAAAGAGAAAAACGGATCCGGCCGGGACGCGACGAGAAGATCCTCGTCTCGTGGAACGCGCTCGCCATTCGCGGCATGGCTTGCGCCGGACGGGTGTTCGGGCAACCCGAGTGGTCCGCTTCGGCGCGCCGCGCGCTCGAGTTCATCCGCACGTCGATGTGGCGCGAGGGCCGGCTGCTCGCGACCTACAAGGACGGCAAGGCGCACCTGAATGCGTATCTGGACGACTACGCCTTCCTGATCGCCGCCTTGCTGGAGCTTGCGCAGGAGCGCTTTTCCCTGGAGGACCTGGAGTTCGCGCAGCAACTCGCCGACGTCCTGCTCGAGCAGTACGAAGATGGCGAAGAGGGCGGCTTCTATTTCACGGCGCGCGACCACGAAAACCTGATCCACCGGCCCAAGCCCGGCTACGACAACGCCACGCCCTCGGGCAACGCGGTGGCCGCCTGGGCGCTCGGGCGCCTGGCGACGCTGACCGGCGAAGCGCGCTATGCGCGCGCCGCCGAGCGCACGCTCGAGCTGTTCTACCCCGCGATGCGCGCCCATCCGGCCGGCTTCGGCGCGATGGCGATCGCGCTTGACGAGCAGCTCGCGCCGCCGCGCACCCTGATCCTGCGCGGGCGCGGCGCCGCGCTCGGCGCCTGGCACACGGAGCTGGCGCGCGCGGCACCGCCCGACGCGATGGTGCTCGCCGTCCCGGACGGCCTCGCCGGGCTGCCGCCGGCGCTCGACAAGCCGGCGCGGCCCGAGCCGGTCAACGGCTGGCTGTGCCGCGGCGTTACCTGCCTCGCCCCCGTGGCCGATCTTGTAGACTTGAAAAATTCCCTTCAGGAGAACGCATGAAACGACTTGCCCTCATTCTCGGTGCCGCGGCCGCAGTCGCCGCGATTCCGTCGCAAGCGAGCGAAGAGCTCGCCAAGAAGCACAACTGCTTCGCCTGCCACGCGGTCGACAAGAAGCTGGTCGGCCCGGCGTACAAGGACGTGGCCGCGAAGTACGCCGCCGACAAGGGCGCGGAAGCGAAACTCATCGACAAGGTGAAGAAGGGGGGCACCGGCGTCTGGGGCCAGATCCCGATGCCGCCCAACCCCACCGTGCCCGATCCGGACCTGAAGGCGCTGGTGAAGTGGATCCTGTCGCAGAAATAAGTTCAGTATCATTACCGCTTCGGAGGAGACCATGAAAAGCATCGGATTCGGCATCACGCTCGTTGCGTCGCTCGCGCTGATCGGCTGCGGGCAGCAGAAACCCCCCGCCAAGGCGGAAGCCAAGGCGCCCGCGGCGCTGGAGATCAAGATCGGCCACGTCGCGCCGCTCACCGGCGGCATCGCGCACCTGGGCAAGGACAACGAGAACGGCGCGCGCCTCGCGATCGAAGAAGCCAATGCCGCCGGCATCAAGATCGACGGCAAGGACGCGAAGTTCACGCTGGTGGCGGAAGACGACCAGGCCGATCCGAAAGTCGGCACCACCGTGGCGCAGAAACTCGCCGACGCCAAGGTCTCGGGCGTGGTCGGCCACCTGAACTCGGGCACTTCGATTCCCGCCTCCAAGATCTACAGCGACGCCGGCATCCCGGTGATCTCGGGCTCGGCCACCAATCCCAAGCTCACCGAGCAGGGCTTCAAGACCCAGTTCCGCGTGGTGGGGCGCGACGACCAGCAGGGACCGGCGATCGCGAGCTACCTTGCCACGAACAACAAACCGAAGCTGGTGGCGGTGGTGGACGACGCGACCGCCTATGGCGAGGGCATCGCCAACGAGGTGGAAAAGACGCTCAAGGCGGCGAAGATCGTCGTGCTGCCGCGCGAGAAGGGCACCGACAAGACCACCGACTGGAAGGCGGTGCTCACCAAGCTGCGCGGGCGCAACCCGGATGCCGTGTTCTACGGCGGCATGGATGCCACCGGCGGACCGCTGATGAAGCAGGGGCGCGAGCTCGGCATGAAAGCGGTGTTCGCCTTTGGCGACGGCGCCTGCACCGAGGAAATGGCCAAGCTCGCCGGCGCCGCGGCCGAAGGGCTGCTGTGCTCGCAGGCCGGCATTCCGGCGCAGGCCGCCGACAAGAGGTTCCTCGAGGCCTACAAGAAGAAGTTCAACGCCGATCCGATCCTCTATTCGCCGTTCACCTACGACGCGGCGAACATCCTGATCGAGGCGATGAAGAAGGCCAACTCCGCCGACCCGGCGAAATACCTGCCGGAGATGCAAAAGGGATCCTTCAGCGGCTCTACCGGCGCCATCGCTTTCGACGCCAAGGGCGACCGCAAGGACGCGGAAATGACCATCTTCACCATGAAGGCGGGCAAGATCGAGCCGATCGCCGTGATCAAGGGCGGCAAGACCATGTCCTACGCCGACTTCATGAAAAAATAGTCCGCATCAAATGATCGACGACGGCGCCTGCGGGCGCCGTTTTAGTTTCTGCTAGGCTCACGCCCCGCATGGACACGTTCCTGCAGCAGCTCGTCAACGGGTTGACCGCAGGCAGCGTGTACGCCGTCGTCGCCCTGGGCTACACCATGGTCTACGGCATCATCCAGCTGATCAACTTTGCGCACGGCGAAGTGGTGATGATCGGCGCCATGGTGGCCTTTACCGTCATCAACGCGCTCGCGCCCACCGGCATGTCGCCGCTCGCGGTGGTGCTGATCGGCACCGGCGCGGCAATCCCGGTGTGCGTGCTGGTGGGCTACGCCATGGAGCGCCTCGCCTACCGCCCGCTGCGCGGCGCGCCGCGACTCGCGCCGCTGATCACCGCCATCGGCGTCTCCATCATCCTGCAGCACCTGGCGCTGCTGGTGTGGAGCCGCAACGTGCTCGCCTTCCCGCAGATCATCCCGCTGCGCACCTTCACCTTTTTCGGCGCCACCGTTACCGGGGTGCAGCTCGCCATCGTCGGCATCTGCGCGGCGATGATGACGGCGCTCGCTTTCCTCGTCTACCGCACGCGCCTCGGCACGGCGATGCGCGCCACTGCGCAGAACCCGCAGGTGGCGGGCCTGATGGGCATCGACGTCAACCGCGTGATCGCCGCCACCTTCGTCATCGGCGCCGGGCTCGGCGCCGTCGCGGGAGTGCTGTTCGGCACCTACTACGGCGTGGCGCAGTACACCATGGGCTCGATCCTCGGACTGAAGGCGTTCTCCGCAGCGGTGCTCGGCGGCATCGGCAACATCCCGGGCGCGATGCTCGGCGGCGTGGTGCTGGGGCTGGTGGAGGCCCTCGGTGCGGGCTACGTCGGCGAGTTCACCGATCTTTGCCAGTACGGCTGGCTCGCCGGCGCCATCGACGCCTGCGAAGGCGGCGGCCACTTCATCCTGTTCGGCTCCAACTACCAGGACGTGATCGCCTTCCTGGTGCTGATTCTGGTTCTGGTATTGCGCCCCTCGGGCTTGCTCGGCGAGCGGGTCGGAGATCGGGCTTGAAGATTCCAGGGCGCGTCTGGCTTGGAACCGTCCTGATCGTGGTTTGCCTGCTGGCCCTGCCGTTTGCGCTGGCCTACGCGGGCACTGCCTGGGTGCGCATCGCCAACTTCGCCATCCTCTACGTGCTGCTCGCGCTCGGCCTCAACATCGTGGTCGGATTCGCCGGGCTGCTCGATCTCGGCTATATCGCGTTCTACGGCCTCGGCGCCTATGTCTACGCGCTGCTCGCCAGCCCGCACTTCAACCTTCACCTGCCGTTCTGGGTGATCCTGCCGATCGGCGCCGCGGTCGCCGCGCTGTTCGGCGTGCTGCTCGGCGCGCCGACGCTCAAGCTGCGCGGCGACTACCTCGCCATCGTCACGCTCGGCTTCGGCGAGATCATCCGCGTCTTCTTCAACAACCTGTCGCAGCCGCTGAACCTGACCAACGGGCCGCAGGGCATCGCCGGCATCGATCCGTTCTCGATCGGGCCGCTCGATTTCTCAAAAGCCGAAAACCTTCTGGGCGTGGATTTCAGCGGCCCGCTCAAGTACTACTACCTGCTGCTCGCCGTGACGGTGGCGGTGATCGTGGTGAATCTGCGGCTGCAGAACTCCCGCATCGGCCGCGCCTGGGAGGCGATCCGCGAGGACGAGGTGGCGGCGCGCGCCATGGGCATCAATACGCGCAACCTCAAGCTGCTCGCCTTCGCCATGGGCGCCAGCTTCGGCGGGCTGGCCGGCGGCATGTTCTCGGCGATCCAGGGCTTCATCTCGCCGGAGAGCTTCGTGCTGGTGGAGTCGATCATGGTGGTGTCGATGGTGGTGCTCGGCGGCATGGGCAATGTCTGGGGCGTGATCCTGGGCGCGGTGCTGCTGTCCTTCGTGCCGGAGCTGCTGCGCTGGACGGTCGAACCGCTGCAGGCCGCGCTGTTCGGCCAGCAATTGGTGGCGCCCGAAGTGATCCGCATGCTGATCTTCGGCCTCGCACTGGTACTGGTGATGCTGTTCCGCCCGTCGGGGCTGCTGCCTTCGGCAGTCAGGCGGCGGGCATGACGCTGCTCCAGGCCGACGGGCTGTCGCGCAGCTTTGGCGGAGTGCAGGCGGTGCAGGGCATCTCGTTTGCCATCGAGCGGGGCGAGATCTTCGGACTGATCGGCCCCAACGGCGCGGGCAAGACGACGCTCTTCAACCTGCTCACTGGCTTCTACCGTGCCGACGCGGGGAGTTTCCGCTTCAACGGCCGGGCGCTCGAAGGCCTCACGCCGGACCAGGTGGCGGCGGCAGGCATCGCGCGCACCTTCCAGAACATCCGCCTGTTTCCCGCTCTTTCGGCGCTGGAAAACGTGATGGTCGGGCGGCACGTGCGCACGCGTGCCGGCGTGCTGGGCGCGGTATTGCGCAACCGGTCGACCTTGCTGGAAGAAATCGACATCGAACGGCGCGCCATGGAACTGCTCGAGCGCGTCGGCGTGCGCGCCCGCGCCAACGAGCCCGCGGGCAACCTGCCCTACGGCGACCAGCGCCGCCTCGAAATCGCGCGCGCCCTCGCCACCGAGCCGCAGCTGCTGGCGCTCGACGAGCCCGCCGCCGGCATGAACGCCACCGAGCGCCTGGCGCTCGGCAGGCTGATCCGCTCGATCCGCGACGGCGGCGTGACGGTGCTGCTGATCGAGCACGACGTGCGCCTGGTGATGAACCTGTGCGACCGGCTGATGGTGCTCGACTATGGCCTGAAGATCGCGGAGGGTGTGCCGGCCGCGGTGCAAAAGGACCCGAAAGTGATTGAAGCCTACCTGGGGGCAGCGCGTGCTGCTTGAAGTAAAGGGACTCGAAGTTCACTACGGCGGCATTCGCGCGGTGAAGGGTATCGACCTCGAGGTCGGCGAAGGCGAGCTGGTCTGCCTGATCGGCGCCAACGGCGCCGGCAAGAGTTCCACGCTCAAAGCGATCTGCCGCGTAATTGCGTCCCGTTCTGCAAAAATCAATTACGCCGGCGAAAGCATCCGGGAGAGTCCGATCCACGCTCTGCCGCGTCGAGGTCTGGTGCTGGTGCCGGAAGGGCGCGGCATTTTTCCCACGCTCAGCGTCGCGGAGAACCTCGCCATGGGCGCCTACGCGCGCGGCGCCGCCGATCCGGAGCGCCAGTACCAGCGCTTCCCGCGCCTCAAGGAGCGCCACACCCAGATGGCCGGCACCCTCTCCGGCGGGGAGCAGCAGATGCTGGCGATCGCGCGCGCGCTGATGAGCGCGCCGAAGCTGCTGCTGCTCGACGAGCCGTCCATGGGCCTCGCGCCGATGATGGTGGCGAAGATCTTCGAGATCGTCGCCGATATCGCGCGTGAAGGCGTCACCATCCTGCTGGTCGAGCAGAACGCGCTGTTGGCGCTCGAAACCGCGAGCCGCGGTTATGTCATGGAATCCGGGGAAATAATGCTTTCCGGATCATCAAAAGAACTTCTTTTCAATCCCAAGGTCCGAGAAGCCTATCTGGGCGAAGGCGCGGGCTGAGGCAGGTCGGCCTGCGTGGTGAAGCTGTCGGCGTAGAACTCGTCCTCGGGCAGCTTGCACCGCGTGGTGAAATCCTTCTTCGCCGAATCCACCATGATCGGAACGCCGCAGGCATAGACCTGGTGGCCTGAGAGGTCCGGGAAATCCTGCATCACGGCGCGGTGCACGAAGCCCGTGCGCCCGGTCCACTGGTCTTCGGGCAGGCCGTCGGAGATTACCGGCACGTAGGGAATGCCCCAGCTCTTCGCCAGCGCATCCAGGTAAAGGTCCTGCGGCCGCCGCCCGCCCCAGTAGAGCGTCATCGGCCGCTGCACGCCCTTGGCGAGCGCGCTCTCGATGATCGCCTTGATCGGCGCGAAGCCGGTGCCCGAGGCGACAAAGACGATCGGCTTGTCGGATTCGTCGCGCAGGAAAAAAGTGCCGAGCGGGCCTTCCATGCGCAGGATGTCGCGCTCTTTCAGGGCGCCGAAGACGCGATCGGTGAACTGGCCCCCCGGCACGTGGCGCACGTGCAGCTGGATCAGTTCGTCGGCGTGCGGCGCGTTGGCCATGGAGAAGCTGCGCCGCGCGCCGTCCTTCAGCAGGAACTCGAGGTACTGGCCGGCGAGAAACTGCAGCCGCTCGTTCGCCGGCAGCTTGAGGTACAGGATCATGACGTCTTCAGTGACGCGCTCGAGCTTCTGCACGCGGCAGGGCAGCGTCTTCACCTGGATGTCCTTGGTGGCACCGATGGTGCGCGCTTCGATCACCAGGTCGCCGAGCGGCCTGGCCTGGCAGAAGAGTGCCTTACCCTGCGCTTTTTCGTCGTCGGTCAGTGCCTTCTTCTGGTAGACGCCATAGTCGACTTCGCCCTGCAGGATCTTGCCCTTGCAGCTGCCGCAGGCGCCGTTGCGGCAGCCGTAGGGCAGGATCAGGTGCTGGCGCAGCGCGGCGGTGAGGACCGATTCGCCTTCGGCGACCTCGAACTCCTGCCCGCTCGGCTGGATGGTGACTTTGCTCATCTCAGTAAAATATCCACATGCAGAATCTGCTGATTGCCGGTTTCGGCGACATCGCCCGCCGCGCCGCGCCGCGGCTCGAAGCGCGCTTTCGCGTCTCCAGGGTATCGCGCAGCGCCGGTGCCGATCTCGACCGTCCCGAAACGCTGCGCCTCGAAGGCGCCGACGCGCTGCTGCATCTTGCGCCGCCGCCGCGTGCCGGTGATTCCGATCCGCGCACCGCGCACCTGCTTGTCGCGCTCGCGAAGGGCCGCATTCTACCGAGACGCCTCGTCTACGTCAGTACGAGCGGCGTCTATGGCGATTGCGGCGGCGCGCGGGTCGACGAGTCGCGGCCGGTCGCACCCGCCACGCCGCGGGCACGGCGCCGCGTCGACGCCGAGCGGCAACTTGCCGCATGGTGTCTCGAGCGCAAGATATCCCTCATCATCCTGCGCGCGCCGGGTATCTACGCCGCCGACCGGCTGCCGCTCGAGCGGCTACGCGCCGGGATTCCGGTGCTGCGTGCGGAGGACGACGTCTATACCAGTCACATCCATGCCGATGACCTGGCCGCGGCCTGCGTGCGCGCGCTCGAGCCGGACGCGCCGGCGGGCGTCTATAACGCTGGCGACGACACGCAGATCAGAATGGGCGACTGGCTCGACCTGGTGGCCGGCCATGCCGGGCTGCCGCGGCCGCCGCGCCTTGCGCGCTCGCAGTTCAAGGATCTCAACGATTTCATGCAGGAATCGCGCCGGCTGGACAACCGCCGGCTGAAAGAAGTGCTGGGCCTGCGGCTGCGCTACCCCACCGTCCACGAGGGATTGAGGCATGAGCACGCTCTTGGTGTTGACTAACCTGCCCGACCGCGCCGCGGCCGAACGCATCGCCGAGCAGCTGATCGCGGAGCGGCTCGCCGCCTGCGTCAACATCCTCGCGCCGTGCCGCTCGGTCTACCGCTGGAAGGGCGCCGTGCAGCACGACGAGGAGCACCCGCTGCTCATCAAGACCAGCGCCGAGCGCTACCCCGCGCTCGAGCGCGCGCTACGCGCGAGCCATCCCTACGAACTCCCGGAGATCATCGCGGTCCCAGTCGAGCGGGGGTTACCGGCGTATCTGGACTGGGTGGCGGCAGAAACGAAAGCATGAAGCGTTTTTTTGTCTTATGCGCATTTTTTTTGCTTTCATGGAAAGCATGCGGGGCAGATCTGCTTGAACCCGAAAAAGCATTCCGCTTTTCGGCCCGCGCGCTGGACGACCAGGCGGTCGAGGTGCACTTCGCCATCGCCGACGGCTACTACCTGTACCGCGACCGCTTCCGCTTTTCCGCCGAGGGCGCGCGCCTCGGCCGGGCGGAATTTCCGCCGGGCCTGAAGCACAAGGACGAATTCTTCGGCGAGCAGGTGATCTACCGCAAAGAGGTGCGCGTGCGCATACCGGCCGAGGCCGCCGGCGCGTTCGGGCTCAAGGTCACCTCGCAGGGCTGCGCTGACGCCGGCGTGTGCTATGTGCCGATGGAATCTACGGCGCGCATCGGCGCCGCCCTGGCGGGAAGCCCAGGGTTTTCGATCTGGGCGAGCGACATCGAGATCGCCCGCCTGTTCCAGGGCAATGTGGCGCTGGTGCTGGGCGGCTTCGTGCTGTTCGGCCTGCTGCTCACCTTCACGCCCTGCGTGCTGCCGATGATCCCGATCCTCTCCGGCATCATCGCCGGCGAAGGCAGCGAGCTGACCAAGCCGCGCGCGCTCGCGCTGTCGCTCGCCTATGTGCTCGGCATGGCGCTCGCCTACGCCGCGGCCGGCATCGCCGCGGCGTACTCCGGCACGCTGATCGCCTCGGCGCTGCAGAACGCCTGGGTGCTCGGCGCCTTCGCGCTGGTGTTCGTGGTGCTGGCTTTTTCCATGTTCGGCCTCTACGAGCTGCGTCTGCCGGGCTTCATCCACCAGCGCCTGGAAGGCGCGCAAAGCCGCCTGCGCGGCGGGCGCGTCGCCTCGGTCGCCGGCATGGGCATGCTCTCCGCGGTGATCGTCAGCCCCTGCGTCGCCGCGCCGCTCGCCGGGGCGCTGCTCTACATCTCGCAGACGCGCGACGTGGCGCTCGGCGGTGCCGCGCTGTTCGCCATGGCGCTCGGCATGGGCGCGCCGCTGGTGGCGATCGGCGTTTCCGAGGGCGCGCTGCTGCCGAAGTCGGGGCCGTGGCTCATCCGCGTCAAGCAGGTATTCGGCGTGCTGCTGCTCGCGGTGGCGGCGTGGATCGCGGCGCCGCTGTTTCTCACCGGCAAGGGCGAGACGAAATTCGAGCGCGTCGACAGCGTCGCCACGCTGGAGCAGAAGCTGGCGGCGCCGGGCAAGCCGGTGATGCTCGATTTCTACGCCGACTGGTGTGTCTCGTGCAAGGAGATGGAGAGCTACACCTTCTCCGACGAGCGGGTGAAGGCCAAATTCGCCGGCATGTTGTTGTTGCAGGTCGACGTCACCGCGAATAGCGCCGAGCACAAGGCGTTGCTCAAGCGCTTCTCGCTGTTCGGCCCGCCGGGCATCGTGTTCTTCGACGCGCAGGGCCGCGAGATCCCGGGCTTGCGCGTCATCGGCTACCAGAACGCCGAGCGCTTCCTCAGGACCCTTTCGCTCGCGACAGGCTCCTAGCAGCGTCCATCGCGAAGTAGGTCAGGATGCCGTCCGCGCCCGCCCGCTTGAACGCGATCAGGCTTTCCATCACGCAGGACTCGGGCAACCACTGGTTGGCGATTGCCGCACGCAGCATCGAATATTCGCCCGACACCTGGTAGACATAGGTCGGTGCCTTGAACTCGTCCTTCACGCGCCGCAGGACGTCGAGGTAGGGCAGCCCCGGCTTCACCATCACCATGTCGGCGCCTTCGGCAAGATCGAGCCCGACTTCCCACAGCGCCTCGTCGGAATTCGCCGGATCCATCTGGTAAGTCTTCTTGTCGCTCTTGCCGAGATTGGCGGCGGAGCCGACTGCATCGCGGAACGGACCGTAGAAGCCGGAAGCGTATTTCGCGGAGTAGGCCATGATCTTGGTGTGGATGTGGCCGGCTCTCTCCAGCGCGGCGCGGATGCGGCCGATGCGGCCGTCCATCATGTCCGAAGGCGCAACGATGTCGACGCCGGCCGTCGCCTGTGCCACTGCCTGCTTCACCAGCGCGTCGAGCGTGACGTCATTCAGGATGTAGCCTGACTTGTCGATGACGCCGTCCTGCCCGTGCGAGGTATAGGGGTCGAGGGCCACGTCGGTCATGATGCCGAGACCGGGAAAGCGCTTCTTCAGCGCAGCGACGGCGCGCGGCACCAGACCCTTCGGGTTCCAGGCCTCGCGCCCATCGGCTGTCTTCAGCCGTTGCTCGATCACCGGAAAGAGCGCGATGACCGGGATGCGCAGCTTCACGCACTGCTCGGCGACCGGCAGCAAGCGGTCGACGCTCAGCCGCTCGACGCCAGGCATGGAGCCCACTTTCTGAGTACGGGCTTTGCCGTCGAGGACGAACACCGGGTAGATGAGGTCGTCGGGCGTGAGCACGTTCTCGCGCATCAGCCGGCGCGAAAACTCGTCTCGCCGCATGCGCCGCATGCGCACGGCCGGAAATTGCCCGTAGATCTTCATCGTCTTGTTTTTCCTCCGGGTTTCCCCTACGGAACTTTTGCCTACGGCGGGCATCTTACCTTCAGACGATGTTCATCGTCTCCCGCTACTCCTCCCTGAGCGGGATGCCTCGGTTCTTATGCCGGGGCGTTTCACCCCCCGGTTTACATCCCCTTTACCGGGGGTTTTTTATTCGCGCCGGCTGCTGCGAGCCACTGCTCGAGCAGCCGGCGGCAATCCTCAACCCCCTGGCGCGAGACACTCGAGAACAGCCGTGCGTCGCGTCCCGACAGGGAGGCGACAGTTTTCAGCGCCGCGGCCTGCTCGGCGCGCCCGAGCTTGTCGGCCTTCGTCAGCAATAGCAGGACGCGCGCATCGCCCAGCCAGGCGAGCAACTGGCGGTCGAGCGGGGTCAGCGGATGGCGCGCATCCATCACCAGGACCACGCCGGCGAGCGGCCGGTCTGCGCCGAGGTAGCCGCCGACGAGGCTTTCCCAGTGCGCGCGCATCGGCTGCGGCACCCGCGCAAAGCCGTAGCCCGGCAGATCCACCAGGCGCTGGCCGCCGGCCAGCTGGTAGAAATTGATCGTCTGCGTGCGGCCGGGCGTTTTGCTGGTGTAGGCGAGCCGCTTGCGCGCCAGCAGGGCGTTGATCGCGCTCGATTTGCCGACGTTGGAACGCCCGGCGAAGGCCAGCTCGGGTGGCCCCGGCGGCGGCAGGTCCTCGGGCCGGCCGGCTGCCGCGAGAAAGTCGGCTTGAGCGAAGGTCTTCATAACGGAAGCGGCAAATTCTAATAAAATCGCGACTTTCGGATCGGGATCAGGGAGCCGGGATGATTCGGGTACTGGCGCTGGCCGCCATCGCTTTGGTGTGGGCCGGCAGTGTGAACGCTCAGGACAAGGCCCAAGGCATTGCCGCCCAGGTTTGCGCGGCCTGCCACGCTACCGACGGCAATGGCACGGCGCCCGCCAATCCCAAGATCGCGGGACAGCATCCGGGCTACTTGCAAAAACAGCTCGCCGATTTCAAGGCGCAGGGCGCGACGAAGGCAGCGCGTGAGAGCGCCATCATGGGCGCTATGGTCGCCAATCTTTCCGAGGCTGACATGAAGGGGCTCGCCGCGTTCTATGCCGGCCAAGACCTGCGCCCCTCGGGCGCGGGCGACAAGGATCTGGTAGCGCTTGGGCAGAAGATCTGGCGCGGCGGCAATGCCGCGAACGGCGTGCCGGCCTGCGCCGGCTGCCACGGGCCGGCCGGCGCCGGCATGCCCGCGCAATACCCGCGGCTTGCCGGACAATATGCTGAGTACACGATGGGCCAGCTGAAGGCCTTTCGCGACGGCGCCCGTGCCAATGACCCCAGCGCCATGATGCGCGGCGTGGCGGCACGGCTGAGCGAGCGAGAGATCCGGGCGGTGGCGGAATACGCGGCTGGATTGCGCTGACTAGGGAAATAAACCGGCCTGGCGCGGTGTTTGCCGGGGGATGTCCAACTCACGGAGGAAGGGATGACGAAGATCTTGATGGCTGCGGGTGTAATTCTCGCGGTGGCCAGTGGCGCCGCGCTGGCGCAGGTCAAGCCGGAGGTGCTAGTGAAGCAACGCCAGGCGGTGATGACCCTGCAGGGCAAGTACTTCGGCCCGATCGCCGGGATGGCCTCGGGCAAGGTGAGCCCGTACAACGCCGATATCGTGGCCCGTAACGCGACTTATCTCGAGAACCTGGTGCAGATGGCCTGGGATGGCTTCGACGTCAGCACCAAGGACGTCAAGTCGGCCGCGCTGCCGGCGATCTGGGAGAGCCCGGAAAAATTCAAGGAAGCGGCCGACCGGCTGCAGAACGAGGCGACCAAGCTGGGCGCTGTGGCGCGCGCGCGCGACGAGGCGGGCGTGAAAGCGCAGTGGGGCGCGGTCGGCAAGGCCTGCGGCGGCTGTCACGAGTCATTCCGCGCCAAGCAGTAGTCGGTTGAATCCGCAGTCAGGCCTCGCCTCGGCGGGGCTTTTCTTTTTGACGCTCGCCTGGGGCGCCGCGGCGCTTGCGCAGGGCGACGCGAAGCGCGGCGAATACCTCGCCGCCGCCGGCGGTTGCGTCGGCTGCCATACCAGCGCGCAGAAGGGCGCGGTGCCGTTCGCCGGCGGGCGGGCGCTGAAGACGCCGTTCGGCACTTTCTTCGGACCCAATATCACGCCGCATGCGACGGTCGGCTTGGGTCGCTGGAGCGAGGCCGATTTCGTGCGCGCCCTGCGCGAGGGCCGTCGACCCGACGGCGCCAACTACTACCCGGCGTTTCCCTACACCTCGTTCACGCGCATCGTCGACACCGACCTGCGCGATCTCTGGGCCTATCTGCGCACGCTGCCGCCGGACGCGCGGCCGAGCGAGCGGCACGATTTGTGGTTCATTTTCCGCTGGCGGCTGCTGTTGTGGCCGTGGAAGTGGCTGTTCTTCACCGCCGGCGCCTTTCAGCCGGACGCCAAGGCGAGCGCCGCTCTCAACCGCGGCACCTACCTCGCGCAGGCGCTCGGACACTGCGGCGAGTGCCACACGCCGCGCAATTTCCTCGGCGGCGCGAAGCAGAGCCGCTTCCTTGCCGGCGCCAAGCTGCCCGACGGCGCGGTGTCGTCCAACCTCACGCCCACGCGGCTGAAAAAATGGGGCGACAAGGATCTGGCGGACTTCCTGGCGAGCGGCCTGACACCCGACGGCGACGTGGTGGGCGAAACCATGGGCGAGGTGATCACCAACACCACCAGCAAGCTCGCGCCGGCGGATCTTGCGGCGCTCATCGCCTACCTGCGCAGCCTCCCAGCATTGCCCGACGCGCCGAAATAGCGTGGAATAGGGGCGTCCGCATCCTTGTTCCTCCAATGAACGAAGCCGAGCGCCTGGTCGAGCTGATTCCGAGATTGCGGCGCTATGCGCGCGCTCTCTCGGGTGACCGCGCAAGCGCAGACGACCTGGTGCAGGACACGCTGGAACGCGCCTGGACGAAGCTGCATCTGTACCGCCGCGGCACCGACCTGCGCGCCTGGCTCTTCACGGTCATGCACAACGTCCACGTCAATCGCGTGCGAGCCAGGCGCGCCACCGACCCGCTCGATGAAGCGATGCCGGAGCTCGCCAGCCGCGCCTCGCAGGGCGACGCGCTGCTGGTGCGCGACCTCGACCGCGCCATCGCGCGGCTGCCCGAGGAGCAGCGCGCCGTGCTGCTGCTCGTCACGCTCGAGGAAATGAGCTACGAGGAGGTGGCGCAGACGCTCGCCATCCCGATCGGCACGGTGATGTCGCGCCTTTCGCGTGCGCGCGACAAGCTGCGCGCCATGATGCTGGGCGTCGTCGCGGCCAAGCTGAAGGTCGTCAGGTGAGCGACGAGCCACAAGTCACCGAGGCCGAGCTGCACGCCTTCGCCGACGGCCGACTGCTGCCGGAGCGGCGCGCGGCGGTCGAGGCCTGGCTCGCCGCGCGCGCCGAGGACGCGGAGCGCGTCGCCGACTACCACCGGCTCGGCGGCGCGCTGCGCGCGGCCTACGATCCGCTGCTCGAAGAGCCGGTGCCGGCGCACCTCGAGCGCGCGGCGCGGCAACGCGCGGGCTGGCGGCGGTTCGCGGTCGCCGCTGGCTACGCGGTGCTCGGCTTTGCCCTCGGCGTGGCCGCCGGATGGCAGCTGGGCGGCACGCGCTCCGCACCCGTCGCGGCGAGCGACGCGATGATCATGGCGCGCCGTGCGGCCATCGCGCACGTCACCTATTCGCCCGAGGTGCGCCACCCGGTGGAGGTCGGTGCAGATCAGGAGCCGCATCTCGTGGCCTGGCTTTCCAAGCGACTCGGCGTCAAGGTGCGCGCGCCCAAGCTGGAGGAAGCGGGACTCGCACTGGTCGGTGGCCGCCTGCTGCCCGGCGAGCCGGGGCCGGTGGCGCATTTCATGTACCAGACGCAGAACGGCCGGCGCCTGACGATGTACGTGCGCGCCGAGTCGTCGAAAAACCGCGAGACGGCGTTCCGCTACTCGCGCGAGAACAACGTCGGCGTGTTCTACTGGATCGACCGAGACTGCGGCTATGCGCTGGCCTCGGCCGACCTCACTCGCGACGAGTTGCTCAACGTCGCGACCCTGGTTTACAAGCAGCTCGAGCCCTAGATCGGGCGCACGGTCGCAGGGCGCTGGCCTTGCGCGGCGCACCGTAATCCATCTATCTCCGGGGAAGCTCGGATTAAGATCTAAATAAAATCAATGGTTTGCGATCTGGCATGAATGCTGCGTAGCAATAAGCGGCATGAATTTTCTAGACATGCAGGAACTGGCGACGGTGGCCGCCCAAGCCGACCTGTGCCGGCTGCTTCTCGGCTGGTGCACGGACAACGACCTGCTGCTCGGCCTGATCGAGGGCAGCGTGGTCGGCGGGCTGGTCGCTTCGGTGTTCCGCGCGCGCGGCAAGTCCTAGCCACGCCGCCCGCTCAGGCGGGCCGGATGAGATAGCCCCCCGACTTCTCGTCGGGCTCGAGCTTGATCAGCCCTTTCTTTTCCGCTTCCTCGAGCAGGTCCGAGAAGGCGCGGAAGCCATAGTAGGACTCGTTGAAGCCGGGTTTGCGGCGCTTGAGCGCCTGCTTGACCATCGAGCCCCAGATACGCTCGCCCTCGCCGCGCTCGGCGATCAGCGCGTGCAGCGTCTCGAGGATCAGGTCGAAGACTTCATTCTGCTTTTCGCCGCCAGCGGGCGCGCCTTCCTTGCGCTTTTTCGCGGCGCGGCGCTTGTGCTCGTCTTCGCGTACGAGGTCGTCGTAGTAGATGAACTCGTCGCAGTTGGCGATCAGCAGGTCGGAGCTCGAGTTCTTCACGCCGACGCCGATCACGGTCTTGGCGTTCTCGCGCAGCTTGGACACCAGCGGTGAGAAATCCGAGTCGCCGCTGACAATGACGAAGGTGTCGACGTGGCCCTTGGTGTAGCAAAGGTCGAGTGCGTCGACCACCATGCGGATGTCGGCGGAATTCTTGCCCGACTGGCGCAGGTGCGGTATCTCGATCAGCTCGAACGCCGCGGCGTGCATGGCGATCTTGAATTCCTTGTAGCGCTCCCAGTCGCAGTAGGCCTTCTTCACCACGATCGAGCCCTTGAGCAGCAGCCGCTCGAGCACCTTTTCCATATCGAACTGCGCGTACTTCGCCTCGCGCACGCCGAGCGCGACGTTCTCGAAGTCGCAGAACACGGCGAGGCTACGCGCTTCGGGGCTGTTGTTGGTCGACAACGGGGAGGACCTCTGGTTGCTTGCTGCGGTTGAGCCACTCCTGCAGCCGTTCGAAGTACAGGTAAATGACGGGGGTGATATACAGCGTGAGTACCTGCGACAGCAGCAGGCCGCCGACTACCGCGAGGCCGAGCGGCGCCCGCGCGCTGCCCCCGGCGCCGAAGCCGATGGCGATCGGCAGGCTGCCCATCAGCGCCGCCGCAGTCGTCATCATGATCGGGCGGAAGCGCACGATGCCCGCCTCGTAGATCGCGACCTCGGCCGGCTTGCCCTCCTTGCGCTGCGCCTCGATGGCGAAGTCGATCATCATGATGGCGTTCTTCTTGACGATGCCGACCAGCATGATGATGCCGACGAAGGCGTACATGTTGAGCTCGACGCCGAACGCCATCAGGGTGACCAGCGCGCCCAGGCCGGCCGTGGGCAGGCCCGAGAGAATGGTGAGCGGATGAATGAAGCTCTCGTAGAGCACGCCCAGCACCAGGTAGATCACGAATACCGCGAAGAGCAGCAGCAGACCCATGCCCTGCAACGAAGCCTGGAACGCCTGGGCCGTGCCCTGGAACGACGTGTTGATGGTGCCCGGGACCTGCATCGTCGCCATTTCGCGGTTGACCTGGTCGATCGCCTGCGACAGCACGGTGCCGGGTCGCAGGTCGAACGAGATGGTGACCGAGGGCAGCTGTCCCTGATGCGTGATCGAAAGCGGCCCGACGCCGTAGGTAAGGCGCGCGACGGCATTGAGCGGCACCAGGGCGCCGGTGGATGAGCGCACATAGAGCAGGCCGAGCGCCGACGGCTCGCGCTGGTAGCGCGGATCGAGCTCCAGGATCACCCAGTATTGATTGGTCGCGGTGTAGATCGTGGACACCTGCTGGGCGCCGAAGGCGAAGCCGAGCGTGCTCTCGATCATCTGCGGCGACACGCCGACCGCGGCGGCCTTCTCGCGGTCGATCTCGACGTTGACCTGCGGCCGCGCGATCTGCAGATCGCTCGAGACGTCGATGATGCCGGGCAGGGTGCGCAGCTTCTCCTCGATGCGCGGCGCCCATTGGTAGAGCTGCTCGGTGTTGGCGCCCTGAATCACGTACTGGTAGGGACTCTTGGTCAGCCCGCCGATGCGGATGGTCGGCACGTTTTGCGGATAGACCTTCATGCCGACGACCTTGGCGAGCTTCGGCCGCAGGCCGCGCAACACGTCTTCGGCCGGCTTGCGCTCCTTGAAGGGCTTCAAGGCGATGGTGATACGGCCGCTGTTCAGGGCGGGATTGCTGTTGCTCGCGCCGACCGAAGACATGATGGCCTCGACGTTCGGGTCCGCGCGCACGATGTCCGCGACCTGGCGCTGCAGTTCGACCATGCTCTCGAAGGAAGCGTCCTGCGGCCCCTCGGTGAAGATGAAGAGCTGCCCCGAGTCCTCGCTCGGCAGGAAGCCCTTGGGCGTGTTGATGAACAGCACGGCGGTGGTGATGCAGATACCGAAGAACACGAGTAGCGCGGAGAATTTGTGCGCGAGCACGAAGCGCAGCGTCGAGGCATAGAGGTCGCGCCAGGCGTCGAAGCCGCGCTCGAAGGCCATGTAGAGCGCGCCGTGTTTCCGGTCCGTGCCGTGCGGCTTGAGGATGCGGCTGCACATCATCGGCGTCAGCGTGAGCGAGACGAAGCCCGAGATCAGCACCGCGACGATGATCACCACCGCGAATTCGTGCAGCAGCCGCCCGAGGATGCCGCCCATGAAGAACACCGGGATGAACACCGCGGCGAGCGAGATGGTCATCGACACGATGGTGAAGGCGATCTCCTTGGAGCCGTCGAGCGTCGCCTGCATCGGCGTCTTGCCCATCTCCACGTGCCGGCTGATGTTCTCGAGCATGACGATGGCGTCGTCGACGACGAAGCCGACACAAAGGGTCAAGGCCATCAAGGAGATGTTGTCCAGGCTGTAGCCGAACACATACATCAGCGAGAAGGTGCCGACGATGGACATCGGCAGCGCGACACTAGGGATGAACGTCGCCGGGACGTTGCGCAGGAAGATGAAGATCACCATCACCACCAGCGCAAGCGCCAGCAACAGCGTGAACTCCACCTCGGCAATGTTGGCGCGAATCATCGTCGTGCGGTCGTAGAGGATCTCGATGCCGATGCTCGGCGGCACCTCGGCGCGGAAAGTCGGGAGCAGCTTCTTTACGGCGTCGACCACTTCGATGGTGTTGGTGCCGGGCTGGCGCTGGATTGCCAGCACGATGCCGCGCTTGTCCTTGAACCAGGCGGCGAGCTTGTCCGACTGCACGCTGTCGATGACGCGGCCGACCTCGCCCAAGCGCACCGGGTTGCCGTTGCGATAGGCGACGATGATGGACTGGAAGGCCCGCGCGTCGTACAGCTGGCCGGTCGCCTGCACCGCGAACATGCGGTCCCTGCCGTAGAGCGTGCCGGTGGGCAAATTGACATTGGCGCCGGCCACCGCCTGCTGAACTTCGTTCATGCTCACGCCGCGTGAGGCGAGCGCACTCGGGTCGACTTGCACGCGCACCGCGTACTTCTGCTGGCCGAAGACCTGCACCTGCGCCACGCCGCTGATGGTGGAGATGCGCTGCGCGAGGTAGGTTTCGGCGTATTCGTTCACCGTCGAGATCGGCAGCACGTCCGAGGTGAGCGCGAGGAAGAACACCGGGAAATCGGCCGGATTTACCTTGCGAAAAGAGGGCGGCGTCGGCATCGCCGCCGGCAGCAGGCGTGCCGTCGCCGCGATCGCGGAATTCACGTCCTGCGCGGCGGCATCGATGTCGCGGTCGAGCGCGAACTGGATCGTCACCGAGGCCGTGCCCTGGCCGCTGATCGAGGTCATTGCGTCGATGCCGGCGATGGTGGAGAACTGTTTCTCCAGTACGGTCGCCACGGCCGAGGCCATGGTCTCGGGCGACGCGCCGGGCAGCTCGGCCGTGACCTGGATCGTCGGGTAGTCGATGTTGGGCAGCTGGCTCACCGGCAGCAGGCGAAAAGCCACGATGCCGAAAATCAGGATGCCGACCATGACCAGCACGGTCATGATCGGGCGCCGGATGAAGATCCCGGAGAGGTTCACGAAGCCGGCGAGGCCTCGATGATGTTGACCTTGGCGCCGGGAGCGAGGCGCAGCGCGCCGCGCGTGACCACTTTTTCGTCCTTGGCAACGTCGTTGCCGGCAAGAATCGCGTGGTCGCCCTCGATACGCGCGACGACCACTTTGCGCACCTCGACGGTCATGTCGGGCTTCACGACGTAGACGAACTGCCCGTTTGGCCCGGTCTGCAGCGCGCGCGACGGCAGCATGATGGCGTTGTTCTGGTCATAGAGCTTGACGCGTACCGTGTAGTACTGCCCGGGCCAGAGCGCGGCGTCTTCATTGTCGAAGATGGCGCGGACCTTGATGGTGCCAGTGGTCTGGTCCACTGCGTTATCGAGGAACGCAACGCGGCCTGAGGCAATCGGCGAGTTGATGCCGCCGCCGGGCAGGACCGCCTCGACCTGCAGCCCCCCCTTACGCATCAGCTCGCGTATGGTCGCCAGTTCCTGTTCCGGAATCGCGAAGCTGACATAGGCTGGTTTGACCTGGTTGATGATCACGAGCGGATTCGTGTCGTTCGCTTTGACCATGTTGCCAGCCTGGAGCAGCGCGCGGCCGACATAGCCGTCAATTGGCGAGCGCATGACCGTGTACTCGATATTCAGTTTGGCGTTTTCCAGCGCCGCTTCGCTCGCCTTCGCCGTGGCTTCGGCAGTCTGTGCGGTGGTTCGGTATTGGGCATAGGCGTCCTTGGAAACGAAATTCTTGTCGAGCAGTTCCTGGTAGCGCCTCTCCTGCGAATTTGCCTGGTCGCGGCTGGCGACGTCGCGCAGCGCCTGCGCCTCGGCTTGCCTCAGAGCCGCTTCGAATGGCCTGGGGTCGATTTGAAACAGCACCTGGTTTTTCTTGACTTCCTGGCCCTCGCGGAACTGCACATTAACGATCTGGCCGTCGACGCGGGACTTCACTGCTACGGTGGTGTAGGCCTCGACATTGCCGATTGCCTGCAGGCTTACGGGCACAGTTTCCTGTACCGCTGCCTCGACCGTCACCGGCACTGGCGGCGGACCCTGGACCGCCTTGCGCGCGTCCTTCGCCCGGCCGTCGGTGATGAGGTACGTGCCCAAGCCGGCTGCGGCAAGCGCGGCGACGACGGCCCCAGCGATCAGGAAGCGGCGGGTGGACATTGGCATAAACCGGCGATTCTCAGCCCGGAATGCGCTCCAGCGCAAACAGTTGTTCGACCGACTCGCGGCTGCGCACGAGGTCGGCGCGGCTGCTGCGCACCAGCACCTCCGCTGCCCGTGGGCGCGAGTTGTAATTGGAGCTCATCGCCATGCCATAGGCGCCCGCCGACATGAGGGCGAGCAGGTCGCCTTCCTTTGCGCCGAGCCGGCGATCCTTGGCGAGGAAATCGCCGCTTTCGCACACCGGCCCGACGATGTCGTAAACAGCTGGCGCCGGCGCAGATTCCCGCACCGTTTTCACTTCGTGCCAGGCGCCGTAGAGCGGCGGCCGGATGAGGTCGTTCATCGCCGCGTCGACCACCAGGAAGTTCTTCGGCGCGCCCGGCTTGACGTACTCGACGCGCGTGAGGAGCAATCCGGCATTGCCCACGATCGAGCGGCCCGGATCGACGATCAGCGTGTGGCGACGCGCGCCGAGCGCAGTGCGCGCTCCGGCGACGAAGGCAGCGATCGGTTGCGGTTTCTCATCGCGGTAGCGGATGCCGATGCCGCCGCCGACGTCGATGTGCCGCAGATGGATGCCGCCGGCCTCAATGCGGTCGGCGAGCGCCACTAGGCGCTCGGTGGCCGCCACGAACGGCGCCGCCTCCGTTAGCAGCGAGCCGACGTGGCAGCCGATGCCCACCACCTCGACCGCCGGCAACGCCGCGGCGCGCCGGTAGAGCCGCTCGGCCTCGCCGTGCGCCACGCCGAACTTGTTCTCCTGCAGGCCGGTGGAGATGTAGGGATGGCTGCGCGCGTCGATGTCGGGATTGACGCGGAAGGCGACCGGCGCGCGGCGCCCGAGCCGGCCCGCGACCGCCGCCACGCGCTCGAGTTCGGCTTCGGATTCGAGGTTGATGCAGCCGACGCCTTTTTCCAGCGCCAGAGCGATTTCGGCCTCGGTCTTGCCGACACCGGAAAAAAGCGTCTTGCTCGCCGCGCCGCCTGCCGCCAGCACGCGCGCGAGCTCGCCACCCGAGACGATGTCGAAGCCGGCACCGAGGCGCGCGAGCAGCGCCAGCACGGCCAGGTTCGAGTTGGCCTTGACCGAATAACAGATCAAGGCGTCTTTGCCTTTCAGCGCGGCGGAGAATTCAAGATAGGCCGCCTCGATCGCCGCGCTCGAGTAGACGTAGCAGGGCGTGCCATGGCGGCGCGCGATTTCCTCGAGCGGCACTTGCTCGGCGCACAGCGCGCCATTGCGGTATTCGAAGGACACGCCGCTCCTACTTCGCTTCGGTTGCGTCGCGCTCGTCGCGCGGATATGGAACCGGCTTGGCGCGCTCGGGTTTTTCGGGCTTCACGCCGGGGGGCGGATTGTCCCGCAGGTACAGCGGCCCCCGCTGGCCGCAACCGGCCGCAAGGAACGCGAGCACGATGCCGGCGAGAAGGAAGCGCATAAAATGAGGATGTTAGCACCCCCATGAACGACACCGAGTTCGAAGCATTGGCTGATCAAGCGCTCGCGCGCGTCGAAGCCGCGATCGAGGAGAGCGGCGTCGACGCGCAGGTCGACCGCAAGGAGGGCGGCGTGCTCGAGATCGAGCTCGCCAGCGGCGCGACGCTGATCGTCAACCGGCATCGCGCCGCGCGCGAGATCTGGGTGGCGGCGCGCGAGGGCGGATTCCATTTCCACTGGGACGGCGCCGCCTGGCGCGACCGCCGCGACGGCGCGGAACTCTTCACCGCGCTCTCGCGCCTGCTGTCCGCGCCGGGCGGGTCGCCGGTGCAGCTGCGACCCTAGTCGCGTGCCGGGCGCGGCGGCTCGTTAGGCTGCAGCGGCAGTAACGGCAGCAGTGGCGGCGGCGGCTGCAGCACTTCCGGCGGCGGCACGGCTTCGCTGTAGAAATATTCGGGCGACAGGCGTGGCGGCCCCGGCAACGGCGGATAGGGCCCAGTCGGCACGATCACCACGCCGGGCGGCATTTCGCGTGGCATCTCGGGGATCTCGCCCAGCACTTTCTCCATGTAGCCGAGCCAGATCGGCAGCGCCACCACGCCGCCGACCTGGTTCTTGCCGAGCGATTTGGGCTGGTCGAATCCGACCCAGGCGATGGCGGCGAGCGCCGGCTGGTAGCCGGCAAACCAGGCGTCGACGAATTCGTTGGTGGTGCCGGTCTTGCCGGCTAGGTCGGAACGGCCCAGCCGCAGCGCACGCGCCGCGGTGCCGACGCGCACCACGTCCTGCATCATGTTGTCGAGGATGAAGGCGTTGCGCTCGTCGATGACGCGCAATTCCTCCTCGCCCGCGCGCCGCGGGTCCGCCAGCGCCAGCAGGTTGCCGCGGTCGTCGACGATTTTCTGGATATAGAAGGGCTGGATCAGGTAGCCGCCGTTGGCGAACACCGAGTAGGCGCGCCCCATCTGCCAGGCGGTCACCGAGCCGGCACCGAGGGCCATGGTGAGATAGGGCGGATGCTTCTCGGCCTCGAAGCCGAAGCGCGTCACGTATTCGCGCGCGTACTTCGGCCCGATGGCGTCGAGCACGCGGATCGAGACCATGTTCTTCGATTTCGACAGCGCGGTGCGCAGGCGCATCGGGCCTTCGAAACGGCCGTCGTAGTTCTTCGGCTCCCAGCGCTGGCTGCCGGTTTCCTCGGCCTCGAGCACCACCGGCTCGTCGGAGATCACGGTCGCCGCGGTAAAGCCCTTCTCGAGGGCAGCGGAATAGATGAACGGCTTGAACGAAGAGCCGGGCTGGCGCCACGCCTGCGTCACATGGTTGAACTTGTTGCGGTTGAAATCGAAGCCGCCGACCAGCGAGCGCACCGCGCCGGTCTGCGGATCGAGCGAGAGGAACGCGGCCTCGACCTCGGGCAGCTGCGCGATCTGCCAGTTCTTGCCGTCGCGCTGCACGCGGATGATGGCGCCGCGCCGGATGCGCTTTTGCGCCGGCGCCTTGGCGTCGAGCGCGCGCGCCGCGAAGCGCAGTGTCTCGCCGGCGAGCACGATTTTCTCGCCAGTGCGCACCACCGCCTGCACCTGTCCGGCGTCGGCGGCGAGCACGATCGCCGCGAGCAGATCGTCGTTGTCCGGGCGCTCGGCGAGCGCGTCCTCGTAATCGTCGTCGGTGGGGTCGGGCGGCAGCTGGACGTAGCCTTCGGGCCCGCGGTAGCCGTGGCGCCGGTCATACTCCATGACGCCCTTGCGCACAGCGTCGTAGGCCGCGTCCTGGTCGGTCTTGCGCACGGTGGTGTAGACGCGGAAACCGCGGGTGTAGACGTCCTCCGGGTATTGCTCGGCGAGCGACTGCCGCACCATTTCGGCGACGTATTCCGCGTGCACCGCGTATTCCTGCACCTCGCGGCGGGTGCGCAGCGGCGACTTGAGCGCGTCGTCATGCTGCGCTGCAGTAATGTATCCCAGCTCATTCATACGCCGCAGCACGTACTGCTGACGCTGCCGGGCGCGTTGTGGATTTGCAACGGGGTTGTAGAGCGAGGGCGCCTTCGGCAAGCCGGCGAGCAAGGCGCACTCGGCGAGGCTCAGCTGGTTGAGCGACTTGGCGAAGTAGATCTGCGAGGCCGCGCCGAAGCCATAGGCGCGCTGGCCGAGGTAGATCTGGTTGACGTACAGCTCGAGGATCTGCTGCTTGCTGAGGCTGTGCTCGATCTTGAACGCGAGCAGCGCCTCGTAGAGCTTGCGCGTCAGCGTCTTTTCAGAGGAGAGAAAGAAGTTGCGCGCGACCTGCATGGTGATGGTGCTCGCGCCTTGCCGGCGCCCGCCGGCGGCCAGGTTGGCATAGGCGGCGCGCAACACCCCCACGTAGTCGATGCCCGGGTGCTCGTAGAAGCGCTCGTCCTCGGCGGCGATGATCGCGTTCTTGAGCTGCGCCGGCACCTCGGCGATCGACACCACGGCGCGCCGCTCCTCGCCGAACTCGCCGATCAGCACCCCCTCCGCGGTGTAAATCCGCAACGGAATCTTGGGCTGGTAACCGGTCAGCGCGTCGAGCGAAGGCAGGTTGGGAACGGCGAGCACGATCACCAGCGCGATCGCGAGCAGGCCAGCGGCCGCTAGGCCGCCCAGCAGGGCCAACGGAAAGGCTAGAAAACGAAGCCACATCAAGGAGGTTGGACCGTTCCCGGGGCGCTATTGCGGCAGCCGCACGATGCGTAGCATGATAGCCGTTCGCCCTGCGTGGAGGATTAACTCGACACCGGGGGGAGTTGCTGCTAGGATTTCACGCGAATTCTACGTATCGCGCCTAAGCTGCGATACTAAAAGGGAAATAGTCCAGAAAAAAATGGCATTTGACCTGTTCAAGCCGAAGGCACCGCCGCTGTTCGGGCTGGACATCAGCTCATCGTCCGTCAAGGTCCTCGAGATCGCAGACGGCGGCAAAGAGGGCTATCGCGTCGAGCGCTACGCCATCGAGCCGCTGGCGCGCGACGCGGTGGTCGACGGCAACATCAACAACCTCGAGGCCGCCGCCGACGCCGTGAAGCGCGCGCACAAGCGACTCGGCACGCGCATCAAGCACGTGGCAATGGCGGTGCCGACCGGCGCGGTGATCACCAAGAAGATCTTGGTGTCGGCCGCACTCACCGAAGACGAACTCGAAACGCAGGTCGAAGGCGAGGCGAACCAGTACATCCCGTTTGCGCTCGAGGAAGTGAACCTCGATTTCCAGGTGATCGGACCGTCGCCCACCAATCCCGAAGAAAAGGAAGTGATGATCGCCGCGACGCGCAAGGAACGCGTCGAGGACCGCCTCGCGGTCGCCCAGATCGCCGGGCTCAAGCCGCTGGTGATGGATGTCGAGTCGTTCGCGCAGCAAACCGCGCTGTCGCTGGTGGTGCACGGGCTGCCCGGCGGCGCCAAGGACCAGAACGTCGCCATCGTCGACGTCGGCGCCAACGTCATGCAGGTGACGGTGCTGCGCAACGACCAGTCGGTGTACACGCGCGAGCAGGCCTTCGGCGGCAACCAGCTGACGCAGGAAATCGTCAACCGCTACGGCATGAGTCCGGAGGAAGCCGAGAACGCCAAGCGCTCGGGCGGGCTGCCCGACGACTTCGAGTCCGATGTGCTCAAGCCCTTCATGCAGAACCTGTCGGGCGAAGTGCAGCGCGCGTTGCAATTCTTCTTCACCTCGACGCAATACCATGCCGTCGACCACATCCTGCTCGCCGGCGGCTCGGCGGTGATTCCCGGCCTCGACGAGGCGGTGCACGCGCAGACCCAGGTCGCCACCAGCGTCGCCAACCCGTTCTCCACCATGCAGACCTCGAGCCGCGTGCAGCTCAAGCGCCTGATGGTTGACGCGCCTTCACTCATCGTGGCGTGCGGCCTGGCGATGCGGCGCTTTGACCCGGTATGACCGTCCGCGTCAACCTGCTGCCGCACCGCGCGGAGCGCCGCAACCGCGCCCGCAAGCACTTCTACATTCTGGCCGGCGGCACCGCCATCGTCGGCGTGCTGGTGGTGGCGGCGATGCACACCTACGTTTCGCGCCTGATCGAGAAGCAGGAGGACCGCAACCGCTTCCTCAAGGGCGAGATCGCCAAGCTGGAAAAGGAAATCGCCGAGATCAACAGCCTGCGCGACCAGATCCAGGCGCTGCTCGCGCGCAAGAACATCATCGAGACGCTGCAGGCGGAGCGCGCGCAGACCGTCAACCTGCTCGACCAGCTGGTGAAGCAGACGCCCGAGGGCGTCTACCTGCGCCAGATCGACCAGCGCGGCCTGCGCGTCAACCTGGTCGGCTACGCGCAGTCGAACGCGCGCGTTTCGACGCTGATGCGCAACATCGATTCCTCGCCGCTGCTGGAGAAATCCGAGCTGATCGAGGTGAAGGCGGCCAACGTCGACAAGCGCCGCGTGTCGGAATTCAACATGTACCTGGCGTTGAAGCCGCGCAAGGCCGAGCCGCCGAAGCCCGCCCCCGGCGCGGCGCCCACCGCGGCGCCGGCGAAGGACGCGGCGAAAAAGGGCTGAGCCATGGCGATCAATATCAACTTCAATGCGTTGGTCGAGGAATTCAAGAAGACCAACTGGAAGGACGCCGGCACTTGGCACTTCGCGCCGAAGATCCTGGTGCTGCTCGCCATCCTGGTCGGCCTGCCGGTGGCCGGATTCTTCGCCGATACCAAAATCCAGCTCGAGGAACTCGATACCGGGCGCGCCGCGGAGGCCAAGCTCAAGGACCAGTACCTCGGCAAGAAGAAACAGGCCGTCAACCTCGATCTGCACCGCCAGCAGCTGCGCGAGATCGACACGCAGTTCGGCGCCCTGCTGCGCCAGCTGCCCAACCGCTCGCAGATGGACGCCCTGCTGGTCGACATCAACCAGGCCGGCCTCGGCCGCGGCCTGCAGTTCGAGCTGTTCAAGCCCTCGGCGGGCGAGATCACGCGCGACTTCTACGCCGAGCGGCCGATCCAGGTGCGCGTCATCGGCACCTACCACGACATGGGCGCGTTCGCGAGCGACGTCGGCCAGCTGTCGCGCATCGTCACGCTCAACGACGTCTCGATCAAGGCGGGCAAGGACGGCAACCTGACGATGGACGCGACCGCCCGCACCTTCCGCTACCTCGACGACGAAGAGCTGCAGGCGCAGCGCAAGTCGGCGGCCGCTTCCAAGAAAGGCCCGGCGAGGAAATGAGCCCGCGCCGCCAGGCCCGGTTGCTCGCCGCGTTCGCCGCCACCGCGCTCGTCGCCGGTTGCGGCGGCGACGAATACGGCGATCTGAAGGAGGAGCTCAAGGAAGCTACCAAGGATTTCCGCGGCCGCGTCGAGCCGCTGCCGCAGGTCAGGCCCTACGAGCCGGTGCCCTATACCGGCGAGAACCAGATCGATCCGTTCCGGCCGGAGCGCATCGAGGTGGCGCAGGCCGGGCGCCCGTCGCCCAACGCGAGCAAGCTCGCCGAGCACGAGAAGCGCGTGAAGGAGCCGCTCGAGGCCTTTCCGCTCGATGCCATCACCATGCTCGGCACCATCACCCAGGACAAGGAGACCTTCGCGCTGGTCAAGGCGGGCGCGAACCTCTACCGCGTCAGGCGTGGCAATTACATGGGGCAGAACTTCGGCGTCATCACGTCGATCGACGATTCGACGATCAACCTGCGTGAGCTGGTCCAGGATAGCGGCGGGGAGTGGGTGGAGCGCAATAGCGCGCTGTCGTTAGCGGAGGCAAAAAAATGAAAGCACTGCGGATTCTCTGGGGGTTGACGGCGTGGCTCGCTTGCATCGGGGTGGCGCTCGCACAGTCCAACAGCATCGAGAACTTCGAGGTCGCCGAGCAGGGCGGCAAGGTGGTGGTGCGCATCACCACCAAGGAGCCGCTCAAGGGCGCGCCCGCCAACTTCGCGGTGGCCAATCCCGCGCGCATCGCACTCGACTTTCCGAATACCTCCAACGGCCTCGGCCGCACCACGCAGGACATCGGCCAAGGCGAGCTGCGCAGCATGAACATCGTGCAGGGCGCCGACCGCACCCGCCTGGTGCTCAACCTGCGCCGTTCCGTGTCGCACGAGATGACACTCGAGGGGCGCGACGTGGTGATTACGCTGACCGTACCGGTGGTGGCGCAGGGCGCGCCCGGCGGCCAGATGGCGCATTTCGCCGAAGGCCGCGGCGACACCAAGCACGCCATTCGCGACGTCGACTTCCGCCGCGGCCCCGGCGGCGAGGGCCGGGTGATCATCGACCTCTCCGACACCAGCACCGGCATCGACATCCGGCAGCAAGGCCAGAACATCGTGGTCGAGTTCCTCAAGACCGCCTTGCCCGACAACCTGCGCCGCCGCCTCGACGTGGTGGATTTCGGCACCCCGGTCAACACCGTGAGCGCCTTCCAGCAGGGCGAGAACGTGCGCATGATCATCGAGCCGAAGGGCGTCTGGGAGCACAACGCCTACCAGTCCGACACCCAGTTCGTGGTCGAGGTAAAGCCGGTCGCACCCGACACCAGCGGCCGCGCCGCGCAGCGCGGGCGCTACGTCGGCGACAAGCTGTCGCTCAACTTCCAGAACGTCGAGGTGCGGGCGGTGCTCAACGTTATCGCCGACTTCACCGACCTCAACATCATCACCAGCGACACCGTCACGGGCAACATCACGCTTCGGCTGAAGGACGTACCGTGGGACCAGGCGCTCGACATCATCCTGCAGACGCGCGGCCTCGACAGCCGCCGCACCGGCAACGTGATCTGGATCGCGCCGCGCGACGAGCTCGCCACGCGCGAGAAGCTGGCGCTCGAGGCGGCAGCGCAGATCAACGACCTCGAGCCGCTGCGCACCGAAATCTTCCAGCTGAACTACCACAAGGCCGAGACCTTCGTGAAGGTGCTGACCGACGACAAGCAGCGCATCCTGTCCAAGCGCGGCAGCGCGGTGATCGACGCGCGCTCGAACAAGCTGTTCGTCAACGACACGCCGGCGCGGCTGGAGGAAGTGCGTCGCGTGATCCTGACGGTCGACGTGCCGGTGCGCCAGGTGATGATCGAGGCGCGCATCGTCGAGGCCAATGATTCCTTCGCCAAGACTTTGGGCGCCCGCATCGGACTGGACGAACTCGGCGGACAGAAGCGCGCGCCGTTCGGCGCCACCTCTGGAGTGAGGGCCGGCATTGGCACCGACATCACGACGACCGGCACGAACCTCGGCGTCGCTGCCGGGACCGTAAACCCCAATTCGCTGAACTCGGACCTACAGGCCGCCGGCCTCAACAACTTCAGCACCGGCCGTTTCTCGTTCATCCTGTTCAACAACAGCCTGAGCCGGGTGCTCAACGTCGAGCTCTCGGCGCTGGAAGCCGACGGCAAGGGCAAGATCATCTCCAGCCCGCGCGTGCTGACGGCGGATAACGTCGAGGCGCTGATCGAGCAGGGCACGGAAATCCCGTACCAGCAGGCCACCTCCTCGGGCGCGACGTCGGTGTCCTTCCGCAAGGCCAACCTGGCGCTCAAGGTGAAGCCGCAGATCACGCCCGACGGCAACGTCATCATGACGCTCGACGTCACCAAGGATGCGGTCGGCGCCCGGCTGCCCACCGGGGTGGAGATCAGCACCAAGCACGTCAAGACCGAGATCCTGGTGGAAAACGGCGGCACGGTCGTGATCGGCGGCATCTACGAGCAGAACGACCGCACCGACATCACCAAGGTGCCGTTCTTCGGCGACCTGCCGATCATCGGCTTCCTGTTCCGCAACACCACGACCAACAGCTCGAAGACCGAGCTGCTGGTGTTCATCACGCCGCGCATCGTCACCGAGCGGCTCACGGTTCGCTGATCGCCGCGTCTCCTGCCGCCGCGGCAACGGGCGGCGCGACGGCCGGGACCTCCCGGCCGTTTTTATTCCTACAATGACGGGCATGGAGCGCACGGGGAACAACATCTATCTCGTCGGCATGATGGGCGCCGGCAAGACCACCGTCGGGCGGCTGCTCGCGCGGCGCCTCGCCCTGCGCTTTCTCGACTCCGATCAGGAGATCGAAAGCCGTTGCGGCGTCAAGATCCCGCTGATCTTCGAGATCGAGGGCGAAGCCGGGTTTCGCGCACGCGAGGCGCAGGTGCTCGCCGAACTGACGGCGCTGGAGGGCGTGGTGCTCGGCACTGGCGGCGGGGTGGTGCTGTCGGAGGAAAGCCGCCGGCGGCTCGCCGAGCACGGCACCGTGGTCTACCTGCGTGCCCGGCCCGAGGACCTGTACGAACGGGTGCGCCACGACCGCAACCGGCCGCTGCTCGCGGGCGGCGATCCGCTCGGCAAGCTGCGCGCGCTCTACGCCGAGCGCGACCCGCTGTACCGCTCGATCGCCGACCTCACGGTGGACACCGGACGCCAGGGCGTCAATGCGCTGGCGCGACAGCTGCTCTTCAAGCTGAACGAGCGATGGAAAGCCTCCGCCTAGAGCTCGGCAGCCGTTCCTACCCGATCCATATCGGCGCGGATCTGCTCGCGCGCCCCGACCTGTATCGGCCCTGGCTAGGCGGCGGCCACGCGGCGATCGTGACCAACGAAATCGTCGCGCCGCTCTATCTGGCGAAAGTGAAAGCCGGCCTGCAGGGCGCCCGGATCACCGAGGTCATCGTGCCGGACGGCGAGCAGGCGAAGGGCTGGCAGACGCTCGAGCGGGTGTTCGACGCGCTGCTGGCCGCCCGCCTCGGCCGCGACGGCCTGGTAGTCGCGCTGGGCGGCGGCGTGGTGGGCGACCTGGCCGGCTTCGCTGCGGCGGTGTACCAGCGCGGCGTCGCGTTGCTCCAGGTGCCGACCACGCTGCTCGCGCAGGTCGATTCGTCGGTCGGCGGCAAGACCGCCATCAATCATCCGCGCGGCAAGAACATGATCGGCGCCTTTTACCAGCCGCGCGCGGTGATCGCCGATGTGACGGTGCTCGACACGCTGCCTGAGCGCGAGCTGCGCGCGGGGCTGGCGGAGGTGATCAAGCATGCCGTGGCGCTCGATGTGCCGTTCATGGAGTGGCTGGAACAGCAGATCGGCAAGCTGCTGGCGCGCGATCGGGACGCTTTGAGCTACGCCGTGCGGCGCTGCTGCGAGCTGAAGGCCGATATCGTCGCGACCGACGAGCGCGAAGCGGGCGTACGGGCGCTGCTCAATTTCGGCCACACCTTCGGCCACGCCATCGAGGCGGCCACCGGCTACGGCACCTGGCTGCACGGCGAGGCGATCGCCGCGGGCATGGTGATGGCGTCCGAGCTGTCGGTGCGCGCCGGATTGATCGGGCGGCCCGACGCCGCGCGCGTCAAGGCGCTCCTTGCGCGCGCCGGTCTGCCGGTTACCGGTCCGGCGATTCCCGCCGAGCGGTTGCTCGAACTGATGGCCGGCGACAAGAAGGCGGCGCAGGGCAAGGTTCGCTTCGTGTTGCTGGAGTCGATCGGGCGGGCCGCGCTGCGCGGTGGGATCGAGGAGCGACTGGTCCGCGAGGCCATTGTCGCTGCAGCGCAATAACTGTATATTCAGAAATCCCTAGGTCGAGAAAAAGGCTCAGCCGGTCATGAGCTTGGAAGCGCAAGGGCTCTATGACCCTGCGAACGAGCATGACGCATGCGGCGTCGGCTTCGTCGCGCACATCAAGGGCAGGAAATCGCACTCGATCGTCGAGCAGGGCCTGACGATCCTGAAGAACCTGACTCACCGCGGCGCGGTGGGCTGGGACCCGAAGCTGTCCGATGGCGCGGGCCTCCTGATCCAGATTCCGGACAAGTTCCTGCGTGAGGAGATGGCGCGCAAGGGGATCAAGCTTCCGCCCGCCGGCCAGTACGGCGTCGGCATGGTGTTCCTGCCGCGCGATCCGGCCTCGCGCCACGCCTGCGAGTACGAGATCGAGCGCGCGATCAAGGAAGAAGGGCAGGCGCTGCTCGGCTGGCGCGATGTGCCGGTCGACAATTCCGACCTCGCCGAGCCGGCGAAAAAGCTCGAGCCCGTGATCCGCCAGGTGTTCATCGGCCGCGGTCGCGGCATCACGGTGACCGACGCGCTGGAGCGCAAGCTCTACGTCATCCGCAAGAGTTCGGGCCACGCCATCCGCGCGCTGGATCTCGAGCACGGAAGCGAGTTCTACGTGCCGTCGATGTCGGCGCGCACCGTCTGCTACAAGGGCATGCTGCTCGCCTACCAGGTGGGCGAGTATTACCTCGATCTCAGGGACCCCCGCGTCGAGTCGGCGCTGGCGCTGGTGCACCAGCGCTTCTCGACCAACACCTTCCCGTCCTGGGACCTGGCGCACCCGTTCCGGCTCATCTGCCATAACGGCGAGATCAACACGCTGCGCGGCAACGTGAACTGGATCCGCGCGCGCCAGGGCGCCATCTCCAGCCCGGTGCTGGGCGCGGATCTCGACAAGCTCTGGCCGCTGATCTACGACGGCCAATCGGATTCCGCTTCTTTCGATAACGCGCTCGAACTGCTGGTGATGGGCGGCTACTCGGTGGCCCACGCCATGATGATGATGATTCCGGAGGCCTGGGAGAACCACACCCTGATGGACCCGGCGCGGCGCGCGTTCTACGAGTACCACGCCGCGATGATGGAGCCCTGGGACGGCCCGGCCTCGATCGCGTTCACTGACGGGCGCCAGATCGGCGCCACGCTGGATCGCAACGGCCTGCGGCCCTCGCGCTATATCGTCACCGACGACGACCTGGTCATCATGGGTTCGGAGTGCGGCTGCCTGCCGGTGCCCGAAGAGAAAGTGATCAAGAAGTGGCGCCTGCAGCCCGGCAAGATGTTTCTCGTCGACCTGGAACGCGGCCGCATCGTCGACGACAAGGAGTTGAAGGACACGCTCGCCGCCGCGCGGCCCTACGCCGAGTGGATCGAGCGCATCCGCGTCAAGCTCGACGAAGTGGAAAGCGAGAAAACCGCGCCGCTCAAGTCGGCGGTGGCACTGCTCGACCGCCAGCAGGCATTCGGCTACACGCAGGAGGACGTCAAGTTCCAGATCGAGCCGATGGCGCTCGCGGGCGAGGAGCCGGTCGGCTCGATGGGCAACGACGCGGCGCTCGCGGTGCTGTCGAAGAAGAACAAGACCCTGTATCACTATTTCCAGCAGCTGTTCGCCCAGGTGACCAACCCGCCGATCGACCCGATCCGCGAGGAGCTGGTGACCTCGCTGGTGAGTTTCATCGGACCCAAGCCGAACCTGCTCGGCATCGACGAGCAGAACCCGCCGCTGCGCCTCGAAGTGTCGCAGCCGGTGCTCGATTTTTTCGAGATGGAGAAGATCCGCCACATCGAGCGCTACACCGGCGGCAAGTTCCGCTCGATGGAGCTCGACATCAGCTACCCGGTGGGCTGGGGTGCCGCGGCGATCGAGGCGCGCCTCGCGTCGCTGTGCGCGCAGGCCGAAGACGCGGTGCGCTCGGGCTACTCGATCATCGTCATCTCCGATCGCCTGGTGGACCGGGAACGCGTGGCGATCCCGGCGCTGCTGGCGCTCTCCGCGGTGCACCAGCACCTGGTCGGCAAGGGCCTGCGTACCAGCGCGGGCCTGGTGGTGGAGACCGGCTCGGCGCGCGAGGTGCACCACTTCGCGCTGCTCGGCGGCTACGGTGCGGAAGCCGTCCACCCGTATCTGGCGCTGGAGACCGTGCTCGCGCTGCATCCCGAGGAGCGCGCGAAGGCGGTGAAGAACTTCGTCAAGGCGCTCGGCAAGGGCCTGAAAAAGGTGATGTCCAAGATGGGCATCTCCACCTACATGTCCTACACCGGCGCGCAGATATTCGAGGCCGTGGGCCTGCAGCGCGAGATGGTGGAGCGCTACTTCACCGGCACCAGCTCCGCCATCGAGGGCGTGGGGCTCGCCGAGGTGGCCGAGGAGGCGATCCGCATTCACCGCGCGGCCTTCACGCCGGCCGACCCGCTGCTCGCCACGCTGCTCGATGCCGGCGGCGAATACGCCTGGCGCGTGCGCGGCGAGGAGCACATGTGGACCCCCGACACCATCGCCAAGCTGCAGCACGCCGCACGCGCGAATTCCGCGCAGACCTACCGGGAATACGCCGCGCTGGTCAACGACCAGTCGCGCCGCCACCTGACGCTACGCGGCCTGTTCGAGTTCCGCTTCGGCAGCCGCGCGCCGGTGCCGCTCGAGGAGGTCGAGCCGGCGCGGGAGATCGTCAAGCGCTTCTCGACCGGCGCCATGTCGCTCGGCTCGATCTCGACCGAGGCGCACACGGTGCTCGCCATCGCCATGAACCGGCTGGGCGGCAAGTCCAATACCGGCGAGGGCGGCGAGGACCGCGCGCGCTACGCCCCGGTCAAGGCGGGCGAGAGCCTGATGAGCCGGCTGGGCAAGAAGCGCGTCGAAGTGGATATTCCCCTCGTGGCGGGGGACTCGCTCAAGTCGAAGATCAAGCAGGTCGCCTCGGGCCGCTTCGGCGTCACGGCCGAGTACCTCGCCTCCGCGGAGCTGATGCAGATCAAGATCGCGCAAGGCGCCAAGCCCGGCGAGGGCGGCCAGCTGCCCGGTCGCAAGGTCTCGGAGTACATCGCCGAGCTGCGCTACTCGACGCCGGGGGTGGAGCTGATCTCGCCGCCGCCGCACCACGACATCTACTCGATCGAGGATATCGCGCAGTTGATCCACGACCTGAAGAATGCCAACCCCGGCGCGCAGGTGAGCGTGAAGCTGGTGTCGGAAGTCGGCGTCGGCACGGTGGCGGCCGGCATCTCCAAGGCGAAATCCGACCACGTCACCATTTCCGGGCACGACGGCGGCACCGGCGCCTCGCCCTGGTCTTCGATCCTGCATGCCGGCTCGCCGTGGGAGCTCGGCCTGGCGGAGACGCAGCAGACGCTGGTGCTGAACCGCTTGCGCGGGCGCATCCGCGTGCAGGTCGACGGCCAGATGAAGACCGGGCGCGACGTGGTGATCGGCGCCATTCTCGGCGCCGACGAATTCGGCTTCGCCACCGCGCCGCTGGTGGTCGAAGGCTGCATCATGATGCGCAAGTGCCACCTCAACACCTGCCCGGTGGGCGTAGCCACCCAGGACCCGGTGCTGCGTCGCAAGTTCGAGGGCCGGCCCGAGCACGTGGTGAACTACTTCTTCTTCGTCGCCGAGGAGGCGCGCGAGCTGATGGCGAAGCTCGGCGTGCGCAAGCTCGACGAGTTGATCGGACACGCCGACCTGCTCGACATGCGCCAGGGCATCGACCACTGGAAGGCGAAGGGCCTCGATTTCTCGCGCATGTTCGCCATGCCGCCGATGCCGCCCGAGGTGGCGCGCTTCCATTGCGAGACGCAGAGCCACGGCCTGGAGAAAGCCCTCGACAACCGGCTGATCGAACTGGCGCAGCCGGCCATCGAGCGCGGCGAGAAGGTCACGGTCGAGACGCCGATCCGCAATATCAACCGCACCGTCGGCACCATGCTGTCGCACGAGATCGCCAAGCGCTACGGCCACGAAGGCCTGCCCGATGCCACGGTGCATGTGCGCCTGGCGGGCTCGGCGGGGCAGAGCTTCGGTGCGTTCCTGGCGCGCGGCGTGTGGCTCGACCTCATCGGCGACACCAACGACTACTGCGGCAAGGGCCTGTCGGGCGGCCGCATCTCGGTCCAGCCCTCGTCCAAGTTCCGCGGCGAGCCGACCGAGAACATCATCACCGGCAACGTGGTGCTGTACGGCGCCATCGGCGGCGAGGCCTACTTCCGCGGCGTGGCGGGCGAGCGCTTCGCGGTGCGCAACTCCGGTGCGCAGGCGGTGGTGGAAGGGGTGGGCGACCACGGCTGCGAGTACATGACCGGCGGCACGGTGGTGGTGCTGGGCGGCACCGGCCGCAATTTCGCTGCCGGCATGTCGGGCGGCTACGCGTACGTGCTCGATCTCGAGGGCGAATTCGCCAGGCGCTGCAACCCGGCGATGGTCGACCTGGAGAAGCTCGTCGAGCAGGACGACGAAGCGACCGTGAAGCGATTGATCGAGAATCACCAGAAGTACACCGGCTCGAGGCGCGCGGCTGAGATCCTGGCGGCGTGGCCGCAGTACCGGACGAAATTCGTGAAAGTTTTCCCGAAGGAATATCGCCGAGCCCTGGCGGAGCTCGCGCAGAAGAAAGTCGCAGCGTAGATGGGCAAGGTTACGGGGTTTCTAGAATACGCGCGCCTCGAGGAACCGCACGAGGACAAGGAAAGCCGCAAGAAGCATTACCGTGAGTTCTACGCGCGCCTGTCGGACGCCGACGCCAAGACGCAGGGCGCGCGCTGCATGGATTGCGGCATCCCGTTCTGCATGCAGGGCTGCCCGGTCAACAACATCATCCCCGACTGGAACGACCTGGTTTACCGCGGCGACTGGCAGCAGGCGATCGAGACGCTGCATTCGACCAACAACTTCCCGGAGTTCACCGGCCGCATCTGCCCCGCGCCCTGCGAGGAAGCCTGCGTGCTGCGCATCAACGAGGACCCGGTGGGCATCAAGTCGATCGAGCACGCCATCATCGACCGCGCCTGGGACGAAGGCTGGGTCAAGCCGCAGCCGGCGGCGGCGCGCAGCGGCAAGCAGGTCGCGGTGATCGGCTCCGGACCGGCCGGCCTCGCTTGCGCGCAACAGCTGGCGCGCGCCGGCCACGGCGTGACGCTCTACGAGAAGAACGACCGCATCGGCGGCCTGCTGCGCTACGGCATTCCCGATTTCAAGATGGAGAAGTGGCTGATCGACCGCCGCGTTGAGCAGATGCAGGCCGAAGGCGTCGAGATTCGCGTCAACCACGTCATCGGCGGGGCGCCGGTCGGCGCCGGCAACGCGCAGGCGCGGCCGGTGGACGCCCGCAGGCTGCTCGCCGAGTTCGACGCGGTGGTGCTGGCGGGCGGCGCCGAGCAGCCGCGCGACCTGCCGGTGCCGGGACGCGAGCTCGAGGGCATTCACTTCGCGATGGATTTCCTGCCGCTGCAGAACCGGCGCGTCGCCGGCGACAGCAACGTGAAGGACCTCTGGGCCAAGGACCAGAACGTGGTGGTGATCGGCGGCGGCGACACCGGCTCCGACTGCATCGGCACCTCCAACCGGCACGGCGCGAAATCGGTGATGAATTTCGAGCTGCTGCCGATGCCGCCGGATGTCGAGCGCAACCCGGTCTGGCCCTACTGGCCGACGCGGCTGCGCACCTCGTCCTCGCACGAGGAGGGCGTCGAGCGCGACTGGTCGATCGCCACCAAGGCTTTCATCGGCGAGCAAGGCCGCGTCAAGAGCCTGCGCGCGGTGCGCCTCGCCTGGAAGGACGGCAAGCCGGTCGAAATCGCCGGCTCCGAATTCGACATTCCGGCCGACCTGGTGCTGCTGGCGCTGGGCTTTGTCGGACCCTATGCCTCGATCCTCGACGCCGTCGGCGTCGCGAAGGACGCGCGCGGCAACGCGCGCGCGACGACCGACGGCGCGGGCTGCTACGCGACCAGCGTGCCCAAGGTGTTCGCCGCCGGCGACATGCGCCGCGGCCAGTCGCTGGTGGTGTGGGCGATCCGCGAGGGCCGCCAGTGCGCGCGCGCCGTCGACGAATTCCTCATGGGCAGCTCAGAGCTGCCGCGCTGAATCGTCGGCGCTTAGGCGCAGCAGCATCGCGGCCGATTATGCCGGCTCGGCGAGCGCCAGCACCGCAAACGAAGCGAGCCAGTGCTCGCCGGCGTAGTCGCCGCCGGCGACGTGCGGCAGCGCCGCCGCCAGGTTGCTTGCCGCCGCCTCCGGCAGGCCGAGCCCCGCCAGGCACCAGGCGCGCGACAGGCACAGTCCGTCGAGGTGGCTCTGCTTCGGATCGGCGTGGTCGGCCACCGTCGGTGGCTCGGCGAGCTTGCCGATGCCGTCGGGCAGAAAGCCGTTCAGCCAGGCGCCGAAATCCGCCGGTTCGAGCAGCCGCTTCATCAGCAACGCCTCGATCAGGCTGGGCGAGAGGAAGTCGTCGAGTGACGGCTCGTAAGCGATCGGCGCGTCGCGATCGGCGCCGTACCAGCGCCGCGCCGCCTTGCGGATCTCGAACTCCAGCGCGCCGTCCGCCGCCGCCTTGGCGTAATCGAGCGCGAGCAGGCAGGCGAACGCGGTATTGCCATGGCTACCGGCGCGAACGGGGTAGGGACTTTGAGAAAAAAAATCACCCGTCTTGCGGGCCAGCTCGGCGGCAAGCGGATCGAGCGCACGCGACCAGCGCGTCTTGCCGCGCAACGCTTCGGCCTGGAGCTTCAGGAGCCACGCCCAGCCATAGGGGCGCTCGAAGGTTTTCGACGCGCGGACGTAGCGCAGCTCGGCGTCGAGCGCTGGCGGCGAAAGGTGCGCGTCGAGCGCCGCCGCGATGCGCCCGTTCTCGGCCATCATCGGGTACAGGTGCAGCACGCGCACCAGCAGCCAGTGCATGTGCACCGCCGAGTGCCAGTCGTAGCTGCCGTAGAAAGCCGGATGCAGCTTGCGCGGCTGCAGCTCGTCGCCCGCGGCGGCCATCAGATGATCGACGCGGCGCGGGTACTCGCGCTCGATGTTGGCGAGCGCCACGCGGGCAAACGCGGAGGCGAGCTCGGCCGACAGCATTAGAGAATGCGCTTGCGCAGCTGCGTGGTGGCGATTTCGGCGACCACCACGACCGCGAGGATGGCGAACAGGATCAGGGCGGCGCGATCCCACTGGAACAGGTTCAATGCCGTGTCGAGCGCCATGCCGACGCCGCCGGCGCCGACCAGGCCGAGCACCGCCGACTCGCGCACGTTGATATCCCAGCGGAACAGCACGATGCCCCAGAACGACGGGCGCACTTGCGGCCAGTAACCCTTGAGGGCGATCGACAGCCAGGGCGCGCCGCTCGCCTCGAGCGCCTCGATGCTGCCGCGGTTGGATTCCTCCAGTGCCTCGCCGAGGAGCTTGCCGGTGAAGCCGATCGAGTGGAAGGCGATCGCCAGCGTGCCGGCGAGCGCGCCCGGCCCGAACACGGCGACGAACAGCAACGCCCAGATCAGCGTATTCACCGAGCGCGCCGATACCAGCACCAGCTTGGCGGCGTAATTGAGGCCGGCCGAGCGCGTCACGTTGCGCGCGGCGAGGAAGGCCACCGGCACCGCCATCAGTACCGCCAGCACCGTGCCGAGCGTGGCGATGTGCAGCGACTCGAGCAGCGCCTGGTGCACGCCCTCGGCATAGTGGCCCCAGGCGATCGGCCACATGCGCGCCAGCATGTCGCCGATCTGCTCGGGGGCGTCATAGAGGAACTCCGGAATCACCTCCACGGTCTGCAGCGAGGCGACGATCGCCGCCACCACGCCGAGGTATACCGTGAAGCGGCCGAGGCGCTCGAGCGGCGTGAAGCGCTGCCATTCGCGCTCTAGTGCGGCGCTCATGAGTGGATTCGAATCGTTGTCACGCGCGAAACACCTTCTTCACGCGCATCGTCAGCACCTCCCCCGCCATGATGAGGGCGATGATGGTGAGCACGATGGCGCAGACGAAGTCGTAGTCGAAGCGCTGGAAGGCGGCGAACAGCGTGCCGCCGATGCCGCCGGCGCCGACGATGCCCACCATGGTCGAGTTGCGCAAATTGGCGTCGGTCTCGTAGGAGGCGAAGCCGATGAAGCGCGAGAACACCTGCGGCACCACGGCGTAGCTCACCACCGACAGAAACGGCGCGCCGGTGGCGCGCACCGCCTCCACCTGCTTGAGCGAGATTTCCTCGATCGCTTCGGTGAGGAGCTTGCCGAGAAAGCCCACCGAGGCAATGATCAAGGCAAGAATTCCGGCAAGGGCACCGAAGCCCACCGCTTTGACGAACAGGATCGCCACGATCACCGGGTGAAAGCTGCGGCACAGAACCATCACGGCGCGCGCTGGCCAGCTCGCCCAGGCGGGCATCAAGTTGCGCGCGGCAAGCAGCGCAAGGGGCGTGGCGATCAGCACGCCGATGGCCGAGGCGAGCACGGCGATCTGCAGGCTTTCCACCATGCCCTTGAGCAGCAGCTGCCAGCGGTGGAAGTCCGGCGGGAACAGGCGCGCAAGAAAGCGCCCGCCGTGCTCGAGCCCGGTGGCGAAGCGCGCCGGCGTCAACTCGAGCTGTGAAGCCGCGTAGAGAACGTACAGACCGAACAGTACCCACCCGGCGCGCGCCCACCAATTTACGGGGAAGGCGAGCCTGACGCCGCGGGTCTGTCCACTAGGCAAGCCAGTCCTCGCCACCGTAAATCGCCTTGAGGTGCTCGTCGGTGAGCGCCGCGGGCGCGCCGTCGAACACCACCTGCCCGCCCGTCATCCCGACCACGCGATCGGCGAAGCGGCGCGCCAGCTCGACGTTATGGATGTTGACGATCACCGGAAAGCCGTGCGCGTCGGCGAGCGACTTCATCAGCCCCATGATCTCGACCGAGGTCTTCGGATCGAGCGACGAGGTCGGTTCGTCGGCAAGCAGCAGCTTCGGCTCCTGCATCATGGCGCGCGCGATGCCGACGCGCTGGCGCTGCCCGCCCGACAGGCTGTCGGCGCGCGCCTGCGCATGCGCCGCGAGCCCTACGGTATCGAGCAGCTCGAAGGCGCGCTCGATGTCCCTCGCCGGATAGCGCCGCAGCCAGGCTTGCAAGGGCGAAACGTAGCCGAGGCGGCCGCACAGCAGGTTCTCCATCACCGTCAGGCGCTCGACCAGGTTGTATTCCTGGAACACCATGCCGATGCGACGGCGGGCCAAGCGCAGCGCGCTCCTCGACAGGCGGGCAATGTCCTGGTTTTCGAAAATCACTTCGCCGGAGGTCGGCTCGACCAGGCGATTGATGCAGCGGATCAGCGTGGACTTGCCGGTGCCCGAGGGGCCGATGACCGCGGTGATGCCGCGCTCGCCGAACTCGAGGTCGATACCGCGCAGCACCGGCCGGCCGGGCTGGTACTCCTTGCAGAGCCGCTTTAGGGCGAGAGCTATTTCTTCTGCGCCTTCTTCGCCAGCGCCTCGGCTTCCTTCTGCTTCAGGCTGTCGAAGGCCGCTTTGTTGAATTTCTCGCCGCTGCCCTGCGCGACCTGGCGCACCACTGCCCAGTGCTCCTGGTAGGTGATGGGAAAGAAGCGGTCGGCGCCGTCGAAGGCCTTCTGCATCTCGGCGGGGAAGCGGTAGTCGTAGAAGCACTTGAGCAGGTTGTCGCGCAGCTTCGGCTCGAGGTCGTGCGCGTAGGCAAACGACGAGGTGGGGAAGGTCTGGCTGCGGAAAATGATGCGGAAGTCCTCGGCCTTGACCTGGCCGCGCTCGACCATGCGCTTGAACACGTCGGAGGCCACCGGGCCGCCGTCGAAGTCGCCCGACAGCACGCCCATCACCGTCTGGTCGTGCTTGCCCGAGTAGAGCACCTTGTAGTCCTGGTCGGGCACCAGGCCTTCTTTCGGGAACAGCACGCGCGGCGCGAGATTGCCGGAATTCGACGAGGGCTGGACGTGAGCGACTTTCTTTCCCTTGAGGTCGGCGAGCTTCTGGTACGGGCTGTCCTTCTTCACCAGGAAGATCAGCTGGTAGCCTTGCCATTCCTTGGCGTTGCCCTTGACGGCAAAAGGCACCGCGCCGGCGAGGTTCACCGCGTAGTTGGTCGGGCCGGTGGAAAAGCCGCCGACGTGCAGGCGCCCGGAGCGCATCGCCTCGATCTCGGCGGCGTTCGACTGCACCTGGTAGAACACCACGCGCTTGCCGGTGCACTTCGACAGGTGGTCGGTGAACGGCTTGAAGACGTTCTCGTAGACCGCCGGGTCTTCCACCGGCGTGTAGGTGAACACCAGCGTCGAGGGATTCTTGAAGCGCCGGGCATCCTTCGGCGGATCGGCCACCAGGTCGCGGTTCTCGTCGCAGTACAGCGCATCGAGTTCGCCGCGATTGGCGCAGGCCTCCTGGCCGGCGGCCTGCATCGCCGTCGCGGCCAGCGCAAGGGCTATCAGCAGTCTCATGGCGTTCCTCTCCTCGATGAAAACAATATTAGCCTAGAATTCCGCCATGCCGCTCGACGTCATCGTGCTCGCCGCCGGGCAAGGCAAGCGCATGCACTCGGCGCTGCCGAAAGTCCTGCATCCGCTCGGCGGCCGGCCGCTGCTCGCGCACGTCATCGACGCCGCGCGCGCATTGAAGCCGCGGCAAATCCTGGTGGTGCACGGGCACGGCGGCGACGCGGTGCGCGCCGCATTCAAGAACGCACGGGTCGCGTGGATCGAGCAGGCGCGCCAGCTCGGCACCGGGCACGCGGTGATGCAGGCGCTGCCGAAAGTGACCAAGGGCGCCGACGTGCTGGTGCTCAACGGCGACGTGCCGCTGGTGCTTCCCGCGACGCTGACGCAGCTTGCCGCGGCGGCCAAGGGCGGCCTCGTTCTGTGCACCTCCACGCTCGGCGACGCCGCGAGCTACGGCCGCGTGGTGCGCGGCGCGCGTCGGCGCGTGCAACGCATCGTCGAGCAGGCTGAGGCCTCGCCGCGCGAGCTCGCCATCCGCGAGTGGTACGCGGGATGCCTCGCGGCGCCGGCGCAGCGCCTGGCGGGCTGGCTCGCCAAGGTGAAGCCCGCTAACGCACAGAAGGAGTATTACCTCACCGACGTCATCGGCCTTGCGGCAAAGGACGGCGTGGAGATCGCCACCGTTGCGCCGCAGGACGCCTGGGAAGTCGCCGGAGTCAACTCCCGCCATGAGCTGGCGCTACTCGAGCGCGCGTATCAGAACCGCCGCGCCAAGCGGCTGCTGGAAGCCGGGGTGACGCTCGCCGACCTCTGGCGCGTCGACATGCGCGGCTCGCTTGAATGCGGCCGCGACGTGTACATCGACGTGAACTGCGTGTTCGAGGGACGCGTGAAGCTCGGCGATCGCGTGCGCGTCGGGCCGAACTGCGTACTGCGCGACGTGACGGTCGGCGCCGACACGGAAATTCGCGCATTTTCCCTGCTGGAAGAAGCCTCGGTCGGCAAGCGCTGCCGCGTCGGCCCCTACGCCCGCCTGCGCCCCGGCGCGGCGCTCGCCGAAGAGGTGCACATCGGCAATTTTGTCGAGGTCAAGGCGAGCCGCATCGGCGCTGGCTCCAAGGCGAACCACCTCGCTTACCTCGGCGACGCGGAAATCGGCGCGCGGGTGAATGTCGGCGCCGGCACCATCACCTGCAACTTCGACGGCGTCAACAAGCACCGCACGGTGATCGAGGACGATGCCTTCATCGGCTCGGACGCGACGCTGGTGGCCCCGGTCACCGTCCGCAGGGGCTCGTATGTCGGTGCGGGCTCCACCATCACCAAGAACACGCCGGCACGCCAGCTCACGGTGGCTCGCGCGAAGCAGGTCTCCATCCCGGCGTGGAAGCCGCCGGCGAAGAAGAAGGGCTAGTCCATGTGCGGCATCGTCGGCGCGGCAGCGCGGCGCGATATCGTGCCGCTGATGGTCGAGGGTCTCAGGCGCCTGGAATATCGCGGCTACGATTCCTGCGGTGTGGCGACCATCGGCGCGCACGGCCTGGCCCGTGTGCGCAGCGTCGCCCGGGTCGAGGACCTGGCCGGCCAGATTCGCAGGCAGAAGGTGAAAGCGGAAACCGGTATTGCGCACACGCGCTGGGCAACGCACGGCGCACCGGTGACCAAGAACGCCCACCCGATGGTGTCGCGCGATGAGATCGCAGTGGTGCATAACGGCATCATCGAGAACTACGAGGAGCTGCGCGCGGAGCTGAAGGCGAAGGGCTATGCCTTCGACAGCCAGACCGACACCGAGGTCATCGCCCACCTCGTCCACAGCTGCTATGAAGGCGACCTGTTCCGCGCCGTGCGCCGGGCGGTCAAGCGCCTGACGGGTGCTTACGCCATCGCGGTGCTGGCGCAGCGCGAGCCGCACCGCGTCGTCGGCGCACGCGCCGGCAGCCCGCTGGTGGTCGGCGTCGGCTCGAACGAAATGTTCCTCGCCTCGGACGCGCTGGCGCTCGCCGGGACCACCGAGCGCATCGCCTACCTGGAAGAGGGCGACGTCGCCGAGATCGGTCTCGAGGGCTACCGCGTGGTTGACGCCGCCGACCGGCAGGTGAAGCGCGAGGCGCGCACCGTCAAGTCGGCCGGCACGACGGTGGAGCTCGGCCCCTATCGGCATTACATGCAGAAGGAGATCTTCGAGCAACCCAGCGCGGTTGCCGACACGCTCGAAGGCGTCGAGATGGTGACGCCGAAGCTGTTCGGGCCGGACGCGGAGCGGACGCTGCGCGGCGTCAAGAAGGTGCTGGTTCTCGCTTGCGGCACGAGCTACTACTCCGGGCTCACCGCCAAGTACTGGCTGGAGGGCCTTGCCGGACTGCCGACTCAGGTCGAGATCGCCAGCGAGTACCGCTACCGCGAAAGCGTGCCCGATCCGGCCACGCTGGTCGTGGCCGTGTCGCAGTCGGGCGAGACCGCCGATACGCTGGCGGCGCTGCGCCACGCGAAGTCGCTCGGCCAGAAGCGCACGCTCGCCGTCTGCAACGTCGCCACCAGCGCCATGGTGCGCGAGACGCGCCTCAAGTTCCTTACACACGCCGGCGTCGAGATCGGCGTTGCGTCGACCAAGGCTTTCACCACCCAGCTGGTGGCACTGTTCCTGCTCGCGCTGACGCTGGCCAAGCTGAGGAAAAGGCTGGCCAGGAAGGAAGAACAGAAGCATCTGCAGGCGCTGCGTCACCTGCCGAAGGCGCTCGGCGCCGCGCTCGCGCTCGAACCGCAGTTGATCGCCTGGGCGGAGCGCTTCGCGAAGAAGGAGCACGCGCTGTTCCTCGGCCGCGGGCTGCACTATCCGATCGCGCTGGAAGGCGCGCTCAAGCTGAAGGAGATCTCCTACGTGCACGCCGAGGCCTACCCGGCGGGCGAGCTCAAGCACGGACCGCTTGCCCTGGTGACCGCGGAGATGCCGGTGGTTACGGTGGCGCCGAACGACGCGCTGCTCGACAAGGTGAAGTCGAACATGCAGGAGGTGCGCGCGCGCGGCGGCGAACTCTACGTGCTGGCCGATGCGGATACCCGCATCGCCGCCTCGGAGGGCGTCAACGTCATCCGGCTGCCGGAGCACTACGGCCTGCTCTCGCCCATCCTGCACGTGGTGCCGCTGCAGCTGCTCGCGTATCACACGGCGCTCGCGCGGGGCACCGACGTCGACAAGCCGCGCAACCTCGCGAAATCGGTCACCGTGGAGTGAAATTCGACGCAGTTATCGTGGGCGCGGGCCACAACGGGCTGGTGTGCGCCTGCTACCTGGCGCAGGCCGGGCTCAAGGTGAAGATGCTCGAGCGCCGCCACGTGGTGGGTGGCGCCGCGGTCACCGAAGAGTTCCACCCCGGCTTCCGCAATTCGGCCGCCGCCTACACGGTGAGCCTGCTGCAGGCCAAGGTGATCGAAGAGCTGCGCCTCGCCGAGCACGGCCTGCGCATCGTCGGGCGCCCGCTGGCGAACTTCCTGCCGCTTGACCACGGCTACCTCAAGGTGGGCGGCCTCGAGGAGACGCAGCGCGAGTTCGCCCGCCACTCGCAGCGCGACGCCAAGCTGCTTGCCTCGTACTGGGCGAAACTCGGGCGTATCGCCGACGTGCTGCGGGCGCTGGCGCTTGAAACACCGCCGAATGCCGGCGGCGGCATGCGCGACCTTTTTCGCTTCCTGAAATCGGGCCGACTTTTCAAAAAGCTCGGCGTCGAGTCGCAGCGCGATCTGCTCGGCCTGTTCACGCGCAGCGCCGCCGATTGGCTGGAAGACTGGTTCGAGTCGACGCCGGTCAAGGCGGCGTTCGGCTTCGACGCGGTGGTGGGCAACTACGCCAGCCCCTTCCACCCCGGCACCGCCTACGTGCTGCTGCACCATTGCTTTGGCGAGGTGAACGGCCGGCGCGGCGCCTGGGGCCACGCCATCGGCGGCATGGGCGCGATCAGCGAGGCGCTCGCGGCACAGGCGCGGCGCCTCGGCGTCGAGATCGAGTGCGACGCCGCGGTGGAGAAGGTGCTGCCCGGCAAGGTCGTGACGCGGGGTGGCGTCGAAATTGAAGCGCGTGCCGTCGTGGCGAATGTCAACCCGAAGCTGTTATTCCTGCATCTGGTCGATGCGTCGCTGCTCGAGCGCGACTTCCGCGAGCGCATCGAACGCTACAAGTGCGGCTCGGCGTCCTTCCGCATGAACGTGGCGCTGTCGCGGCTGCCGCGCTTCGCCTGCCTGCCGGAGGCAGGCGCGCACCACGGCGCCGGCATCATCATGGCGCCGTCGCTCGAGTACATGGATCGCGCCTACCTCGATGCGCGCGCCGACGGCATGGCGCGCTCGCCGATCGTCGAGATGGTAATTCCGAGCACGCTGGATGACACGCTGGCGCCCAAGGGCGCGCACGTCGCGAGCCTGTTCTGCCAGCATTTCGCGCCGCAGGCCGACTGGGCCGCACGCAAAGGCGAAGCGGTGGAGCGCATCCTCGACGTGGTCGAGTCGCACGCGCCCGGTTTTCGCGACAGCGTGATCGCGCACAGCGCGCTCTCGCCCGCCGATCTCGAGCGGGAATTCGGGCTGACGGGCGGCGACATCTTCCACGGCCAGCTCTCGCTCGACCAGCTCTGGTCGGCGCGGCCGGTGCTCGGCCACGCGGATTACCGCACGCCGGTGCGTGGCCTGTACCTGTGCGGCGCGGGCGCGCACCCCGGCGGCGGAGTGACCGGCGCGCCCGGCCACAACTGCGCGCGCGAAATCCTACGCGATTTCGGCCGGCGTTTTCCCGGGCGCTAGGGACGCAGCTCGGCGCGCGCCTGGCGCATTACGATGCGCCCGGACGACAGGCCGAGGCAGGCGAGCACCGCAGCGACCGCCACGTCCGGCCAGACCGTGGCGCTGCCGGCCACGCCGGCGGCCGCGACGAGTACCAGAAGATTGGCAATCACGTCGTTGCGCGTGCACAGCCACACGGATTTCATGTTGGCGTCGCCTTCGCGGAAGCGATAGAGCAGCACGGCGACGGTGAGATTGACGGCGAGTGCGAGCGCGCCCACCACGCCCATCGTAATCGCCGAGGGCGGCACGCCGAGCCACGCCCGCCAGCCGGCGTAGGCGAGCACCGCCAGACCGTAGACCGACATCGCCGCGCCTTTGAGCAGCGCGACGCGCGAAAGCCAGGCGCCGCCGGCGGCGAGGGCGCCCAGGCTCAAGGCATAGTTGGCCGAATCGCCGAGGAAGTCGGCGGCATCCGCCGCGAGCGCCGACGAGCCGGAAAGGACGCTGGCGACCAGCTCGACGCCGAACATGGCGATGTTCGCCGCCAGGGCGAACCACAGCACGCGCCGGTACGAGGCACTGTCGTGCGATGGCAGGTGGCCGCAGGCGTCGCTCATGTCCGCACTCGGGAGGCTAAAGGGTAAACTCTAATCCCATGACGATCTACATGCAGACCAAGGCGCGCGCGGCAAGTTCGGTGCCGATCACCGATGCCGAGCGCGCGGCGCGCGTCGAGCTCGCCGCCGCCTACCGCATCTTCGACGTGCTCGGCTGGGTCGAGATGATCTTCAACCACATTACGGTGCGCGTGCCCGGCCCCGAGCACCGCTTCCTCATCAATCCCTTCGGCCTGCGCTACCACGAGGTGACGGCGTCCAGCCTGGTGCTGATCGACATCGACGGCAATCCGGTGCGCGAATCCCCCTGGCCGGTGAACCGCGCCGGCTTCGTCATCCACTCCGCGCTGCACGCCGCCAATGAGCGGGCGCGTTGCGTGATGCACACGCACACCACCACCGGCATGGCGGTGGCCTGCCTGAAGGAGGGGCTCTCGCCGACCAATTTCTATTCCGCGCAGCTGCACGGCGGCGTCGCCTACCATGACTTCGAGGGCATCTCGGTCGATGAGGGCGAGCGCGAGCGCCTGGTGCGCGACATCGGCGACAAGCAGACCGTGATCCTGCGCAACCACGGGCTGCTCGCGTGGGGGCCGTCGGTGCCGGAGGCCTTCATGGCGCTGTGGACCCTGCAGCGCGCCTGCGACGTGCAGATCGCGGCAAGCGCTGCCGGCGCGCTGCACCCGATCCGGCCGGAGGTGTTCGCGCAGACGGTGCGCGAATCCGGGCCGCGCGAGAAGCGCACCTGCGACGACGTCTTCGCTGCCCTGCAGCGCATGGTCGACGCCCGCGACCCGTCGTATCGCAACTAGGCTTAGTTGACGTTGACGTAAACGTCAAGTAGCCTCGCTCCATGACCGACCTGTCGGACTCGAAACAGCTCGTCTACAAGGCGAAGCACAAGATCCGCTTCGTCACCGCGGCGAGCCTGTTCGACGGCCACGACGCCTCGATCAACATCATGCGCCGCATCCTGCAGGCCTCCGGCGCCGAAGTGATCCACCTCGGCCACAACCGCTCGGTCGAGGACGTCGTCACCGCCGCGCTGCAGGAGGACGTGCAGGGCGTCGCCATCTCGTCCTACCAGGGCGGGCACCTCGAGTACTTCAAGTACATGGTGGACCTGCTGCGCCAACGCGGCGGCGCGCATATCCAGGTGTTCGGTGGCGGCGGCGGGGTGATCGTCGCCGCCGAGATCAAGCAATTGCAGGGCGATGGCGTGGCGCGCATCTATACCCCCGAGGACGGGCAGAAGCTCGGCCTGCAGGGAATGATCAACGACATGCTGGCGCGCTGCGATTTCGACCCCTCGCAGAAGGAACCGAAGACGCTGGCGCAGACCATCACGGCGCTGGAACTGGGTGTCTTCAAGAACAAAAATCTCCTGCTGGAAAAAGCGCAAGCCAATCCCGCCCCGGTGCTCGGCATCACCGGCACCGGCGGCGCGGGCAAGAGCTCGCTCACCGACGAGCTGGTGCGGCGGTTCAGGCTGGACCAGCAGGAGCGGCTGAAGATCGCCATCCTCTCGGTCGACCCGACACGAAAGAAAACCGGTGGCGCGCTGCTCGGCGACCGCATCCGCATGAACGCCATCGGCGGCGCCAATATCTTCATGCGCTCGCTTGCCACGCGCGATTCCGGCGCCGAGATCGCGCACTGCCTGCCGGAGGCCATCGCCGCCTGCCGCGCCGCGGGCTACGACCTGGTGATCGCCGAGACCTCGGGCATCGGCCAGGGCAACGCGGCCATCGTGCCGCTGGCGGAAGCGACGCTCTACGTCATGACGCCGGAATTCGGCGCCGCCAGCCAGCTCGAGAAGATCGACATGCTGGACTACGCCGACTTCGTTGCCATCAACAAATTCGACCGCCGCGGCGCCGAGGATGCGCTGCGCGACGTGCGCAAGCAGGTGCAGAGAAACCGCCAGGCGTTCGGCGGCGCGCCCGAATCGATGCCGGTCTACGGCACCATCGCCGCGCGCTTCAACGACGACGGCGTCACCGCGCTCTACCATGCGGTGACGGCGAAGCTGGCGCAAAAGGGCCTCAAGCTCACCGCGCACCGCCTGCCGGCGCCGGCAGGCAAGGTTTCCTCCAACGTTCACGTCATCGTGCCGCCGCAGCGCTCGCGCTACCTCGCCGAGATCGCCGAGGGCGTGCGCGCCTACCACGCACACGGCGAAGCGCAGGCGCGCCTCGCGCGCGAACGCCAGCAACTCGCCGCGACCCAGCAGATGCTGGGCAAGGAGCTGCCGGAGATCACGAAGCTCCTGCAGACAAAGCCCCTGGATCCCGTGGCAACACAGCTGATCGAGTCCTGGCCCGAGACGGTCAGGGCTTATTCGGGTGACGAGCAGGTGGTGAAGGTGCGCGGCAAGGAAATTCGTTCGGCATTGAAGACGACTTCACTGTCGAACACGAAAGTGCCGAAGGTGGCGCTGCCGAAGTACGAGGACCAGGGCGCGCTGCTGCGCTGGCGCCTGCGCGAAAATCTGCCGGGCGAATTCCCGTTCACCGCGGGCGTGTTCCACTTCAAGCGCGAGAACGAGGACCCGACGCGCATGTTCGCGGGCGAGGGCGACGCCTTCCGCACCAACCGGCGCTTCCACCTGCTGTCGAAGGACCTGCCGGCCAAGCGCTTGTCGACCGCCTTCGATTCGGTGACGCTGTACGGCTTCGACCCGGACGAGCGGCCCGACATCTACGGCAAGGTCGGCAATTCCGGCGTCTCGATCGCCACGCTCGACGACATGCGGGAGCTCTACCGGGGGTTCGACCTGTGCGCGCCCGAGACCTCGGTGTCGATGACCATCAACGGCCCGGCACCCACGATCCTGGCGATGTTCTTCAATACCGCCATCGATCAACAGGTCGGGAAACTGGGCAGAACGCCCAGCGAAAAAGAGCTTGCAGAAATAAAAGCGAAAACTCTGGCAGCGGTGCGCGGCACGGTGCAGGCCGATATCCTGAAGGAAGACCAGGGGCAGAACACCTGCATCTTCTCCACCGAGTTCTCGCTCAAGGTGATGGGCGACATCCAGCAATACTTCATCCACAACAACGTCCGCAACTTCTACTCGGTGTCGATCTCCGGCTACCACATCGCGGAGGCCGGGGCGAACCCGGTCTCGCAGCTCGCTTTCACGCTCGCCAATGGCTTCACCTTTGTCGAGGCCTATCTCGCGCGCGGCATGAAGATCGACGATTTCGCACCCAACCTGTCGTTCTTCTTCTCCTACGGCATGGATCCCGAGTACGCGGTGCTCGGGCGCGTGGCGCGCCGCATCTGGGCGGTGGCGATGAAGGACCGCTACGGCGCGAACGAGCGCAGCCAGAAGCTCAAGTTCCACTCGCAGACCTCGGGACGCTCGCTGCACGCGCAGGAAAT
>DASWEU010000218.1:0-4569 GCA_036394595.1 Burkholderiales bacterium | reverse complement strand
CTTGTAGGTTTCGTCGAGCTTCTTGCCGGAGGCGCCCGCCATGTAGATATTGAGCGACTGCGACTGGTCGATCCATTTCTGCCGGCGCGCCCCGGCCTCGACCAGCCATTTCGGCTCGACCTCGAAGGCCGTGGCGTAGAGCCGGCGTAGCGCCGCCGGCGCGCGGTCGATGCGCGCCAGGTTGCCGTCGAAATACTTGAGGTCGGCAATCATCACCTCGTCCCACAGGCCGGCCGTCTTCAGGTCGGCCACCAGGTAGTCGTTGACCACCGTGAACTCGCCCGACAGGTTCGACTTGACGAACAGGTTCTGGTAGGTCGGCTCGATCGAGGCCGAGACGCCGACGATGTTGGCGATGGTCGCGGTCGGCGCGATCGCCAGGCAGTTGGAGTTGCGCATGCCGTGGCGCTTGATGCGCTCGCGCAGCGGTTCCCACTCGAGCGCCGCCGAGCGGTCGAGCTCGACATAGCCGCCGCGCTCGGCGGCCAGCAGATCGAGCGTGTCCTGCGGCAGCACGCCGCGGTCCCACAGCGAGCCCTGGAAGGTCTTGTAGCGGCCGCGCTCTTCGGCCAGTTCGGTCGAGGCCCAGTAGGCGGCGTAGGCCACCATCTCCATCGAGCCGTCGGCGAACTCCACCGCCTCCGGCGAGGCGTAGGGAATGCGCAGGCGGTGCAGGCAATCCTGGAAACCCATGATGCCGAGGCCGACCGGACGGTGGCGCAGGTTGGAATTGCGCGCCTTGTCGACCGCGTAGTAGTTGATGTCGATGACGTTGTCGAGCATCCGCATGGCGATGCGGATGGTGCGCTTGAGCTTGTCGAAGTCGAGCTGCACCCGCCCCGCCGCTTCCTTCAGGTGCGCGACCAGGTTCACCGAGCCCAGGTTGCACACCGCGATCTCGTCGCCCGAGGTGTTGAGCGTGATCTCGGTGCACAGGTTGGAGCTGTGCACCACGCCGACATGCTGCTGCGGGCTTCTCAGGTTGCACGGATCCTTGAACGTGATCCACGGATGCCCGGTCTCGAACAGCATCGACAGCATCTTGCGCCACAGCTGCATGGCGGGAATCTTCTTGTAGAGCTTGAGCTCGCCGCGCGCCACGCGGTCCTCGCAGCGCAGGTAGGCCTCCTCGAAGGCCTTGCCGAACTTGTCGTGCAGCTCGCGCGCATCCGACGGCGAGAACAGCGTCCACTCGGCGTTTTCCATCACCCGCCGCATGAACAGGTCGGGGATCCAGTTGGCCGTGTTCATGTCGTGGGTGCGGCGCCGGTCGTCGCCGGTGTTCTTGCGCAGCTCGAGGAATTCCTCGATGTCGAGGTGCCAGGTTTCGAGATACGAGCAGACCGCGCCCTTCCTCTTGCCGCCCTGGTTCACCGCCACCGCAGTGTCGTTCACCACCTTGAGGAAGGGCACCACGCCCTGCGACTTGCCGTTGGTGCCCTTGATGTGCGAGCCGAGCGCGCGCACCGGGGTCCAGTCGTTGCCCAGTCCGCCGGCATATTTCGCCAGCAGCGCGTTTTCCTTGATCGCGTCGTAGATGCCGGTGAGGTCGTCGGCCACCGTCGTCAGGTAGCACGACGAGAGCTGCGAGCGCAGCGTGCCGGAATTGAACAGCGTCGGCGTCGAGCTCATGAAATCGAAGGTCGACAGCACGTGGTAGAACTCGATGGCGCGCGCCTCGCGCTCCTTCTCCTTCAGCGCGAGGCCCATGGCGACGCGCATGAAGAAGGCCTGCGGCAACTCGATTCGGGTGCCGTGCACGTGCAGGAAGTAGCGGTCGTAGAGCGTCTGCAGGCCGAGGTAGCCGAACTGCAGGTCTCTTTTCGCGTCGAGGGCGTTGGCCAATTTCTGCAGATCGAACCTGGCCAATTCAGGATCGAGCAGCTCCGCGGCGATGCCGCGCTCGACGAACTGGGGGAAGTATTCGGCGTAGCGCGCGTCCATCTGCCCCTGGCTGGCGACCTCGCCGAGCACTTCGCGGCGGATGGTGTCGAGCAGCAGGCGCGCGGTGACGTAGCTGTAGGCCGGGTCCTTCTCGATCAGCGCGCGCGCCGCCAGCACCGCCGACTTGCGCACCTCGTCCATCGGCACGCCGTCGTAGAGGTCGCGCAGCGTGCTCTCCAGGATCGACGCCGGCGTGGCACCGGCGAGCCCGGCGCAGGCGGCGGCGATCTGGCGCTCCAGCGCGCCGCGGTCGAGCAGCCTGCGCTGGCCGTTCTCGACGACGTGAATTTCATGATCGACCTTCGCGACTTTTTCCTGCGCGCGCGCCTTCGAGCGTTCTTCGCGATAGAGCACATAGGCGCGCGCGACGTCGTGCTCGCCCGAACGCATCAGCGCCAGTTCGACCTGATCCTGCACATCCTCGATGTGGAAGGTGCCGCCCTGCGGCTGGCGCCGCACCAGGGCGTTGACCGCGGACTCGGTGAGGGTGGCGACGATGTCGCGGATGCGCGCCGAGGCGGCCCCCTGGCTGCCGTTGACCGCCAGGAAGGCCTTGGTCATGGCCACCGAAATCTTGCCCGGCTCGAAGCCGACCACCGCGCCATTGCGGCGGATGATCTTGTAATCGGCAAACGGCCCGCGCGCTCCGCCCGTGACCTCAGGGGCCGCAACGCCCACAGCGGGGTCGCGCGCGACATTTTCCTGAGCGATTTGCATGTCCCCTTCCCCCCGTGCCTCTCCGACTCTGTTTCCGGGACCGTCAGCCGCCTTGTTATTGCGGTTCCATGACGACCTGCCTAACCTCTACAACATCTAGTCCGATATGCCTGTTTAATCACTAGATCTAGTACCAGCGTACACAGGGGGGCTGGTTTTTGCAAGCGGCGGTCTACTAAATACTGTGGGTGGGAGGCGGTCGAACCCTAGATATAGGGGTAATGCGGCGGCGCAGCACAAGGGGCGGGGTGAGTCCCCGCTTGCAGCACTATATATAGGTAGCGGAATCTAGCCGGTCGCGAGCTGCTGCAGCAGGCGCGCCCAATCGAAGTGCGCGCCCGGATCGGTCTTGCGCCCCGGCGCCACATCGCTGTGCGCGGCGATGTCGCGCAGAGGCAGCGTGGCGCAAAGATGGCGGATCAGCTGTCGCAGGCGCCGATACTGCGCCGGCCGGAACGGCGCGTCTTCCGCGCCCTCGAGCTCGACGCCGACCGAGTAGTCGTTGCAGCGGCTGCGCCCGCGCCAGGACGAAAGTCCGGCGTGCCAGGCGCGACGCCGCACCGGCACGAACTGCACCAGCTCGCCGTCGCGTCGGATCAGGAAGTGGGAGCTCACCTTCAGGTGCGCGATGCCGCGGAAATACGGGTGCGCCGCCGGGTCCAGGCGATTGGTGAACAGCCGCTCGATAGCATCGCCGCCGTAGCGCCCCGGCGGCAGGCTGATCGCGTGGACCACCAGCAGCGTAATGGCCGTGCCTCTCGGCCGGGCGTCGCAGTTTGGAGAGGCTAAATAACGGTCAGGGACGATTCTCTTCCTTGATCCCAAGGCGCTGCATCCGGTAGCGAAGCTGACGAAAGGTGATGCCCAGCAGCTTGGCGGCGGCGGTGCGGTTGAAGCCGGTCTTGCCCAGCGCCTCGAGGATCGCCTTGCGCTCGAGCGCGTCGAGGTACTCGGGCAGCGCCTCCGCGCCGCCGGCGGCCGCCGGCGCCGCTTCGCCCTCGAGCGCCGCTGGCGGCGCAAGGCGCAGGTCCTCGACCTCGATCAGATCGGCGCCGGAGAGCGCCAGCGCGCGCTCGAGGATGTTCTCGAGCTCGCGGATGTTGCCGGGAAAATCGTACTGCGCGAGCTGCTCGAGCGCGGCCGGCGCGAGGTGCGCCGCGGCGCCGGCGCCCGACTGCGCCGCCAGGCGCTCGAGAATCGCGCCGGCGATGGCGCCGATGTCCTCGCTGCACTCGCGCAGCGGCGGCATCGGCAGCTCGATGACGTTGATGCGGTAAAACAGATCCTGGCGGAAGCGCCCCGCCGCCACCAGCGCGGCGAGCTTCTGGTGCGTGGCGCAGATGATGCGCACGTCGACCGGGTCTTCCTGCGGCGCGCCGACCTTGCGCACGCGCTTCTCCTGGATCGCGCGCAGCAGCTTCACCTGCATGGCGAGGGGCAACTCGGCCACCTCGTCGAGAAACAGCGTGCCGCCGCTTGCCGCCTGGAAGAAGCCGTCGCGATCCTCCGCCGCGCCGGTGAACGCGCCCTTCTTGTAGCCGAAGAACTCGCTCTCCATCAGGTTCTCGGGGATGGCGCCGCAGTTGACCGGGACGAACGGCCGCTCGCGGCGCGAGCCGTTTTCGTGGATCAGGCGCGCGGCGAGCTCCTTGCCGCTGCCCGATTCGCCGGAGATGTACACCGGCGCCTGGGTGCGCGCGAGCTTGCCGATCATCTGGCGCGCCTGCGCGAGCGGCGCGCTCGCCCCCAGCAGCCGCTGGCCGCGCGGCAGCGCCGCATCGCGCTGCGGCAGCGCCAGCGCCGAGCGCACCAGCGCGCGCAGCTGCTCCAGCCCGACCGGCTTGGAAACGTAGTCGAAGGCGCCCGCCTTCAGCGCGGCCACCGCGTTCTCGGCGCTGCCATAGGCGG
>DASWEU010000217.1:0-30095 GCA_036394595.1 Burkholderiales bacterium | reverse complement strand
CGGTGAAGGAACTGCAGGAGCTGCGCCGCCAGCAGCAGTCGCAGATCGTCATCCCGCAGGGCGGGCTGCCGCCGCCCGGCCCGGGCGGCAAGATCCAGATGCCCTAGGCGGCGAGCTTCGCCCGGCGGTAGTCGAACTCGAGCGGCGCGATCTCGCCGCGATAGATGGCCTGCACGCGCTCCTCGGATAGCGGATAGCCGAACTGGCCGTTCCGCATGCGGACACGCTGGCGCAGTTGCTCGGCGGCGAGGGTTTCCAGCAGCTTCCAGTCGGCCGCCGACAGGTTTTCCTCGGCAATGCCGGCGATGCCGGCGAGCATGTGGCCGAATTCGTCGTCGTAGACCTTGGCGCAGGCTTCGGCGATCTTGCCTTCGAGGCCGGACTTGCCCTTGAGCGCCATGCCCTCGGAGAACAGCGTGCAGTAGCCGCCTTCGGTCAGCTTGCAAGCGCGCATGCCGAGCGCGCCATGGTCGGCCTGGTGCTGGTAGCGCAGGGCCGTGAGAGCGTCCTCTTCAGGCCAGGGCTGCAGCATGCCGGGATGGATCTTCGGCGCGCCCGCCGGCCGGATCTCGTCGTGCAGGTCGGCGAAGGCGCAGTAGTGGCTGAGTTCCGCGCGAATGCCGTCCAGGATGTCGAGGACTTCATCGCGGTCGATGCCAGTGTCGGTGTCGAGGATCTTGCCGGCGAGGGTCTTCAGCTGGCCGGGGACCACGCCGCCGCGGTCGTACTTGCCGACGCCGGAGCCCCAGAATTCCTTGAAGCACTGGCGCTGCAGCCACAGCATGTCGGTTTGCACCGTCCGCTTGGGAGATTTCCAGTAGGCGCGCACGACTTCGGCCTCGCCGGCCCAAAGCGGCGTGCAGGCGTTGATGAGGCGCTGGATGTTGGCGATACTCATCGCGTGGACCGCGAAATCATAGCCGATGTGCGCTCCTGGATCGACGCCGCCGGGCGCGTGGTGGTACTCACCGGCGCCGGCATTTCCACCGACTCCGGCATTCCGGATTTCCGCGGCCCGCAGGGCCTGTGGACGAAAAATCCCCTGGCCGAGAAGATGTCCAACATCCATTTCTACCTGGCCGATCCCGAGGTGCGCAAGCTCTCGTGGCAGAACCGGCTGTCGAGTCCGGCCTGGACGGCGAAACCGAACCCGGGTCATTTGGCTTTAGTGATGCTGGAAAAAAGACAAAAACTGCATGGCCTGATTACGCAAAACATCGACGAGCTGCACCAGATCGCCGGCAATTCTTCCGACAAGGTGATCGAGGTGCACGGCACGATGCGCAAGTTCATGTGCTGGGGCTGCGGCATGCGCGGCCCGATGCAGGCAGTGCTCGAGCGGGTGCGGGCGGGCGAATCGGATCCGCACTGCCGCGATTGCGGCGGCATCCTGAAGAGCGACACCATTTCCTTCGGCCAGCAGTTGCTGCCGGAGGTGATAGACCGGGCGATGCGCGTGGCGGAGGAGGCCGACGTCTTTGTCTCGGTCGGCACCAGCCTGCAGGTGTACCCGATCGCCGGCGCCTTTGACGTCGCGCGCGCGGCCGGCGCCAGAACCATCATCGTCAATGCCCAGCCGACGCCGTTCGACGACCAGGCCGACGCGGTGTTTCGGGAGTCGATCAGCGAGGTGCTGCCGGCAATCCTAGGAAGCGGCGCGCGTTGACAGAGGTGATGGCCGTAATCGTGGCGGCGTCGAGATGGTCCATGGATTTCATCGGCGTGAAGTCGCCCATGGCGAACGGGTAGTCGGTGCCGACCACCACCTGCGTCTTGCCGAAAGTGTCGATCACGAAGTCGATGGCGCGCGGGCTGAACACCAGCTCGTCGTAGTAAAAGCGCTTCGCCGTGACCTCGGGCGCCTCGATGACCGATTCGCGCGCCTTCGGTATTTTTTTCCAGGCGTGCATCAGGCGCGGCAGCAGGATCGACATCACGCCGCCGCCGTGGCTGAAGGCCATGCGCAGCTTCGGATGCCTCGCAGCGATGCCGCCGGTGATCATCGAGGCGCAGGCTAGGCCGATGTCGCCGGGAAAGCACACCGCCTGCTCGATGAATCCGGTGCCGACGATGCGGTCCTGGCCCGCCGGGCGCAGCGCGTGCACGAAGATCGCCGCGCCGAGCTTCTCGCACTCGGCGAAGAAGGGCTCGAAGCGCGGGTCGCCGATGGAAGTGCCGTTGACGTGGCTGGCGATTTCGACGCCCTTGAATTTCAAAATATTAATAATGTGGTGAAGCTCGGAAAGCGAAGAATCAACATCCTGCAACGGCACCGCCCCCAGGCCGATAAATCGATCCGGAGCGAGCGAAATCATGCGCGCCACCTCGTCGTTGAGATAGCGGATCATTACCTTGGCGTCTTCCAGCGGCAGCCAGTAGGAGAGCAGCTCCGGCATCGGCGAGATCGCCTGACGCGTAACTTGCATTTCGCCCATCTGCTCGATGCGCCGCGGCACGCTCCAGCTGCCGTCGGCAACCGTGCGGTAGAGCTTGCCGGAGATCATGACGTGCTTGTGGCAGGCCTGCGCCTCGGCCATCGAGGGCCAGGGGACGTTGGCGTTCTTTCCCGCGTAGGGCGGGAAGCTCTCGGGGACGATGTGGGTGTGAACGTCGATGCATTCGGTCATCGCTTGATTATAGAATCGGCCGTATGCGGTTCTTCTTAACAGTTTTGTTTTTGCTGTTAAACGCAACAGCGGCGTTGGCGTGGCCTGACCGGACTGTCCGCATCGTCGTGCCGTTTGCGCCGGGCGGCAGCGCCGATACGCTGGGGCGCATCGCAGCGCAGAAGCTCTCCGAGGACCTGAAAGCGACGTTCGTGGTCGAGAACCGGCCAGGCGCCGGCGGCGTGCTCGGCTCGGAGCTTGTCGCCAAGGCGGCGCCCGACGGCTATACGCTGGTGGTCTCGGGCATTGCTTCGCACGTCATCGCGCCGCACCTGCCGCAGGGCACGCCCTACGATCCGCTGCGCGACTTCACGCATATCGCGCTGTTCGGCGGGCCGCCGGCGGTGCTGGTGGTGAATCCAACTGTTGCCGCTTCTGATCTTAAACAATTCATTAATTTATTGAAAAAACATCCTGGAAAATATTCGTACGGCTCGCCGGGCAACGGCACGCAGGGGCAGCTCGTTGCCGAGCTCTTCAAGCGCCAGGCCGGGGTGGACCTGCAGCACGTGCCCTACAAGGGCGCCTCGGCGGCGGTCACCGACCTGATGGCCGGGCACATCGCCGCGGTGTCGACCACGCTTTCCACGGCGGCTGGTCAGATCAAGGCGGGGCGCGCCCGTGCGCTCGCCATAAGCGCCGCGGAGCGCTTGCCGGACTATCCTGATGTGCCGACCTTCGCCGAATCGGGCTATCCGGACCTCGTCGCCACCGTGTGGTTCTCGCTTTCCGGTCCCGCCGGCTTGCCTGCCGACGTGGTGCGCGAGCTCAATCTCGCCGTGCGCAAGGCGCTCAGCTCCCAGGACGTGCGCGAGCGCCTGCGCCACGACGGCATCGTGCCCAATGGCCTCGACGCGAAAGAATTCACCGCCTTTGTCGCCTACGAGCTGAAGCGCTGGGAGCCGGTGGTGAAGGCCTCCGGGGCGACCAATGATTGACCGCGAAGAAAACGAAATCCTCACGCGCACGGGCGCGGGCACGCTGATGGGCGACCTGTTCCGGCGCTACTGGCTGCCGGCGCTGCTGTCGGCCGAAGTCGCCAAGCCCGATTGCCCGCCGGTGCGGGTGACGCTGCTGGGCGAGCCCTTGATCTGCTTCAGGGATTCGAACGGAAAAATCGGCCTGATCGACGAGTTCTGCGCGCACCGCGGCGTGTCGCTCTGGTTCGGCCGCAACGAGGAGTGCGGGCTGCGCTGCGCCTACCACGGCTGGAAATACGACATCACCGGACAATGCGTTGACCTGCCATCAGAGGGAAATGCGGGTCCAATGCGGAAGCGGATGAAGTTAAAGTCCTACCCCTGCCTCGAACTGGGCGGCGTGGTGTGGACCTACATGGGGCCGCCGGCGCAGCAGCCCGAGCCGCCGGCGATCGAATGGGCGCGCGTGCCGCCCGGCCGGCGCTTCGTTTCCAAGCGCCTGCAGGAATCCAACTGGCTGCAGGCGCTGGAAGGCGGCATCGATTCGTCGCACGTCTCGTTCCTGCACGGCGCGGCGCTGAAGCGCGACCCGCTGTTCAAGGGCAGCCGCGGCAACCAGTACAACCTGCATGACCGGCAGCCGGAATTCGACATCGTGGATTTTCCCGGCGGCCTGCTGATCGGCGCGCGCCGCAACGCGGACGCCGGGCGCTACTACTGGCGCGTCACGCCCTGGGTGCTGCCGACCCACACCATCATCCCGCCGCGCGCCGGCCATCCGCTCGGCGCGCACGTCTGGGTGCCGATCGACGACCAGCATTGCTGGGCCTGGAGCATCAACTACCACCCGCGCCGTAATCTCAATAAAAAAGAATTGGTGGCGATGAAGTCCGGCAAAGGGATTCACGTCAAATACGTGCCCGGCAGCTTCGTCCCGCTGCAGAACAAGACCAACGACTACCTGATGGACCGCAAGGGGCAGGCGAAGGGGCACACCTTTTCCGGCATCGAGGGCATCGGCATGCAGGACGCCTCGCTGCAGGAGAGCATGGGCGTGGTCCAGGATCGCACGCGCGAGAACCTCTGTCCGACGGATCGCGGCATCGTGATGGCGCGAAAAAAATTACTGGACGCGGCGAAAGCCAACCGGGACGGCAAGCCCATCCCTGGCCTGCTGGCCGACGAGCAGCGCGTGCGCTCCTGCGCCATCGAGCTGCCGCGCGAGCAGCATTTCCGCGAGCACGCGCGCCACGGGCTGTTCCCGCAGCCCGACACCGATCCGGTTACCGTCTAGTACCATCGCCGAATGAAGAAAACACCCCCGGCCGCCGACACACCGCCCAAGGGCGCCGAGTCCCAGTACCACGGCAAGAAGGACCGCGTGTTCGTGCGCGGCATGCAGGGCCACTACAACCTGCGCGAGGAGCTGGCGCGCCTTCGCGCCGTGCCGCGCGTGCGCAAGGGCAAGCAAATCAAGTTCATCGACGGCCCGCAGGCCTATAGCCGCCACTACGTCGAGCCGAAGGACGGCATGACGCAGACGCTGCACATCCACCTCGAGGAATACGGCCCCGGCGGCAAGTCGCAGAAGCACGGCCACGTCAACGAGGCGGCGTTCTACATCCTCGACGGCAAGGGCTACGAGATCCACGACGGCGTGAAATACGAGTGGCAGGCGGGCGACGTGGTGGTGGTGCACAACAACTGCGTGCACCAGCACTTCAACGCCAGCCCGGACAAGCCGGCGCGCGCGCTGGTGCTGAAGGCGAAGCCGATGTACCTGTTCATGAACATGCTGTTCCAGAAGATGGTCGAGTACCGGCCGACCGAGCCGGCGCCCGGGGGAGAGCACTTCCATCCGCGGGAGGAAGAGCATGACCACAACCACGATCACGAGGATTGATCATGGCTTGGGGTGAATCCAAAGCGTGGCGTGCGGGGAATCGCAACGAAAAAATCTACCAAGGTCTTCTCGAGGACGCGCAGACCGCACCCCAGCGCAATGCGAAGCGCAAGAAAGTCGTCCATCCGACCGACATGCCGTGGGAAATGGCGCGCCAGGGGCTGCTCAAGCACCTGCTGAACGAAGCGCTCAACACCCGCATGGAGACGGTGGACGCCTACATGCAGATCATTCCGCCCGGCAGCCGCTCGGGCAAGCACCGCCACCTGGCCGAGGAGTGCCTCTACGTCCTCGAAGGCCGTGGCTACGACCTGCACCAGGACTGCGACCTCGAAGTAAAAGTGAAGTACGAGTGGGTGCCGCAGGCCGAGGTCAAGCGCTACGACTGGGAGGCGGGCGACGTCATCTACATCCCGCCCAACACCATCCACCAGCACTTCAACGCCGACCCCGCGCACCCCGTGCGCCTGATCTCCGCCACCAACCGCATCTACAAGTACTGCGGCCTGAACGACCTCGAGCAGCTGGAAGACGCGCCGGAATACGACCCGAGGGTCGCGCTCGACGCCGAGCGAGTGAAGCGCTACCTCGCTACCAAACTAAAAGTACCAGCCTAAATTCTGCGTTTTTCTGCAGCAAACTTAGTTCGTGGCGGTGAGTAGTAGGTGTCGGTCGGCAACACGCTGCTAGGCGGTATCACTAGCGATTCGAATGCCTACGAGCAACAGAGGGTAAGAGGGGCGCAATTCATCAATGATGCGCGAAAATTTGCGGTATTCGGGCATTGTGGTGTAAGCGGCGTTGATGTTTGAGCGCTCTGCAGCCAACACCAGCACGCCAGCGGCAAGCGTTCCGCGGTTGGCGCCGATCTGAAACTTCACAAGATCCTTTTCGACGTTGGGGCGGAATTCAACTTCAAAAAACACGCGGGGCTTCGAGCGATCGTGAGCAAGTGCGAAGTCCGCTTTTTCGTTTAAGTCCGGGCTATAGCGGTTGTCCGCGGACGAGAGACCATCAACGATGGTAAGGGCAGACTCTAGGTGCCGCTCGATACTGGAGGCGAGAAACTGCTGCAGCCCGCCTTGCTGATAGGACTCCGGTGTATGAACACACCCGCCAATTGTCGAGGCGATTTTCTCCGGAGTTAGTGCGAACGGACTGAGGGCTTTACGCACGCGCTCCTCATCGGGCCAGGAACGGTGCATTACCTCAGCAATCCGGACCGCCATGCGCTATATACAGCCTAACGTTCTAGTTGAGGTCACGCGCCGCGGTTGCGCGTGGGTCCCGGATGCGCTGTTTGAGGCGGCCTTCCTTCGCGAGGCACCTTGCGCAGTACGCGGAAGCCCTGCCCATCACCCGCTCGGAGGATGACCCACCCGCGGTCACGTTTCGCGAATTCCGCAGCATCGCGAAACGTGCCAAAGACCTTTCCATCAATTTCGTTTGCCGTGGTTTCTGTAGCCCTCTTCGCTGCGTCAACGCCTTCAATAACTGCGTTAGCTCCCAAGATGGCCTGATGGCCAACCTGAGGCAGTGACACCGGAAGGTCCTTATACGTACCTTCGCCGTCGATTGTGGCGTCCACGCCCAGGTGGTAAGCGATTCCGGCGCTGAGGCCTGTGCTGAGCGCGGCAAATACTTCACCGCTCGCGTTGTTTAGATCCTCCCAAAGGGGATCGTGATTCTCGGGCAGGTTCTTGTAGACCGTCCGGGAGAGATCGAGGACGCCAAGGACGAGCGTCTCCACAATGACCCCCGCAACGACAGAATGCGTCAGTATCGACCGATGGGCTCCGATTCCGCCGAGGAAATCAAGGTCGGGAACTCCACCGTCACCCTGCACTCCGCCGGAGCCGACTAAAAAGCCAAGTACGCCCGCGACTAGCTTAGGCGCGGTCTCCTTTGGCCGATTCTGCAAATTGGACGACAGTGTGTCGTAGAGTGCGGCGAAGTCGCGACCGATGGCCAGCGCTTGATCGTGCGCTGCGGTCGCCCGAGCATTTAGATGGGGAAGTGTGTCACCTTGACGAATTGCCTTAAGAAGGCCCTCTGTCTCTTTGCTCAGAAAATTCCAAATCCAAGCCACTAGCGTGCCAAAGTTCTTTCCTCGACGAATCGTGACCTCGCCGAGGATGCTTACACTCCGGCCGCCCCATGCCGTCATATCTTGGGCCGACGTTGCGCTAATCGCCGTCCCGAACTCCCTGAGTAACCTTTCCTCGCGAGTAGTCGCTAGCTGGAGGGCAACGGTCATTCGGGCCGTCTTTGACCTTACTTTCGCTTGCCAAGTGTCGGCAAGCCGCCACCAACAAATGAACTTCGCAGTTGTGAAACCTTTCGCGTAAGTTCATTGCGCAATCTCTGTAGTCGACGCAATCGCCTGGGAACGATAGGGATCGTCGCAAGCTCCTTGTTCACCGACGCAAGCATTTCGGCAGCTTTCTTTCGAGTCACACCTTTGGGTAGAAGCGCCACAGCGACCCCGCGATACCTAACGTCCGCAGTAAATAGACAGCACGGTTCCTATAAGCCCAGAGCTTTTTTAAGAGCAATAGCCGACTTGGACGGCTTGCCCGATCCACCTCGAAACACGCCAGCTATTCCCCATTCCTCAAGTTCGGTGCCCTTGACGTTAAGTAGTTCTGGATTTCGAGAGACGGCCGTTTGGATCAAGAAGTCTTCAGCCTGTTTAATTATCTTGATGTTCGGTTTGCCTTTTGCTTTGGGCAGCATTAGGAAGAAGAGCACCGGCGTGCCCTTTCCAACATCGGCTAAGCATCGCTGGTACTTCTCAAGCTTATGCGAAGTGAAAACCTCTTGTTTGAAAGTCTTGGTGGCTCGGCCCACATAGACCGGACGGATACCCTTGCTTGCCCGGACAGCGAATAGGTAGCAGCCGCGACGTTCTGATACGCCGCTAGCTTTCCAAAAATCTGAAAGAGCCTCTGAGTCGACGATCTTTGCCGCCTTTCCGTCGTAGGTCGGCACTTGTAACGGACCCTTTATGTCAAACGTAGCCATAAGCTTCCCCCAAGAGTGGGCTGTCTAACATTCGAGCTTAGCTGCTCGCGGAGGCTGACCAAGCCAGCCGTAGTGAGTCGGCTGAAGCGACGGGTTAGCCCGCACTGTTGTACTCACTGGCGCGCCACTTCATTCGAACTTGTACCCCGTGGGAAGGGCTGGGATTTTCTCCATCACTTCTACAAGGCTGGCTTTTGCGCGCTCATAGAGCTGACACAGGCGAGCGAACTCATCAGCCGGCCACACGTTGCTAACGGCAACATGACCAATAATGGGGTCCTGAATCCCGACATCATAGAAGTTCATTGCCACCGGGTATCGACCTTTCCATTCGGCTATGCGTGCGACGCGCTCCAGAGTTTGCTGCTCTTCCGTGGATGTAGCAATACCGGCGCGGCTGAATAGAACCACGAGATCGTGCCCTGCGCCATGCCAACTCTTGAGTCGAGCCCGTGACACCAAGCTAGGGTCGCGGCAAACGATGATGCCCTTTGCGAGATTCTCAAGAGCGAAGCCGAACACCATGAAGCAGACGTCACATGTGCTGCCACCGGTTTCGGGAGGCACAAAGCCGGGGCTGGTCCAATTCGCTAAAACCGTTGCACCGAGTTCTGATCCGGGACTTTGAGAGTGCGCGTTGCCAGAGCGCCAGAGATCTTCCGCAGCCTGGCGGAGCGTTCCGGCACGAGAAAGCCACGCGGTAGGCTCGGCGGCTGTGTAGCGAACACGCTGCAGCCAATGCTCGTTGTTGGTCGCCATAGCTAAGTCGAGGAGAGTGCGGGCTAACGTCCAAAAATCCGCAATCTTGCGGCACTAAAAGAAGTCTCGATATCTAGGGATTTCATTTCAACCGAATCCCAACAATTCAAGCAGCCAACCGGCGGGAAAAGGTAGATGGAGCAGGCGATCAAAGAGGCCGTAGAACAATGCCCAGGTCGCGGCGGCGAAGATGGCCGAGAAGATCCAGCGCTCCTTGCCCTGGATGACCAGATAGAGGAAGACGAACACCGCCACGGCGATGTCGAAGCCGAGGAGGACGATGGCGGCGAAGAAGGCGAGGATCCAGCCGGCGGCGACGAGGCTTCGATGGCGCTCCACGTCGGCGGGAATGTCCCGCGGCGGCTCGGTGCTCTTGTCGCGCAGGGAGTAGATGATTTCCGCGATGGCGAGGCAGAGGAGCGGGATGCCGACGACGAGCGGGAAGAGCTTGGCCTTGAGCGGCCAGGACATCGCGCTGACGAGGCCCCAGGCGGCGAAGAGCGCGACGGCGGAGCTGAGGATCAGCGAGGCGCGGTTATGCACGGGCGGCCCGTTTCGCGCGCCAGCCCTGGATCGCGGGGTAGGCGATGACGGCGACGGCGCAGACCAGGAGGACGACGACGACCGGGCGGCCGAGCCAGGCGGCTGCGTAGCGATCGACCGAGATGTAGAGGTAGTTCTCGGCGATCTTGCCGAGCACCAGCCCGAGGACCAGCGGCGCACGCGCCCAGCCGGCGCGCACCATCAGCCAGCCCACCACGCCGAACACCAGCGTCACCACGATGTCGGCGTACTGGCTGTTGGCGGTGTAGCTGCCGACGAACACCAGCACCAGCACCACCGGCACCAAGAGGCTCACGCGCACCGTGGTGAGCGCGGCGAGGCGGTTGAGGAGCAGGAAGCACACCGCCACGGTGACGACGTTGGCGATGACGATGGTCCAGACCATCGAGAAGGTGAGCGCCAGGTGCTGGCTCAGCATGTCGGGACCCGGCACCAGGCCGAGCAGGAAGAACGCGCCGAGCAGGATCGCCATCGCCGTGCTGCCCGGCACGCCGAAGGCGATGGTCGGGATCAGCGCGCCGCCTTCCTTCGAATTGCAGGCCGCGCCGGGCCCGAGCACGCCGCGCACGTCGCCCTTGCCGAAGCCCTCGCGCTCGGCGGGCGTCTTCGCGCTCTGCGAGGCGTGGCCGTAGGCGAGCCACTGCGCCACCGAGCCGCCGAGGCCCGGCATGATGCCGATGAAGGTGCCGATCAGGCTGCAGCGCAGAGTGAGCCCGATGTGGCGGAAGGCGTCCTTCACGCCTTCGAGTGCGCCCGAGCTGACGCGCTGCGACGGCAGGCCGCCGGCGATCGAGGTGCCGCGCACCACGAGCTCGATGATCTCCGGGATGGCGAACAGGCCCACCAGCACCGGCACCAGATCCAGGCCCTGCGAGAGGTAGAGCGAGTCGCCGGTGTAGCGCGCGACGCCGGCCTGCGGGTCCTGGCCGATCATGGCGAGCATCAGGCCCAGCCCGCCGGCGAGGAAGCCGCGCACCATGCCGCGCGCGCCCTGCGCGCTGAGCGAGGCGATGAAGGCGAGGCCGACGATGGCGAGCATGAAGAGCTCGGGCGAGCCGAAGGTCAGCACCAGCGGGCGCACCACGGGGATGGCGAGGGCGAGCGCCGCCGCGCCGATCAGCGCGCCGATCAGCGAGGCGGTGAGCGCGGCGCCGAGCGCGCGCCCGGCCTGGCCCTTCTTCGCCATGGCGTGGCCGTCGAGGATGATCGCCGCGGTGGTGGCTTCGCCCGGCACGCCGAACAGGATCGAGGTGATGTCGCCGGTGGTGGTGACCACCGAGTGCATGCCGAGCAGAAAGGCGAAGGCCTCCGCGGGCTGCATGGTGTAGACGAAGGGCAGCATCAGCGCCAGCGTGGTCGCGCCGCCCAGGCCCGGCAGCAGCCCGACCCAGAAGCCGAGCGCCACACCGAACAGCATGAAGGCGAGCGCCTTCCATTGCAGGACGAGGAGCAGGCCCTGCAGGAAGGCGTCGAGCACGGCTACTCGCCGAACTTCACGTATTTGCCGAAGTCGTCGACCATCTCCTTCGGCTGCGACAGCACCTCGCGCAGCACCTGCAGCGCCTCGTCGCCCGGCAGGTAATTGAGCTCGAGCTTCGCCTTCGCCGCCTGCGCCATCACCGCGGGATCCTTGAGCGTACTGGCGAACGCTTCGCGCATGAGACGAAGCAGCGATTCGGGGGTGCGCGGCGGCATGACGTAGGGACGGGCCACCGCCTCCGGCGCGGAACGCAGCGCGAGGATGGCCTTGGCGCGGGGGTTGGGCGCGAAGCTCTCGTCGGAGGGCAGGCGCTCGGCGCCCGACTCGCGCAGGCGCGCACGCACCACCGGCCGCACCAGCTTGCGCTCGATGAACGGCAGCAGCGAGCTCCAGGAACCGGCGCGCCCGTCGACTTCGCCGCGCTCGACGGCGAGCATGATGTCGGCGCTGCTCGAATAGCCGGTGACGATCTTCAGGTTGGCGCCGAGCAGCTCCTTGAGCAGCAGCGGGAAGTCGTAGGTATTGGCGCCGGGCCCGGTGGCGCCGATCACCACCGGCTTCGGCGCTTTGCGGAGCTCCTCGAACGTCTTGTAGGGCAGGTCGGTGCGGATCGCGAGCACCGTGGTCTCGCTCGCCGCCGAGCCGACCCAGGCGAATTTCGTCAGGTCGAATTTCACGCCCTTTACGCCGGTGAGCTGCGCGATCGGCATGTTGCGGTTGAAGGTGCCGAGCGTCAGGCCGTCGGGCTTGGCGATGTTGTAGAGATGGTTGACGGCGATGATGCTGTTCGCGCCCGGCATGTTCTGCACGATTACCGTCGGCTTTCCGGGCAGGTACTTAGGCAGGTGCTGCGCGATGAGCCGCGCGGTGGCGTCGTAGCCGCCGCCGGGCTTGTAGCCGACGATGATGGTGACGGTCTTGCCCGCGTAGGGCTGGGCCGCGGCCAGCGGCGCGACACACAGGAGTACCAGAAAAAAAATATTTTTCATTAATCTCCGGCCTGTGGGAGGTCCGCCCGGTAAGCCTCGTCCATTTTCGGCGCGAGTCCGTTTTTAGCAAGAGCCTCGGCGAACCAGCGGCGCACCACAGGACTTTCGTCGGCATAGTCGATCTGGTCGCCGCCGAGGCGGCGGCTGATCCAGGCCTTCGGCACCCCCTGCGTGTTGCGGATCGCCACCGACTCGTGCTTGAAGGCGAGGTAGCGGGAGGGCGTGGTGCCGGTGTTGAAGTGCTGGTGCATCCAGCGGTTGGGCGGCACCACCATGGCGCCGCGCTTCCAGTCGAAGCGGCGCGGTTCCTCGCCTTCCGGCCACATCAGGGTGTAGCCCTCGCCGCCGAGGACGATGACATGCGCGCCGGGGCCGTGGGCGTGCGCCTTCTTGTAGGTGCCGACCGGGAACTGGCTGATGTGGCTGTTCATCGAGCCGTTGGCCATGTTGAAGCGGATGTGGCCGCCGCCTGCGCCGCGCTCCTTGGCGCTGATCAGCGGCAGGTTGACGGCGTCGGCGACAAAGTTGGTCTCGAGCAGCAGGCCTTTCTGTTCGCCTTTGCGGCTGAAGTAGTCGGCGGCTCCGTCGAAGCGGCTGCGAAAGTCGTGCTCGCAGCCGAACACGAACTCGACCTCGCCGAAGGTGTTGATCACCGACGGCGCGTTGGTGACCGCGACAAAGCGCGCCGGCTCGCGACCCGAGCCGTTGAAATGCTGGTGCCAGGCATTGAGCGGGATGGCGAACAGCGACCCCGCCTGCCACTCGAAGGTCACGCCCTGGCCGGCGTTGTTGCGCACCGTGGTCGAGCCGCGGCCGTCGAGCACCAGGATCATCTCCTCGATCAGCTGGCGCTGCGGCTCGAGCTTGCCGCCCGCCGGGATCTCGCAGACGTAGCAGTCGTTGGAGGTGCGCGAGGCTTCGTGATTGACGTAGACGCCCGCGCCGCCGCGGCGCGCCCAGGGCTTGAGCGCCACCGTGCGCAGGTCGGGGACGTAGTGCGCGCCGATGATGTCCAGCCCCTGCTGGCGAATCCAGCGCGTGTAGGGCGTGTCCTTCTCGGTGGCGAACTTGATCGCCATGTCGTTGGCGACGAGGGCGTCCTTGGCTGCGCTCATGTTCGGGGGTCCTGATTGAAGAGGAGGGACTTTACAGTGACGGGCACGGTGCGCGACGGCAGGCGCACGCGGCCGAGGTCGATGTAGTCGAAGTCGCGCAGGTCGATGCCGTCGATCACCAGCAGCGGATTCTTCACGCCGCGCTCCTCGCGCAGGATCGCGCCGAGCGTCTGCGCGATGTCGCCGTCCAGCACCACGTACAGCGGCAGCGCCTTCGCCAGGCTGGCGCGCAGCGCGAGGCACAGCCCGGCCGCCAGCGCGGCGATGCGCTCGTAGGCGGGCGCGCCGCTCCAGCGGAAGGCGAGGGCGACTTCGGCCTCGCCTTCAATAAGGTCGAACGCGGTGAAGTGGGAGCGAATGGCCTTTTCAATTGCACCTGAAGAAATATTCCCGGAAAGGTCAATGTCGGGATGCAGCACCTGCAGGTTGCGCCTCGGCAGCAGCGTTCCCGGATCCGAGATGTAGCAGGTGTTGCCGCTGAGCTGCACGCTGTACTCGGAGGCGCCGAGCGCGGTGGCGCGGATGCACTCGCCCGGCGGCAGCAGCGGCCAAGGCAGGGCGCCTGAGTCGATGCGCTTTTTCAGCGCATGGCCGAGGCGCCGCCCGAGGTCGCCGAAATCGCGCGACTCCCGGCCGTAGACATATTCGGCGACGCCGCCCGAGAACATTACGCCGTCGATGTTTTCGAGCGCGATGGGCTCCGTCAGGTAGAAGGAATCGAATTTCAACAGCGAGTCGGCCATGCTTTCCGCCACGCGGTCGAGCCCGGCGCCTTCAGGCACGTCTCCGCGTTTCCAGTCGAAGCCGGTGGCCTTGGCGTGGCGCGCGCCGCCCGGCTCCAGCCGCACGATGCGCCCCTTGGCGTCCATCGCCTGCAGCCGGCCGCCGATATGCAGCGCGGCCGTGGCGACGATGCGGCCGCGATCGATGAGCGCGAGCTTGGTGGTGCCGCCGCCGATGTCCACGTTGAGAATGCGCTTCGCTTGATCCGTCGACACCTTCGCTGCGCCCGAGCCGTAGGCGGCAAGCTGGGCCTCCATGTGATGGCCAGCGCTCGCGCAGACAAGATCACCTCCGCGGCGCGCAATCACCTCGGCAATGGCGGCGGCGTTCTCCCGGCGCAGCGCCTCGCCGGTGAGGATCACCACGCCGGTGTCGATGCCGTCGGGCGTTACCCGCGCCGCGGCATAGGCCGCGTCGATGATGTCGCCGAGGCGCGCGGCGTCGATGCGGTCGTCCGCGGCATAGGGCGTGAGTGCGATCGGCGACGCGTGCAGCGTCTCGCGCTTCACGACGCGGTAGCGGCTAGTCAGCGCCTCGCCGAAACGGCGCAACTCCACCCGCGAGAAGATCACCTGGGTGCCGGAGGAGCCGATATCGATGCCGACGCTCGCCAGGCTGACGTGGTCCTGGATCCAGATCGGGTTTTCCTCGAGCGGCAGCGACTCGTCGAAATGCTCGTGGTCGTGGTCGGCGTCCGCGCCATCGTGACTGTGGCCGTGCTCGCGGCCGAGCGCGTGGTCGTCGACGGTGTGCCTGCGCTTCATGGGGCCGCATTTTACGCGGCGGCGCGCCCGTAGAATACGAGCGCATGATCGAGATCGAGCACGCATGAAGGAGCCGGTCCTCATCGTCGGCGCCGGGCCTGTGGGGCTCGCCACGGCGCTCTCGCTCGCCCACCAGGGCGTGCCGGTGCGGGTGATCGAAGGCGAGCCGGCGCTCACCGAAGATCACCGCGCCGGCTCGTTCCACCCGCCGACGCTCGAGATGCTGGCACCGTTCGGCGTTACCGAAGCGATGCACCGCATCGGAATCAAGGTGCCGCATTGGCAGATTCGCGACCGCAAGCAAGGCGTGATCGTGGAATGGGACCTCGGCATGATCGCCGACCTCACGCCCTATCCCTACCGCTTCCACCTCGAGCAGTATCGGCTCACGCCGATCCTCTACGAGAAGCTGAAGGCTTTTTCGCACGCGTCGGTGAATTTCTCGACGGAATTTATTTCGGCTTTTCAAGAAAAAGACTTTATTCGTGTGAAGACGAAGAAAGAGACCATCGATACTCCCTGGTTGATCGGCTGCGATGGCGGCCGGAGCGCGGTGCGAAAGAATGTCGGCACCGAGTTCGAAGGTTTCACCTGGCCGGAGCGCTTCATCGTTGTCAGTACCGGCGCCGACTTCGCGCCGCACGGATTTACTTCCAACGCCTACGTCGCCGATCCTAAGGAGTGGGCGGCGGTGTTCCACATGCCCGGCGTCTGGCGGCTGGCCTTTCCAGTGCACCAGGACGAGGACGAGGACGCGGTGCTTGAGCGCGAGGCGGTGGAAGAGCGCATGCAGCGTTTCGTCGCGCGGCCGGGACGCTACGACGTAAGCCACAAGGGCATCTACAAGGTGCACCAGCGCGTCGCCAAGGAGTGGCGTGCCGGGCGCATCCTGCTCGCCGGCGACTCCGCCCACCTCAACAATCCGCTCGGCGCCTTCGGCCTCAACGGTGGCCTGCACGACGCCATCCTGCTCGGCGAGTGCCTGGGAAAGGTGTGGCGCGGCGAGGCTGGCGAAGAACTGCTCGATCTCTACGTGCGCAAGCGCCGCACGGCCAACATCGAGTTCGTGCAGACGCAGTCGATCGGCAACAAGAAGATGCTGGAGGAAGCCGATCCGATGCTGCGCGAGGCGAAGTTTGCCGAGCTGCGCCGCATTGCCGCCGACAAGGAGCTCGCGCGCGACTTCCTGGTCCGCTCGTCGATGATCTGGAGCGTGCGCCGGGCGGCGGAAATCACCTAGAGCATCGCCGAGCCGCCGTCGACCACGATGGTCTGGCCGGTGAGGAAGGCGGCATCCGAGCTCGCGAGGAAGCTCACCGTGCCCACCAGGTCTTCCGGCGTCTCGTCGCGCGGGATGGCTCGCGTCAGGCGGGTTTTCTCGCCTTGCCGGGTATGTTGTTCCTTCGTTGCAACTGTCTCTGAGAGCGTAAATCCCGGCGCGAGGGAATTGACCGTGATGCCGTCCTTGCCGAGCTCGCGCGCCAGTCCGCGCGTCATGGCGATGACCGCGCCCTTGCTGGCGATGTAGTGCAGGAAAAGCGGCACGCCCTTCAGCGGCGCGCCCGAGGCGAGATTGATGATGCGGCCATAGCCGCCGGCGCGCATGTGCGGCGCGCAGGCACGGCAGCACAGGAAGACGCCGAGCGTGTTCACGTCCATCACCTTGCGCCATTCCGCCGCTTCAATTTGTTCAAAACTCTTTAACTCCAGAGAACTGAAGATTGCGGCGTTGTTGACCAGGATGTCGATGCGCCCGAAAGCCTTCATGGTCTGCGCGGCCATGCGCGCAACGTCGGCCTCGGCGGAAACATCGACCTGCAGGCCGAGCGTTTTTACGCCGGCCGCCTTGGCGATCTCCGCCGCGGCGACGTCGAAGTTCTTGATATCGGCGACCACGACGGCGGCGCCGTCCTGCGCAAGGCGCAGCGCGAGCGCCTTGCCGATGCCGCTGCCGCCGCCGGTGACGATGGCGACCTTGCCCTTCAGCCGGTCCATACCACCTCCTGGTAGGACACGGGCTTCGACAGCAGACCCAGACCGTGCGCGAATCGATTCATCGACGCCACCGTTTTTTCCGAAATGGAGGAATCGTAGAAAGGCAGGTCGCGGCGGATCAGCTCGGCGATCATCTCCGCCTCCGCGGGCGGGAAAAGCTTCCTGCCGATGGCGGTGGCGCGATTCGGATCCGCTTTCAGCACCCTCTGTGCGGACTGGACTGCTTTGATGGCTGCTCTTGCCGCTTCCGGTTTCTCGCGAATTATCTTTTCAGAAGTCACTAAGGCAGGAAACGTATAGCCCTTCATCTCTTCCGTTCCCTCGCGCCGCGCGTCGAGCACCAGGGTGCCGATGCCGCTCTTCACCGCGACCTCGGCGCCCATGCCGTTGGCCCAGAAGCCGTCGATCTTGCCTTCATCGAGCGCCTTTGCCGCGAGCAGGCCGAACGAGGCTGTCTGCCCGACGCTGAAGCCCGGCACCGGACCGATCTTCACGTCGCGCTCCGGGTCGATGCCGGCGACTTTGAGCATCTGCTTCAGGCCATCCACCGGACCGGGAGCGGCGCCTAGACGAAGATTTTTAACGACGTTCAGGTTTCCCTTGGAAGGATTGAATTTCTTGTGAATCACCAGAAACCAATACATATGTTGAGCCAGCGCGCAAAGCAGCTTGCCGCCCTGCCAGTCCTTGAACGCGTAGAGCACCGCGTGCGAGGCGCCGCCGACAAAGTCGAGCTTGCCGTCGCGCAGGTCCTCATAGGTCTTGGTGACCGGGTAGAGGAGTTCCAGCTTCGCATCGAGGAAGCCCAGCTCGACCGCCGCGATCGCCGGGAAGTAGGAGGGCGAGATGAGATCGGGGATGGCGAGCTTCACTTGATGCCGGCGGCCTGCACCGCTTCCTTCCAGATCAGCAGGTCCTCGCGGATCGCCTGCGCGAACTCCGCTGGGCCGCCGCACACCGGATCGACGCCGATCCTGTCCAGGCGCGCGGCGAAGCCCGCGTCCTTGCAGGCGGCGGCGAGCTCGTGCGCAATACGCTCGACGATCTCGCGCGGCGTCGCGGCCGGCGCGACGATGCCGTTCCAGGTCAAGGTGCGGAAGCCCGGGTAGCCCTGCTCGGCGACCGTCGGCACGTTGGGCAGTTGCGGCGCGCGCTGGACGCCGGAAGTGGCGAGGATGCGCACGCGGCCGCTGCCGGCGTGCGGAATCAGCTCGTTCAGGTTGCCGAAGTAGCAGGGCACGTGACCCGCGATCATGTCGGCGACCGCCTGGCCGCCGCCCTTGTAGAGCACCGCTTCCATCTTCAGTCCCGCGCGCGCCAGCCACAGCTCCATCGTCAGGTGGCCGACGGTTCCCGAGCCGGGCGAGGCATAGCTGAGCGCGCCGGGCCGCGCCCGTGCGTAGTCCGCCAGTTCCTTCAGGCTCGTGACGGGCAGCTTCTCGTTGCAGCCGAGCGCGAAGGGGTTGGTGCCGATGATGGAAATCGGCACGAAGTCCTTCACCGGGTCGTAAGAGATCTTTTGCACGTGGGGCACGATGGCAAGCTGAGGCGCGGCCGCGGTGAGCAGCGTGTAGCCGTCGGGCTCGGCGCGCGCCACCAGCTCGGCGGCGATCGCGCCGCTCGCGCCCGGGCGGTTTTCCGCCACCACCGGCTGCCCGAGTCGCTGCGTCAGCCAGTCCGCGGCAATGCGCGCCACGGCATCGGTAACGCCGCCGGGCGGGAAGGGCACGATGACCTTGACCGGCTTCTGCGGCCACTGTTGCCCATGGGCGGAGAAGCTCAGCGCCGCGAGCACGAGAAGCTCTGGAAGAAATTTCATTGCCGGAAAATTCCCCTCGAAGTCCGCTCAGTATAATCGCCGCGCACCATGCCTCGTCGCAAAATCCTGGTGGTTGGCGCAGGGCCGGTCGGTGCCGTCGCCGCGCTCGCCTGTGCGCGCTTCGGCCACGACGTGACGCTGCTCGAGGCGCAGCAACGGCCCGACGACAGCCCGCGCGCCTCCACCACGCAGCCGCCGACGCTCGAAATCCTCGCCGAGCTCGGGCTGATCGAGGAGTTCGAGCGCGTCGGCCTGGTGGCGCGCACTTTCCAGTTCTGGGACCGCGACGCGCGCCGCCTGATCGCCGAGTTCGATTTCGAGCGCCTGCGTGGCGAGACCCCCTATCCCTACGTGGTGCAGACCGAGCAGCACAAGCTCGCCAACATGGCGATCGCCGCCATGGGGCAGATGTCGAACGCCAAGGTTTTGCTGAGTCATAGCCTTGTCGGTCTTTCACAAGATGAATCACAAGTAAAAATTGAAACCGACAAAGGCCTGTTCACCGCCGATTACGTCATCGGTTGCGACGGCGGCCGCAGCACGGTGCGCAAGCAGCTCGATATCGAATTCGAGGGCTACACCTGGCCCGAGCGCTTCCTCGTCATCACGACCCGGTTCGATTTCGCCGGCCTGCTGGGCTGTTGCAGCCGCAATTACATGGCCGGGCCGGGCGGGGAGTGGACCAACCTCTTCAAGGTCGCGGGAGACGACCTGCAGGGCCGTTGGCGCGCTGTCTACAACACGCGCGAAGGCGAATCCGACGAGGAGGCACTGTCCAGGTCCTCGGTGCGCGCGCGCCTCGCCCGTATTTTCGTGCCGGAGAACCAGCGCGACTACCTGCACCTGAACCTCTACAACGTGCACCAACGCGTAGCGAGACAATTCCGCCGGGGCCGGGTGTTCCTGTGCGGCGATGCGGCGCACGTCAACAATCCGATCGGCGGCCTGGGGCTCAATTGCGGCATCCACGAGGCCTGGGATCTCTCGAATTTATTGACCCAGGATGATCCCGATCTCGATGCCTACGAACGGCGCCGGCGCCCGCTCAACATCGAATACGTGCAGGAGCAGACGGTGGCGAACAAGAAGCGCCTGGAGGAGCGCGATCCGGCGCGGCGCGAAATGCGCTTCGACGAGCTGCGCCGCATGGCCGACGACCCGGCGCAGTACAAGCAGTTCCTGATGCGCGCCTCGTTGCTGGAGAGCAGCCGCCGTGCGCTGCGGACCTAGGCGCTTCTAGCGCGGGGCGGGAGGCGGGGGCGGTGGAGCGTAATAGGGACCCGGGCTCCGGCCGTAGCGTTCGCGCTGTGCCGTCTGCGGCGCCATCGGAATCTTGTTGCCGCGGGCGTACATGCACTGCTGGTAGCCGTAGTCGTAGCGCTGCTGCAGCGTATGACTCGATTCGTTAGCGGCGCTGGAACCGGCGAGTGCGCCGACCACCAGGCCGATGCCCGCTCCGGGCCCCGCCGCCGAGTTGCCGCCGGCCAGCGCGCCGGCCGCCGCGCCAACCGCGGTGCCGATGGCGGCGCTTTTCACGCCGGAGTCGGTCGCAACGCTGTTCGGGGACCCGCCGCCGACGCTCGATTGGGCGTACTGGCGGCACTCCTGGTCATCGACGCGAAACTGGTCGAAGCTCTTGCTGCTGCCGGGCAGCACCATGACGTTGGGGCCGGTCGGCGCGCTGACGCAGCCGGCGAGCAGGAGAACGGCGCCGGCAAGCAGATATGCGGTTTTCATGGCGGGCCTCCCGCGGGGGCAGGCGTCGGCGCGACGCGTTGCCAACCGCCCGGACAGGTCTTCACGTACGGGTAGTAGCTGCGCGACTGGTCGCAGTAGTACCACCAGCTTTGCGCCGGGGCTTCAGCCGCGGCCTGTTCGCGTTCGACGTAGACCGGGGGCGAAGGTGGGTAGTAAACGGGCGCCGGGTAATACGCATAAGGGGGTGGCGGGTAGTAATACGGGTAGCCCCAGAAAAGGGGCGCACCGACGAAAACGCCGAAATGCACCCGGCCGCGCGGGCCGTGTGCCTGGGCGGGAACGCTGGCCAGCAGCGACATTGCCAGCAGGGTCATCAATGCCAGAAGACGCATTTTCATGCGTCCCACGGTACCCCCGTGCCGCCCGCGCGGGGGTAACCGTTTGTTACCGAGTGTTATTTGGGCTGCTTGACGATCCGCAGGTAGGGCTTGGGCGCGGTCCAGCCGGCGGGGAACATTTTCTTCGCGTCATCGTCGCTGACCGAGCCGGCGATGATCACGTCCTGGCCCTGTTTCCAGTTCGCCGGCGTGGCGACCTTGTGCTTGGCGGTGAGCTGCATCGAGTCGAGCACCCGCAGCACCTCGTCGAAATTGCGGCCGGTCGTCATCGGGTAGAACAGCATCAGCTTGATCTTCTTGTCGGGACCGATCATGAACACGGTGCGCACGGTGGCGTTATTCGCGGCGCTGCGCGGGCCGGCGGCGGATTCGTCGGCCGGCAGCATGTCGTAGAGCTTGGCCACCTTGAGGTCGGCATCGCCGATCATCGGGTAGTTGGGCGCGGTGCCCTGCGTTTCCTGGATGTCATTCGACCAGCGCTTGTGGTCATCCACCGAGTCGGCCGACAGGCCGATGATCTTGGCGTTGCGCTTGTCGAACTCGGCTTTCATCCGCGCCATGGTGCCGAGCTCGGTGGTGCACACCGGGGTGAAGTCCTTGGGGTGGGAGAAGAGGATGGCCCACTTGTCGCCGATCCATTGGTGGAAGTCGATGCTGCCTTCGGTGGTGTAGGCCTGGAAATTGGGGGCGGTATCGCCGATGCGCAGTGCCATGATTTGCTCCTAGAGGACGGGTGAAGTAGAGTAGCCTGAATTTGTTTGGGGGCCGAACAATGCAGCCGAATCTGCTAGTCCGCCTGACCGTGAACGGCGAGCCCGCGGAGGCCTATTTTGCCCCCTATAAGACGCTGCTGGAAGTCCTGCGCGAGGACCTGGCGCTCACCGGCACCAAGCACGGCTGCGAGCTCGGCGAATGCGGCGCCTGCGCCGTGCTGGTGGACGGCGAACCGCAGCTGTCCTGCCTGCTGCTGGCGGTGGAGTGCGAGGGGCGTGCCGTGGAGACCGTGGAGGGCCTGGCGCGCGGCGCGGCGCTGCATCCGCTGCAGTCGGCGTTCGCCGACCTCGGCGCCGCGCAGTGCGGCTACTGCACGCCGGGCATCCTGATGACCGCGAAAGCCCTGCTCGAGCACGAGAAAAACCCCACGCGCGACCGCATCAAGGAAGCGATCTCCGGCAATCTCTGCCGCTGCACCGGCTACCTGCAGATTTTCGAAGCGATCGAGGAAGCCGCCCGCAGGCTGCGCGATGAAAATCCTCGGTAAGCCGCGCCGGCGCGTCGACGGCCGCGCCAAGGTCACCGGGCAGACGCGCTTTGCCGACGACATCGTGCTGCCGCGCATGCTGCACATGAAGCTGCTGCGCTCGCCCCATCCGCACGCGCATATAAAAGAAATAAATACTGAAAAAGCGAGAAGCCATCCCGGTGTCCATCTGGTGCTCACCGGCAAGGACTTCCCGGTCACTTTCGGCATCCTGCCGGTCACCCAGGACGAGTACCCGCTGGCCCCCGAGATCGTCCGCTATGTCGGCGATCCGGTGGCGGCGGTGGTGGCGAAGGACGAGCAGACGGCGACCGAGGCGCTCGACTTGATCGCCGTTTCATACCAAATTCTTCCCACCATAAGTTCACCTCAAGAGGCGCTCGATAACCCGGAGCCGAGAATTCACGCTTACAGCGAGCTCGGCAATATCCATCGTCTTCAGGCTTTCGAATTTGGTGACGTTGAGTCGTCCTTGGAAAAATCCGATTTTGTATTCGAGGACCTGTTCTTCTACGAAGGCAACACGCATCTGCCGATCGAGCAGCACGCGGCGGTGGCGGCGATGGACGGCGAGGGCAAGCTGACGCTGTGGTCCTCGACCCAGGTGCCGCATTACGTGCACCGCTCGCTCGCGCGCGTGCTGCAGATCCCGGCCTCGCATATCCGGGTCGTGGCGACGCCCAACGGCGGCGGCTTCGGCGGCAAGTGCGACGTCTGCAATCACGAGATGGCGGTGGCCAAGGCGACCATGCTGCTCGGCCGGCCGGTGAAGATCTGCCTCAACCGCGAGGAAGTGTTCTACCTGCACCGCGGCCGCCATCCGGTGCTGATGAAGTACCGCACCGGCGTGACGAAGGACGGCAAGCTCACCGGCATGCACCTGCAGACGCTGGTCGACGGCGGCGGCTACGGCTCCTACGGCGTGGCGAGCACCTTCTACACCGGCGCGCTGCAGACCGTGACTTACGAGCTGCCGCGCTACAAGTTCGACGCGGCGCGCGTCTTCACCAACAAGCCGCCCTGCGGTCCCAAGCGTGGCCACGGCACGCCGCAGCCGCGCTTCGGCCAGGAAATCCAGCTCGACAAGATCGCCGAGAAGCTCGGCATCGACCCGGCCGAATTGCGCCTGAAAAACATGCTCAAGCCAAATTCGATCACGGCAAACTGGCTGAAGGTCAGCACCATCGGGCTCGCGGAATGCATCAGGCAGGTTGTCGAAAGAAGCAATTTCAAAAGTAGATATAAAAAATTGCCGAACGGCAAAGGCCTCGGCCTCGCCTGCGGCGCCTACCTCTGCGGCGCCGGGCTGCCGATCTACTGGAACAAGATGCCGCAATCGGCGGTGCAGCTGCTCCTCGACCGCAGCGGCCAGGTGACGGCGTTCTGCGGCGCGATCGAGATCGGGCAGGGCTCCGACGATGTCCTCGCCGCCATCATTGCCGAGGTGCTCGGCATCGATCCGTTCGAGATCCGCTGCGTCACCGGCGACACCGGCATGACGCCGGTCGACCTCGGCTCCTATTCGAGCCGGGTGACCGTAATGATGGGCAATGCAGCAATTGACGCTTCTCAAAAAGTAAAAACCATGATTGCCAATGCCGCGGCGGAGCACCTGGAGGTGTCGCCGGACCGGCTTCAATTTGAAAATGGAAGAGTCTTTTTCGAAAACAAAAGTCTGGCCTTCGCCGAAGCCGTCGGTCTCGCCGAGGAGAAGTTCGGCACGATCGGCGCGGTCGGTTCCTACAAGCCGCCGCGCGGCCCGGGGCGCTACAAGGGCGCCGGCGTCGGCCCTTCGCCCGCCTACTCGTACACCGCCTGCGTGGTCGAGGCCGAGGTCGACGAGAAGACCGGCTGGATTACCGTACCGAAGATCTGGATCGCGCACGACATCGGCCGCACCATCAACCCGGTGCTGGCGCGCGGCCAGGTCGAAGGCAGCGTCTACATGGGATTGTCCGAGGCGCTGATGGAGGAGCAGGTGTTCCGGCGCCTGCCGCCGAAGCTTTCCGGCGCCCTGGTGCACAAGATCCCTTCGATGCTCGAGTACAAGAGCCTCACCTCGCTCGACATGCCGGAAATCGACACCATGCTCGTCGAAGACCCGGATCCCAATTGCCCCTTCGGCGCGAAGGAAGTGGGGCAGGGACCGCTGCTGCCGGTGATGCCGGCGGTGGCGAACGCCATCTACGACGCGGTGGGCGTGCGCATCGATGAATTGCCGATCACGCCCGACAAGGTCTTAAGTGCTTTGAAGAAGAAAAAAAACGGGGAAGAAGCAAGAGTGGGCCCCACTCATTTCCCGCCAGTGCCCTATCCCGACCCGGTCATCGTCCCTCCGCCTTGGGAAGGTGGAGATGGAAACGCTGCCAAGGGTTTTGACAAGCCACGAATTTCCCCAGAAAAAAGAAAAGCTTCTTCCTCAAAAATATGATGAGGCTGCCCTGGTTCGAGTTTCGCGCGCCCGCCACGGTGCAGGAGGCGGCGCGCATTCTCGCAGGCGAGGGGCCGAATGCGATGCTCATCGCCGGCGGCACGGACCTGCTTCCCAACATGAAGCGGCGCCAGATGGCCCCCAAGATACTGGTGTCGTTGAGAAAGATCGCTTCCCTGAAGGCCAACGGGCAGTCCATCGGCTCAGGCACCACGCTAACGGAGGTGATCCGGACAAAAGACCTGCCCCGCGGCTTGCGCCAGGCTGCGCACCAGGTGGCCACGGTGCACCTGCGCAACATGGGCACCCTCGGCGGCAACCTGTGCCTCGATACGCGCTGCAACTACTACAACCAGAATTACGAATGGCGCAAGGCGATCGACTTCTGCCTGAAGAAGGACGGCGACATCTGCTGGGTGGCCACGGCGAGCAAGCGTTGCGTCGCGGCCTCGTCCACCGACTGCGCACCGGCCTTGCTGGCGATTGGTGCCCAGGTAAAACTAGTTTCTTCAACAGAAGAAAGAATTGTCCCGCTGGAGAACTTTTACAACAACGACGGCATCGACTACCTGCAGCGCAAGCCGGACGAAATTCTGACGGAAGTCATGTTTTCGAAATGCGAAAGCACCTATTGGAAACTGCGCCGCCGTGGGGCGTTCGATTTCCCGGTCCTCGGTGTCGGCGCCGCCCTGCGGGAGGGCAGCGCGGTCATCGCGCTTGGCGCAGTCGCATCGCGGCCTTTTCTGGTCGATAAGGCCAATGAGTTCCTGCGCGGCAAGAAGCTCACCGACGAGGTCATCGAGGAAGCGTCGAGCCTGGTCGCCTCGCGTGCCAAGCCGCTGGACAACACCGACCTCGATCTCTATTGGCGCAAGGCCATGGCAGGCGAATTCGCCGGCTATGCGTTGCGCGAGTTGCGCGGCGACGATATGCGCGAGACCCGTGTAAGAATCGCCCGGCAGCCGCTGGACTAGAATTACCGTTCCACTGTTCCTGAGGAGGAGCCATGAAACGCAATTTCTTCATCGCGACTGTAGCGATGACCCTTTCCGCGTGTGCTGCGATGGGCGACGGAGGCTGGCAGACGCTGATCGACGGCGAGCGAGGTCTGGACAACTTCGATCGCGTCGGCGACGGCAACTGGCGCGCGGAGGGCGGCGCCGTTGTTGCCGACCAAGGCAAGAGCGCCCACCTCGTGTCGAAAAACGCCTACGGCGATTTCGAAATCCGCGCTGAATTCTGGGCGGCGAGCGACACCAACAGCGGCATCTTCATCCGCTGCAACGACCGCACCGCCATCAACGCGAAGAACTGCTACGAGGTCAACATCTGGGATACCCGCCCGGAGCCGAAGTACGGCACCGGCGCTATCGTCGATGTGGCGGCGGTTCCGGTGCCGCTGCAGAATCGCGCGGACGGCAAGTGGAATGTGTACGAGATCACCGCCAAGGGTCCGCGCATGACGGTCAAGCTAAACGGCGTAACCACTGTCGACGTCGAGCATCGCGCGCTGGCTTCGGGGCCATTCACCCTGCAGTACGCGACCGGCGGCGTGAAGGGCGCGCAAGGCAGCGCGATCAAGTGGCGCAAGGTGCAGATCCGGCCGATCTGAGGCGATGAGCTGGCGGGCGCTCGTCCTCGCCGCGGTCCTGGCGGGCTGCGCCGTCGTCCCGTCCGGGATGACGGTGCCGACATCGACGATCAAGCCGGACGGCGACGGCCCCTTCCCGGCGGTGGTGCTGCTGCACGATTGCAGCGGCCTCGGCCCCCGCTCGAGCGGCTCGCCGGGCCGCTGGGCGCAGGAGTTGGTGCGCCGCGGCTACGTGGTGATTATCCCCGACAGTTTTTCCACACGCGGCCTCCCGAACGGCGTGTGCACGGACGCATCAGGTGCGAGGGGGGAGGTCGGCCCTGAACGCCGTGCCGGCGACGCGCACGACGCCCTGGCGTTTGCCCGCACGCTGCCTTACGTGGATGGCGCGCGCGTTGGCGTCATGGGCGGCTCGCACGGCGGCGCGACCACGCTGTTCGCCGTGGCGCAGCCGGGATTCAAGGCCGGCATTGCGCTCTACCCGCGCTGCGGCAGCCGCGCGTTCCGACCGCAGGCGCCGGTGCTGATCCTCGCCGGCGAGCTCGACGACTGGACACCGGCGGAAGATTGCCGCCGTCTCGCCGCGGCGGCGCAGGCCGCCGGCTACCCGGTGGCGATCAAGGTCTATTCCGGGGCGCACCACAGCTTCGACAGCGCCAATCCGCAGCGCTTCGTCGCCGCACGCATCAACCCCAATTCGCCCTCGGGTCGCGGCGCGACGACCGCCGGCAACATCGAAGCCTGGAGGGACAGCATCCTCCAGGTGGAAGCCTTTCTGGCAAAAAACCTCTAGTCGTTCTTGAGGTTGGCCGCGCGGGCGACCGCGGTCCACTTGGCGATATCGCTCTCGACGCGGCGGCCGAGGTCGTCGGCGGAGCCGCCGACCGAGTCGAGTCCCATGCCGGCGAAGCGCTCGCGCACTTCCGCGGTCTGCACCACGCGCGCCACCTCTTTTTGCAGGCGCGCAACGATCGCCGGCGGTGTTTTCGCCGGGGCGAAGAATGCGGTCCACACCGGCACTTCCATGTCCGGCACGCCTGCTTCCGCCATGGTCGGCAGCTCGGGCCACGACGGGTGGCGCGCTCCCGAGGTGACGGCCAGACCGCGGATGGTTCCGGCCTTCAACGGTCCGCTCGCCGGCGGCGGGTCGACGATAGTCAGCATCACCTGGTGCCCGATCAGCGACTGCACCGATTCGCCGCTGCTCTTGTAGGGAATCATCTCGATCGCGGCGCCGGTGCGCTGCTTGAACATCTCGGTGGTGATCTGGAAGATGCCGGCGCTCGAGGCGTAGTTGGACTTGCCGGGATTGGCCTTGGCGTACGCGATCAGCTCCTTGACGCTGTGGATCGGCAGCGCCGCGTCCACCGTCACGATCAGCGGAAACGAGCAGATCATGGAGATCGGCGCGAAGTCGCGCGTCGGCGAATAGGGCAGCTTCGTATAGGTTGCCGGGTTGATGGTCATCGGGCCGCTCGGGCCCATCAGCAGGGTGTAGCCGTCGGGTAGCGATTTGGCGACAAACTCGGCGGCGATGATCGACTGCGCGCCGGGCTTGTTGTCGACGATCACCGCCTGGCCGAGTCCTTTGGACAATTCGGGAACCATGACCCGCACGATAATGTCGTTGCCGCCGCCGGCGGAATAACCCACCACGATGCGGATCGGCTTGGACGGGTACGGTTCTTGCGCCGCGGCCAGCGGCGCAATGGCGAGCAGCAGCAGAAAAACGCGAACCATTGGATGGAAATCCTCCTCTTGTGCGTTTACATTATCACGGTCCCGAGAGGAGAAAGTCCCGATGATCAAGCTGACGGTGAACGGCATGGCGCGCGAGGTGGATGTCGAGCCTGAAATGCCGCTGTTGTGGGTGTTGCGCGACGTGCTCGAAGTGAAGGGGCCGAAATTCGGCTGCGGTATCGCGCAGTGCGGCGCTTGCACGGTGCATGTCAACGGCGATCCGGTGCGTTCCTGTTCTTACCCGGTATCGGCGGCCGCCGACAAGCGCGTGGTCACGATCGAGGGCTTGGCGCAGGGCGGACGGCCGCACCCCGTGCAGCAGGCCTGGATCGATCATCAGGTGCCGCAATGCGGCTACTGCCAGGGCGGGCAGATCCTCGTCGCCGTGGCGCTGCTGCGCCGCAAGCCCAATCCGACCGACCAGGACATCGACGAGGCGATGACCAACATCTGCCGCTGCGGCACCTACGCGCGTATCCGCACCGCGATTCACGCCGCGGCGAAGAAGCCGGCCAAGGCCTAGGAGACCGCCATGACGACCCGACGCGAATTCCTGCAGGTAACGGCGGCTACTGGGAGCGCCTTCATTCTCGGCTTCAATTCTGAAACAGCCTTTTCCCAGGCCGGCAAGGCAACCGAGGTCAACGCCTGGATCGTGGTCGAGCCGAACGACCGCGTGATCATCCGCTACGCCCGCTCCGAGATGGGGCAGGGCAGCATGACCTCGGCCGCGCAGCTCGTCGCCGAGGAACTGGAGTGCGACTGGGCGAAGGTGCGCGTGGAGTACGCCGAAACCAACGCGCAGGTGCTGCGCAAGCGCCCTTGGGGCGATATGGCGGCGGTCGGCAGCCGCACCATCCGCCAGTCGCAGCAATACCTGCGGCAGGCGGGCGCGACGGCACGCACCATGCTCGTTTCCGCCGCCGCCCAGGCCTGGGGCGTGCCGGAGGCCGAGTGCAGCGCAGCGGGCGGCGTCATCACCCATGGACCGAGCAAGCGCAAGACCAGCTTCGGCAAAGTGGCCGCGGCGGCGGCGAAGCTCGAGGCGCCGAAGGAAGTGAAGCTCAAGGACCCGAAGGAATGGAAAGTCATCGGCAAGCCGATTCCCCGCGTCGACATCCCCGACACGGTAATGGGCCGCCAGCGCTACGGCATCGATGCGCAGCTGCCCGGCATGGCGTACGCGGCCATCGCGCAGTGCCCGGTCTTCGGTGGCAGGCTGAAATCGGCCAACGGCGCGAAGATCGCCGGCCGGCGCGGCGTGATCCAGGTGATCCCGATGGAGGACTTTGTCGCGGTGGTCGCCGACAACTGGTGGCGCGCCAAGGAGGCGCTGCGCGACCTGCCGATCGAGTGGGAGCCCGGTCCGGCGGCGAATAGCTCGAGCGCGAGCATCGAGCAGCTGCTGCGCGCGGGGCTCGACAGCCCGACCGACGTCGTGAGCGCCCTCAAGAAGGGCGACGCCGCGACGGCAATGACTGGCGCCGCCAGAGTGATCGAGGCTGAATACTTCACGCCCTACCTGGCGCACGCCACGCTCGAACCCATGGGGTGCACCGCGCTCATCAAGGATGGCCGGGTTGACGTCTGGACCTCGACGCAGAACGCCGAGGCGACGCATGCGGTGGCGGCGGCGGTCGCCGGCGTGCCGCTGGAGAATGTCTATGTGCACCGCGTTCAGCTCGGCGGCGGCTTTGGCCGCCGTGGCGGCTCGCAGGATTTCGTGCGGCAGGGGGTGGCGATCGCAAAGGTGATGCCCGGCACGCCGGTGAAGCTGCTGTGGACGCGCGAGGAGGACACCCAGCACGACTTCTATCGCCCGATCAGCCTGACGCGCTTCAAGGCGGGGCTGGACGTTGCGGGCCGGCCGGTGGCCTGGCAGTCGCGCGTCGTGGCGCCGTCGATCATCGCCACGCTGCTCAAGCTGCCGCTCAAAGAGGGCATCGATCCGCAGGCGGTGGCGTCGTTCGCGGACCAGCCCTACGAGATCGCGAATGTCAACGTCGAGTACGCGCAACGCAACCCGCATGTACCGGTGGGCTTCTGGCGCACGGTCGGCCATTCGCAGAACCCGTTCATGCGGGAATGCTTCGTCGACGAGCTGGCGCACGCCGCCGGCAAGGATCCGTACGAGTACCGGCGGTCATTGCTTTCAGGTACTTCAAAAGAGCTGTTGATCATGGAAGCAACCGCCA
>DASWEU010000216.1:0-2533 GCA_036394595.1 Burkholderiales bacterium | reverse complement strand
ACGCCTTTGCCGGTCACCGGCAGCGAGCAGCGCTTCAGCACCTTGGAGGCGCCGTCCTTCGAGGTGTGCTCCATCAGCACCACCACCCGCTTCACGCCGGACACCAGATCCATCGCGCCGCCCGGCCCTTTCACCATCTTGCCCGGCACCATCCAGTTGGCGAGGTCGCCGTTCTCCGCCACCTCCAGGCCGCCGAGGATCGAGATGTCGACGTGCCCGCCGCGGATCATGGCGAACGAATCGGAGCTCGAGAAAAAGCTCGAGCCGGGAATGGTGGTGACGGTCTGCTTGCCGGCGTTGATGAGATCGGGGTCCACGTTCGCTTCGCTGGGAAAGGGGCCGATGCCGAGCAGGCCATTCTCCGACTGCAGCGTCACGTTGATTCCGGCCGGAATGTAGTTCGCCACCAGCGTCGGGATGCCGATGCCGAGGTTCACGTAGTAGCCGTCGCGCAATTCCTGCGCTGCGCGCTTGGCCATCAGCTCGCGAATCGGCGAGTCTTTCTTGCCGACCGTGCCCGCCACGGTGCGAAACTCGATGCGCTTCTCGTAGCGCGCGCCCTGGATGATGCGATCGACGTAGATCCCGGGGGTGTGGACCTGGTCGGGATCGAGCTCGCCGATCTCCACCAGCTCCTCGACTTCCGCCACCGTGACCTTGCCGCAGGTCGCGATCATGGGATTGAAGTTGCGCGAGGTCATGCGGTAGACGAGATTCCCCGCCTTGTCGCCCTTCCACGCCTTGACCATGGCGAGATCGGCGCGGATGCCCTCCTCGAGCACGTATTCCTTGCCGTCGAACACCTTGGTCTCCTTGCCCTCGGCGAGCTTGGTGCCCGCGGCCGTGCGGGTGTAGAAGCCGGGGATGCCGGCGCCGCCGGCGCGCAGCTTCTCGGCGAGCGTGCCCTGGGGCGTGAGCTGCAGGTCGAGCTCGCCCGCCAGCACCTGGCGCTCGAATTCCTTGTTCTCGCCGACGTAGGAGGCGATCACCTTCTTCACCTGGCGGCTCTTCAGCAGGAGGCCCATGCCGAAATCGTCGACCCCGGCGTTGTTGCCGATGATGGTGAGGCCCTTGACGCCGCTGTCCTTGAGCGCGGCAATGAAATTCTCCGGAATTCCGCACAGGCCAAAGCCGCCGGCAGCGATGGTCATGTCGTCGCGTAGCAGCCCCTTCAGGGCAGCGGCGGCATCGGGATATACCTTTTTCATAGCATCACCTTTCGGATGGCCTGCGGAATGCGGATCGGCTTCTGCTTTTGCATGTCGATGAACACCACGGTCGCCGCGCCGTCGGCGTAAAGCTCGCCGCCGATGCTTAGCTCATAGAAAGTCGGCACGCTCGAGCCGCCGGGCTCGCCGATGTAGACCTGGATCTCGACCGTGCCCGGGTAGTTGATCGCGCGCTTGAAGTTGCAGGAGGCGTTGGCGACGACGATGCCGGTCGACTGCCACGCCTCTTCTTGCGGCACGAGCGCGTCGAACCAGCTGATGCGCGCCTGCTCCATGTAGCGGAAGTAGACGGTGTTGTTGACGTGGCCCATCGCGTCCATGTCACCCCAGCGAATGGCAATGCGCTCTACGTGCACGAGCTTCCGCGGGGTGGACATCGGGGCGCTGATTATAATTCCCGACATGCCGCGCGAATCGATGCAGTACGACGTCGTCATCGTCGGCGCCGGCCCCGCCGGTCTCGCCGCCGCCATCTGCGCGAAGCAGCTCTCGCCTGACGTTTCCGTCTGCGTGCTGGAGAAGGGCTCCGAGGTCGGCGCGCACATCCTGTCGGGCGCGGTGATGGATCCCATCGCCATCAGCGAGCTGATGCCGGATTGGAAGGCGCAGGGCGCGCCGCTCAACACGCCGGTAACGAAGGATCGCTTCCTCTTCCTCGGCGAGAAAGGCCATCTCGAGACACCGGCATTCATGCTGCCTGCCTGCTTCCAGAACCACGGCAACTACGTCGTGAGCCTTGGCAATGTCTGCCGCTGGCTGGGCAAGCAGGCCGAAGCGCTGGGGGTGGAAATCTTCCCCGGCTTCGCGGCAGCCGAAGTCCTCTACGAGGGCGTTGCAGTCAGAGGCGTCGCCACGGGCGACCTCGGCATCAACCGCAAGGGCGAAAGGACCGACGCCTACCAGCCGGGCATGGAGCTCCACGGCAAATACACCTTCTTCGCCGAAGGCTGCCGCGGCCAGCTCGGCCGGCAGCTCGAGGCGAAGTACAAACTGCGCGAGGGCGCCGATCCGCAGGTCTATGGCATCGGGCTGAAGGAGCTCTGGGACGTAAAGCCCGAGAAGCACTCCGCCGGCCTCGTCATGCATACCGCCGGCTGGCCGCTGGATGCGGACACCTATGGAGGATCGTTCGTCTATCACCAGGAGAACAACCAGGTCGCCGTCGGTTTCGTCGTTGGGCTCGGCTATACCAATCCGTACCTCTCGCCCTACGAGGAGTTCCAGCGCTTCAAGACCCATCCGGCGATTCGGAGCACGTTCGAGGGCGGCAAGCGCGTCTGCTATGGCGCCCGCGCCATCGCCGC
>DASWEU010000215.1:0-6832 GCA_036394595.1 Burkholderiales bacterium | reverse complement strand
TGACGCCGTCGTTCTGCAGCTGCTCGGCGGTGTCCCTGAGCCGCAGCACCGCGCTCACTTCGCGATGCATTCGCTCCACCACCTCGCGCGGCAGGCCCCTGGGGCCGATCAGGCCGTGCCACAGCACGGTCTCGAAGCCGGGCACGCCGGATTCGGCGACCGTGGGGATCTCCGGCTCCGCGGGCAGGCGCCTCGGCGTGGTTACGGCGAGCGCGCGCAGCCGCCCCGAGCGCACGTGCGGCAGCGTGCTCGCGGTGCTGCCGAACATGGCGTTGGTCTGGCCGCCGATGGTGTCGGTGAGCGCCGGTCCGGTGCCCTTGTAGGGGATGTGATTCAGCTTGAAGCCCGCCATGCTGGCGAACAGCTCGGTGGACAGATGTCCGACGCTGCCCTGGCCGGAAGAGGCGAAATTGATGCGCCCCGGCTCGCTCCTCGCCATCGCCACCAGCTCGCGGATGCTCGCCACCGGCAGCGACGGATGCACCACCACGATATAGGGCCCCTGCGAAATCTGGATGATCGGCGTGATATCGGAAATGGGATCAAAGCGAAGCGGGTAAAGGCTCGGATTCACCGCGTAGCTGTTCGAGATCAGCGTCAGCGTGTAACCGTCGGGCGGCGCTTTGATGCCCGCCTCGACGCCGACGCTACCGCCGGCGCCGGGACGGTTCTCCACTAGCACCTGCTGACCGAGCGGCTCGGCAATCTTGCGCGCGATGTAGCGCGCGATGAAATCATTCCCGCCGCCCGGTGCGAAGCCGACGATGATTTTCACCGGGCGCGTTGGCCAGCCCTGCGCTGACGAAGTATTAGCTGCCGATAGCAGGGCAAGCATCGCCGCGACCCAGACCACTAACCTCATCGTTTCAAGCCCGGAAACGGCATCAGTGCCCAAGTAAAGTAGTACCCGTCGAAATCTGCTCCCTCATCGTCATAAACGGCGAGATAGTCTCGCTTGGCTGGAAGCATTGCCTTCGGAAGGACCCAATTTCCCGATTTCGAGCCCGCCTTCCAGGCATTTGCTCTATCTTGAAACCAGCAGTCGCTGCCAAGAACGATATACGGACGTTGATGGCGAATCGCGGCACCCCTGGGGCTCCTCTCAAGGCAATTCCGAATCTCCTTCGCGACAGATGGTCTTTGCAGGCGTTCAAGATCCTTGGCGAGTGCCATCCAATGGCTTGGTGCCCAGCCAACCTTGAATTCAGCTACAACTATCTCGTCATCGTTGAATACCAGGGCGTCAATATGGTTGTCCCAGCCGCGTCTCGTCCTGCCGGTTATCGGGATCTCTAAAAGCACGTTCGAATTCGGAAGCGCTCTGGCGAGCGCGCGGATGAAGTAGTAGCTGACCATCCGCTCTGGATAGGTGTTGTCTCGACCAGGCGCTGGATCATAAAGTTCAAGCGCGCCATTGAATTCCCTTGCGGTAATACCCAGCGCTTTCCGAAGCCTCCGGCTCAACTCCATCTGTCTTCAAACTGCAATCGGCGCCTTGATGGCCGGATGCGGGTCGTAGGACTCGAGGGTGAAGTCCTCGAACTTGAAGTCGAGGAGTTCCTTCACGGCCGGATTCAGCTTCAGCAGCGGGAAGGGGTGCGGCGCGCGCGCCACTTGCTCGCGGGCCTGGTCGAGATGATTCAAGTACAGATGGGCATCGCCGAGCGTCAGGATGAACTCGCCGGGCTTGAGGCCGGTCACCTGCGCCACCATCAGCGTGAGCGCAGCGTAGGAGGCGATGTTGAAGGGCACGCCGAGGAAGAGGTCCGCGCTCCTCTGGTACATCTGGCACGAGAGATGGTTGCCGGCGACGTAGAACTGGAAGAGGGCGTGGCAGGGCGGCAGCGCCATGCGGTCGACGTCGGACGGATTCCAGGCCGTAACAAGGTGACGACGCGAGTCAGGCTTCTTTCTCAGATTTTCAATGAGATTTTTTATCTGATCGATTTCCCCTCCATCCGGCGATCTCCAATGTCTCCACTGATAACCGTAGACCGGCCCGAGCTCGCCTTTCTCGTCCGCCCACTCGTTCCAGATCGTCACGCCGTGCTCCTGCAGCCAGCGCACGTTGGTCTCGCCGCGCAGGAACCACAGCAGTTCGTAGAGGATCGACTTGAGGTGCAGCTTCTTGGTGGTGAGAAGAGGGAAGCGCGCCAGGCCGAAACGCAGCTGGCGGCCGAACACGGACAGCGTGCCGGTGCCGGTGCGGTCGCTTTTGCGCGAGCCTTCCTCGAGCACTTCGCGCAGCAGCTCGAGGTACTGCTCTTCTGCCGGGTTGGCGCTCACAGCGTGATCGTAGCGCACACGTCCACCGCGCTGGCGAAGCGCTCGGCCGGTTCGATGGCGAGCAGGCGATCGAGCAGCGGCTGGTGCACGCTGTGCGGCTCGGGCAGGCGAGGGCGGGGTGCGGTGACGTGCATGTGCAGCATGTCGGAGGGCGTGACGCTGCCGAATATCTTCTGGCCGGTGAGCATCTCGTAGAGCACCACGCCCAGGCTGTAGAGATCGGTGCGCTCGTCCACGGGCTTGCCCATGCACTGCTCCGGGCTCATGTAGCGCGGCGTGGCGAGCAGGTGCCCGGCGATGGTCAGGTTGGAGGCGGCGCCGAGGTCCTTGGCGAGGCCGAAATCCACCAGCACCGGCCGGCCGTCGGGCCGGAACAGGATGTTGGCGGGCTTGAGGTCGCGGTGCACGATGCCGCGCTGGTGGATGGCGGCGAGCGCCCGCGCGATCTGTGCCGTGAGGCGCAGCGCGGCGCGCGGCGCGATGCCTTCCTGGATGCGCGCGGCGAGGGTGCCCGAGGGCAGGTACTCCATGGCGATATAGGGGTGCTCGCCGGAGAAGCCCTGGTCGTAGATGCGCGCCACGTAATCGATCTCGAGCGCGGCCAGCAGCTTGTACTCGCGCACGAAGCGCTCGAGGAACATCGGATCGTTCTTCAGTTTCCGGTCCAGCACCTTGAGCGCGACGCGCAGGCCGTCGTGCTCGCGCTCGGCGTGGAACACCTGTGCCTGGCCGCCCTGGCCGATGATCTGCAAGATGTTGTAACCGGGCACGAGGAGAGGGTCGGACATCGGGATATATTTTGCCATCCGCGTGCTAGGATTCCGCCCGCAGTTCCCGGGGAGAAATCGATGTTGAAAATGTTCGGCGGGGGCCCGGATCATCCCATGGCCAACCCGAAGGAGGCGAAGCGCATTCTCGAGGCGCTGCCGGCGCAGGAGCTGAAGGCGCTCGAGGAGCTTTCGCACTGGCTGGACTCGGTCAGCACGGCGCCCGGCTTCAAGCCGGCCGACCGCGCGCAACTCCTGGCCGCCATCGACGATACGGCGGCGCCGCGGCTGCGCAAGCTCGCGCGCGACTACTTCGCCGCCAAGCGCCCCTCGCGCTACCAGGAAAACCTGATGTGGACGCAACTGCACGAGTACTGGCGCCAGGCCGGCCAGGCCTGGGCGCGCTCGCTCGACGCGGCGGTCCAGGCGGGCAAGGGCGCCGACCCGAAGCTGCTGCCGCTGCTCGCGGTGCGCACGCTGCGCTCGATCGGCGCGCAGCTCAAGTGGCAGCACATGCGCTATGGCCCGATCGACAGCGCGGTCTGGGGCGTCATCAACAAGACCTTTGCGGTGGCCGAAGAGCGGGGCGTGGCCGACGCCAAGGTGGCGGGCGGCGCTGGCGGCGAGAGCACGCCCCGGCTCGAATTCCTGCGCATCGCGATGTTCAGCGCCAGCTCGCCCGACGGCCTGCTGCCGCTGGAAGTGGAGCTCGCCGAACGGCTGGTGGCCGATCTGTCGGGAGGCTTCGACCTTTCGAAGGAAGGCAAGCGCGAGCTGCTTTTCTGGACCGACCTGCACAAGCCGATGGCGCCGCAACGCGCCATCAAGGCGATGCCCGAGACGCCCACGCTGCGCTGCTTCGGCCCGGGCGCGGCGATGGCCACGCTGCAGGGGCACATCCAGAAGACCATCCAGGGCCGCGCCGTGCCTTCGGGCATCAACCTCGGCGGCACCTACGACGCCGAGATCGTGCTCGACGTGATGCAGCACCTCGCGCTGCACTGGGACCTCGAGCCGCCGGAGCGGCGCCACGCGCGCCATCCGGTGAAATCGCGCCTCACCATCAAGAACGGCTTCCAGGGGGCGGTCGAGTCGCTCGGCGGCACGGGCTCGCTCGACTTCGACGCCAAGGGCGGCGCGGAGAACTGGATCGTCGAGAACGTGAGCGCCGGCGGCTTCGGCGCCGTGGTGCCGCAGGCGGCGAAGGGCGACTGGTTGCGCGTCGGCGTGCTGCTCGCCATGCAGCCCGATGGCGGCGCCAACTGGGTGGTGGGCATCGTGCGGCGCGTGAACCGCGTCAGCAAGGACGAGGCGCGCGTCGGCATCGAGACCGTGTCGCGCGCGCCGGCGGTGGCTAAGTTCTCGCTCGGCGCGCTCGGCGAGCACACCGGGCTGCTGTTGCCGGCGGCGGTGCTCGGCTCGGGCGAGGTGTCGATCGCGCTGCCGACGAGCGTCTACGCGCGCGGCACCAACGTCGAGGCCAACATCGACGGCAAGGACCACGTCTACATGCCGATCGGCGGCGCCGACAAAGGCGAGGACTACGAGATGCTGCGCTTCCGCGAGATGGTCAGAGAAGCTTAGCCAGGAACGCGGAGATCGCCGCGATTTCCTCGCCACAGACCGAGTGCGGCATCGGGTATTCGTGCCACTCCACCCGGTAGCCCAGCTGCAGCAGCGTCTCGCGTGACAGGACGGCGCGCGGCATCGGGATCACCGGATCAAAAGTGCCGTGCGCCATGAAGATGGGAATGTCCTGGTTGGCCTCGCTTTTCTCGGCCGGAACTTTGGTCGCGAGAGGCAGGTAGGTGGACAGCGCGAGAACCCCGGCCAGCTTCCTCGGATAGCGCAAGGCCGTCTGCAAGACGACGGCGCCGCCTTGCGAAAACCCGGCAAGAAAGATCTTCCCGGTCTTTTCGGCCTCGATCAACTGGACCACCAGCTTTTCGGCAGCCCGGATCCCCGCCTCGTCTTCGGGGCCGGGGCCGAGCTGCAGGATGTCGTACCAGGCGCGCATCGACACGCGGTTGTTGATGGTCACCGGGCGCACCGGCGCGTGCGGGAAGACGAAGCGCAGCGGCGCCTTGAGCCGCAGCTCGGGCACCACCGGCTCGAAGTCGTGGCCGTCGGCGCCCAGGCCGTGCAGCCAGATGACGGAAGCGACGGGGTTCTTGCCGGTTTCGATTTCGATCATCGGATCCAGAGGAAGACGGGGTGGTCGCGGAGCGGGCCGGGCGCCGTGGCGGTCTTTGCCGGCGGCCAGTCGCCGATGCGGTACATGTGCGAGACGATGCGCGTCGCGGGGCGCAACTCCTGTAGCAGCTTCGGGCGTAGCTTGAGATTCATGTCGGCGTTGAGAAACAGCATGACCACCGTGGCGTCGCCGATCGGGTGCTCGAACAGGTCGTCGACGTAGAACTCGATGCGGTCTTCCAGGTGAGCCTCGCGCGCATTGGCGCGCGCTTCGCGGATGCGCGCGCGGTCGACGTCGACGCAGACGCCTTTCGCGCCGCGGCGCGCCGCCTCGATGACGATGCGCCCGTCGCCGCAGCCCAGGTCGTAGACCACGTCGGCGGGGCCGGCGGCGGCGAGCTCCATCATGCCGCGCACCACGCCCATCGGCGTGGGCTCGTAATGAACGTCCGGCTTTACGTCTTGTAGGACGGGTCGATCCGGTCGGCGAGGCGGCGCATCGCCGGCCATTCCATCAGGCCCACCACGCGGCGCACGCCGCGGCGGTAGGCATGGCGCGTCTTCTCCTGCACTTCGGGCGGGGGCAGCAGGATCTCGTCGTCGGCACCTTGCGCGAGGAGCTGCGCCTTGCAGGCCTTCTCCAGGCGGTAGAGCGAATTGAAGGCCTCCGGTACCGTGCGCCCGACGGCGAGCGCGCCGTGATTCCGCAGCAGCATGACATCGGCGCTTGCCAGGTTCTTGACCAGTCTTTCCCGTTCATCGAGATCCAGCGCGACACCCTCGTAGTCGTGGTAGGCGACGCGGTCGAAGCGCATCGCCATCTGCGTCATCGGCAGCAGGCCCTTCTTCAGCGCCGATACCGCCATCGAGGCGGGCGAATGCGTGTGAATCACGCAGTGCAAATCGGGCTTTGCTTCATGCACTGCGCCATGGATGACGTAGCCGGCGTAGTTGAAGGTGTAGTCGAGGCCCTTCGGCCATTCGGGCTGCCACAGCACTTCGCCCTTCAGGTTCACCTTGAGCAGCGACGAAGCGCAGATCTCGTCGTACATCAGGCCCATGGCGTTGAGCAGGTAGTGCTCGGTTCCCGGGACGCGCACCGAGATGTGGTTGTAGACCAGATCGTCCATGCCGAAGATGCGCACCAGGCGGTACACGCAGGCGCAGTCCACGCGCGCCTGCCACTCCGCGGCGCTGACCTTGCCCTTCAACGACTTGAACTTGAGGGGCGGGTAGTCCCGGTCGGCGGACTCCATGTCCGGGTAGTACTTGCGGAGGTCGGAAACCTTGGCTTTGCTCATGCGGTCAATGTACTCTCGGATTCGCACGTTCGGAAGGGGTACCGCCATCCGCTTTTTCACGCTCCTGTTGCTTGCCGCTCTTGCCGCCGGCTGCGCCTCGACGCAAACGTCGCCGCCCTCGGTGCCGCTGCCGCCGACGCGCTACGAGCACCGCGCTTTCTCCCTCGTGCCGCTGAACCAGCCCGGCTGGCTGGTGCTGGCGCGCAACCCGACGCAGCTCGCGCTCGCTAAGCCCGGCGGCGCGCCCGACGAATCCTTTGCGATCCAGGCGGGGACGACGACCCT
>DASWEU010000214.1:0-54058 GCA_036394595.1 Burkholderiales bacterium | reverse complement strand
AGGCGGGCGGCAATTCGCGCTTTACCGCCGGTCTGTTCCGCGTCGCCTACGACGGCGTCGGCGACCTGAAGAAGGTGATGCCCGACCTGAGCGCCGAAGAAATCGCGCGCACCGACTTCGGCGCCTACACCGCGGACCAGTTCCTCGACGACATGGCGCGCGTCACTGAATTCCGCTGCGATCCGGATTTAACTGAGCTTTTAGTCAAAAACAGTCTTGCCACGGTGATCTGGATGCGCGGCAAGGGCGTGCGATTCACGGCCGCCTGGGGACGCCAGGCGTTCAACATCAACGGCCGGTTCAAGTTCTGGGGCGGGCTGACGGTCGAGGCAGTCGGTGGCGGGCCGGGCCTGGTCGACTCGCTGACGCAGATCGCGAAGAAGAACGGGATCGAGGTCTGGTACGGCGCACGGGCCTTGTCGTTGCTGATGGACGATTCCGGGGTTCAAGGGATACGGGTTCGCCGTTCCGGAAAATCATTCGATGTAAAAAGCAAAAGCGTCGTCCTCGCTGCCGGCGGCTTCCAGGCCAACCCCGAGATGCGCGCGCGCTACCTCGGCCCGGGCTGGGAGCTCGCCAAGGTGCGCGGCACGCGCTTCAACACCGGCGACGTGATCCGCATGGCGCTCGATGTGGGCGCGGCGCCGACCGGCAACTGGTCGGGATGCCATGCGGTGGCCTGGGAGAGGAACGCGCCGGAATTCGGCGACCTGGCGATCGGCGACCAGTTCCAGAAGCATTCCTACCCCTGGGGCGTCTACCTCAACGCCGACGGCCGCCGCTTCGTCGACGAAGGGGCCGATTTTCGCAACTACACCTATGCCAAGTACGGCCGTGTGATTCTCGGGCAGCCGGGGCAGTTCGCCTGGCAGATTTTCGATGCCAAGGTCAAGGCGCAGCTGCGCGACGAGTACCGCATCAAGCAAGTCACCAAAGTGACCGCGAATACGCTCGAGGAGTTGGTGGCGAAGCTCGACGACGTCAACAAGGAAAATGCCCTGGCGGAGCTGCGCGCCTACAACGCGGCAGTGCGCCAGGACATCCCGTTCAATCCGAACGTCAAGGACGGGCGCGGTACGCAGGGCCTGGCGATTCCGAAATCCAATTGGGCCAACACGCTCGACACGCCGCCGTTCGAGGCCTACGCCGTCACCTGCGGCATCACCTTCACCTTCGGCGGCCTGAAGATCGATCCCCGCGGACAGGTCATCAGCACCGACGGCGAGCCGATTCCGGGCCTGTACGCCGCGGGCGAGCTGGTCGGCGGCATCTTCTGGTTCAACTATCCCGGCGGCACCGGGCTCACCAACGGCTCGGTGTTCGGGCGCGTCGCTGGAACGAGCGCCGCCGCCTAGCTTTTGCGCTCGATCGTCACGCCGACGAACTTGGCGTTGGGCAGGATGCCGATCTTCGCCACGCTCACCTTGACCCAGGGCGCGCCAAAGTCGCGCGTCAGGAGCGCGGCGACGCGATCGGCGAAGGTCTCGACCAGGCGAAAGTGGCCGCTAGACGCGAGCTCGCGGATCTTCAGCGCCACCTGTTCGTAGTCGATGGTGTCGGCCACCTTGTCCGTCTTGAACACCGTAGTGCCGGGAATGCCGATGTCGAGGTCGAGAGACAGCGTCTGGCGCACGTGGCGCTCGCGCCGGTGGATGCCGATCAGCGCCTCGACTCGCAGGTCCCTGACCAGGATGGCATCCATCATCGAAACGATTCTATAGAATCGCCGCGATGAGCATTGGCGCAATGAGCGCGCTCGCCGTGGTCGCGGCCTATCTCCTCGGCTCGGTGTCCTTTGCCATCGTCGTGAGCCGCGTGATGCGCCTGCCGGATCCGCGCAGCTACGGCTCGGGCAATCCGGGGGCGACCAATGTATTGCGCACCGGAAAAACGGCTGCCGCGATGCTCACGCTGATCGGCGACGCCGGCAAGGGCTGGCTCGCCGTGTGGCTCGCGGCGCAGATGGTGCCGCAGGCGGCGCCGCTCGCCGGTCTCGCGGCCTTCCTCGGTCACCTGTTCCCGGTCTACCACCGTTTCCTCGGCGGCAAGGGCGTCGCCACCGCCGCGGGCGTGCTCTTCGGCATCGACTGGCGCATCGGTCTCGGCACGGTCGCGACCTGGCTCATCATGCTGGCGTTCTTCCGCTACTCGTCGTTCGCCGCGCTGGTGGCGGCGGCGTTCGCGCCGTTCTTCACCGCGCTGCTGCTCGGCTTCGAGGTCGAAGCGGCCTGCGTGCTGGTGATGTCCGCGCTGCTCGTCTGGCGCCACCAGGAAAACATCGCCCGCCTGATGGCCGGCACCGAGCCGCGGGTGGGGGCGAAAAAACCGGCTAGCTGAGCGTCGCGAGGTCCCAGCGGGGACGGACTTCGAAATTTCCTTTCATCTTTCCAGAGTAATTCTTCATCCGGAGAGATGCGGCAAAAGCGATCATCGCGCCATTGTCGGTGCACAGCTCGGGCTCGGCATAGAACAGGTCGAAGCCGCGACGCGCACCCTCCTGGTCGAGTGCTGCGCGCAGCTGGCGGTTGGCGCCGACGCCGCCGGCGACCACCAGCCGCGTGAGGCCGGTGCGCTCCAGCGCCGCGACGCATTTCGCCGACAGCACTTCGACCACGGCGTCGACGAAGGCCCGTGCCAGATCGGGCTTGTGCAAGGTAGCGTCTTTCCGCACCAGCGCGGCGACGGCGGTCTTGAGGCCGGAAAAACTGAATTCCAAATCGCCGCTGCCGATCATCGGCCGCGGCAGCCGGTGGCGCCCCGGTGCGCCACTTTCGGCGAGAGTCGACAGCGCCGGGCCGCCCGGATAGCCGAGGCCGAGCAGCTTCGCGGTCTTGTCGAAGGCCTCGCCGGCGGCATCGTCCTGGGTCTCGCCCAGCAGCTCGTAGCGTCCCAGGCCCTCGACGCGCATAAGCTGCGTATGGCCGCCGGAAACGAGCAGGGCAACGAACGGGAAGGCTGGCGGCCGGGCACCCAGCAGCGGGGAGAGGAGATGCCCCTCGAGATGATGGATGCCGAGGGCGGGAATGCCGAGCGCCGCCGCGAGGCCGCGGGCGAAGGACGCCCCCACCAGCAAGGCCCCGGCGAGTCCGGGGCCTTCGGTGTAGCCAACGGCGGCCAAGTCGAGAATATTTCTTTGAGCATCCTTGAACACCTGCCGGGTCAGAGGGACCAGGCGCCGAATGTGGTCGCGCGAAGCGAGCTCGGGCACCACGCCGCCGTAAGCTTCGTGCATCGCGACCTGGGAATACACTGCCTGCGCCAGCAGCCGGGCGTCGTAGAGCGCTACGCCGGTCTCGTCGCAGGAGGTCTCGATGCCGAGGGTCAACACGGGTTGATTTTGATACAATTCAGCCCCTTTTGAGCCCCGAGGGCGGGATGCCGACAGTACGCGTCAAGGAAAACGAGCCGTTCGAAGTGGCGATGCGCCGCTTCAAGCGCACGGTGGAGAAGACCGGTCTGCTGACCGAATTGCGCTCGCGCGAGTACTACGAGAAGCCGACCGCCGAACGCAAGCGCAAGCTCGCCGCCGCGGTCAAGCGCCACCACAAGCGCCTGCGCAGCCAGATGCTGCCGCAGAAGATGTACTAGCCGTACCGGCCCGGCATCTCCCTCAAGCAGCAAATCACGGAAGACATGAAGACGGCGATGCGCGCCAGGGACGGCGCGCGCCTGTCCGCTGTCCGGCTGCTGCTCGCCGCCCTCAAGCAGAAGGAAGTCGACGAGCGCATCGAGCTGAGCGACGCCGACGTGGTGTCGGTGATCGAGAAGATGCTCAAGCAGCGCCGCGAGTCGATCGCCCAGTTCGAGAAAGCGGCGCGCAACGACTTGGCGCAGGCCGAGAAATTTGAGGTCGGCGTGCTGACGGCCTACCTGCCGCAGCAGCTGGGCGATGCCGAGATTCAAAACGAAATCAATTCCATAGTCGCCGCCACCGGCGCCAGCGGCATCAAGGACATGGGCAAGGTCATGGCGGCGCTCAGGCCCCGGCTGGCCGGCAAAGCCGACATGGCGAAGGTCTCGAGCCTAGTCAAAACCAAGCTTTCGGCCTGACAATTCCGGGTGTGATCCCGGACTCCTTCAAGCAGGACCTGCTTAACCGGGTCGACATCGTGGACGTGGTCTCGCGCTACGTCCAGCTGAAGAAGGGCGGCGCCAATTTCCAGGGGCTGTGTCCCTTCCACAGCGAGAAGACGCCCTCGTTCACCGTCAGCCCGTCGAAGCAGTTCTACCACTGCTTCGGCTGCGGCGCGCACGGCAATGCCATCGGCTTTCTGATGGCCTACGCCTCGCTCGGTTACGTCGACGCGGTGAAGGATCTCGCCGCCTCGGCCGGCCTGCAGGTGCCCGACGAGCGGCCGCGCTCGCCGCAGGAGGCGGCGCGCAAGGAGCGCGAGCCGGACCTCTATGCGCTGATGGAGAAGGCGATGGCCTTCTACCGTGCGCAGCTCAAATCCTCTCCGCGCGCCATCGACTACCTCAAGGGGCGCGGCCTCACCGGGGAAATCGCCGCGCGCTTTCGCATCGGCTACGCGCCGGACGGATGGCAGGGTCTGAAGGAAGCGTTTCCCGACTATGAAGACAAAACACTGGTGGAGCTCGGGCTCGTCATCCGAGGCGAGGAGGAGAACAAGCGCTACGACCGCTTCCGCGACCGCATCATGTTCCCGATCCTCAATGCGCGCGGTTTTGTCATCGGCTTTGGCGGCCGCGTGATCGACGCGGGCGAGCCGAAATACCTGAACTCGCCGGAAACCCCGCTGTTCGAGAAAGGCCGCGAGGTCTACGGCCTGGTGCAGGCGCGCGACGCCATCCGCGCGGCGGGGCGCGTGCTGGTGGTCGAGGGGTACATGGATGTGGTGGCGCTCGCGCAATACGGCATCGGTTACGCCGTGGCGACGCTCGGCACCGCCACTACTCCGACGCACGTCTCGAAGCTGCTGCGCCTCGCCGACGAGATCGTTTTCAGCTTCGACGGCGACGCCGCCGGCCGCAAGGCCGCCTGGCGCGCGCTCGAAGTCAGCCTGCCGCTCGCGCAGGACCACAAGCCGATGCGCTTCCTTTTCCTGCCCGACGGCGAGGACCCGGATAGCTTCGTGCGCCAGCATGGCCAGGAGGCCTTCGAGAGCCGCGTGCGGACAGCGCCGACGCTGTCGGAATTCCTGGTCGGCGAATTGCGCGGCCAGTCGAGCCTCGCCAACGCCGAAGGCCGCTCGCAGTTCCTGGTGGCGGCGCGGCCCCACCTGCAGAAAATCACTGCCGCCTCGCTCAAGCTGCAGCTGGTGAAGGAGGTGGCACGGCTCGCCGCCGTCACCCAGGAGGAAGCGGAAAAGCTGCTCGGCCTGCCTGACGCAGCGACCTTCCGCCGCGCCGCACCGGCCAAGCGCCAGTTCCGCCCGCCCTCGACGACCGAGTGGAAGCTGCTGTGCTGCGTCGTCGCCTACCCGGCGCTCGCCACGGAAATCGACGTAGCGCTGATCGATGCCGCGCTCGACGAGTCGGCGGCGTTGAGCGAGATTTTCGACTATTGCAGCGGCGCCGAGTCCCCGCCGTCGCCGGCCATGCTGATCGAGCGATTCCAGGACAGCACGCACGCCGAGTTAATCAGCCTCGCGCAGGCCTTTGGCGAGGAGATGGACGAATCCGAGGACCAATCCCGCAGCTATCTGCGTCTTGCCCTGCGCAAGCTCGAGATCGCGCGCAAGAACCGCGAGATCCAGACGCTGGCGGATCGCCTGCACAAGGGCGAGTTGAGCCGCGAGGAGCGCTACCGGCACGCGAAGATGATCTCGGAAGTAAAGCGGCTCGAGCGCCAGTTGCAGGCCGACGCGCGCGGCGCGCCGCCGAAGTAGGCGCGAAGTCCGGTCCGCCCCAGCAATTTTCGGGCCCGGAGTCAGGGGAAGCCCTTGAAACTTCAGGCTTTTGGTACAATATGCGGTTTTCGATGAGTTCAGCAGCCTTCCGGGGGTTCGATGGTTCAGAAGCGTAAGTCCAAGGCCAAGTCCAAAAAAGTCCGCAGCGCCAAGAAAAAAGCCAAGCTCCACAAGAAAATCCTCCGGCACAAGTCACACGCGAAAAAAACGCGCGGGGCGAAGAAGCTGTTGCGCGCGAAAGCCGCTGGCGCCGCACGCGCCAAGGCCGCGGCAGCCAGCGCGAAAGCCGCTGCCGCCAAGAAAGCCGTAGCGGCGAAGGGCGCGCCGGCCAAGCTGCCGGCGGACGCCAAGGCCGCCAAGCCCCCGATCAAGACCAGCGCCAAGCAGGCGCTGGAGCTGCTCGAAGCCAAAGTCAACGAGGCCAAGGCGAAGGGCAAGCGCGGGCGCGGACGCCGCGGTGGCAAGGACGCCTGGCTCATCCCCGCCGAGCTGCCGAAGGAAGACGCCGAGACCCGGCGCACGCGCCTCAAGAACCTGATCAAGCTCGGCAAGGAGCGCGGCTTCCTCACCTATTCGGAGATCAACGACCACCTGCCCGACGACCTGGTCGACGCCGAGCAGATCGAAGCCATCATTTCAACCTTCGGCGACATGGGTATCCAGGTCTACGACCAGGCGCCCGACCAGGAGACGCTGCTGATCGCCTCGGACGCAGCGCCGGTGGCGCAGCCCGACGAGGACGTCGAGGAGCAGGCCGAGGCGGCGCTCTCCACCGTCGACTCGGAATTCGGCCGCACTACCGACCCGGTGCGCATGTACATGCGCGAAATGGGCTCGGTCGAGCTGCTGACGCGCGAAGGCGAAATCGAGATTGCCAAGCGGATCGAGGAAGGCCTGCGCCACATGATCCTGGCGATCAGCGCCTGCCCGACCACGGTGCGCGAGATCCTCGACCTCGCCGACAAGGTGGAAAAGGAAGAGATGCGCATCGACGAGGTGGTCGATGGCCTGATCGACCCCAACGCCAAGGACGACTTCGACCCGAAGAAGGCCGAGGCGCCCGAGGAGGAGGAGGCGCAGATCGAGGCGGAGGAGGGCGAGACCGAGGACGACGACGGCGCGGCGCAGAAGGCGAGCCTGCTCGCGCTGCGCACCGCGAGCCTGGAGAAATTCGGCCGCATCCGCCGGCTGTACGAGAAGATGACCAAGGTGCTCGAGAACAAGGGCTCCAAGGACCGCGACTACCTGCGCGTGCGCGAGCAGATTTCCAACGAGCTGATGACCATCCGCTTCACCGCGCGTACCGTCGAGCGGCTCTCCGACAGCGTGCGCGGCCTGGTCGACGAGATCCGGCGCCACGAGCGCGGCATTCTCGATCTCAGCGTCGAGAAGGCAAACATGCCGCGCCAGCACTTCATCAAGGTGTTCGCCGGCACCGAGGGCTCGAAGCGCTGGCTGGGCACGGAGATGAACGCCGAGCAGCCGTGGACCGAGTCGATGCGCCGCGTCGAGCCGTCGATTCTCGAGCTGCTCGGCAAGATCCAGGGCGTGCAGCAGAAGATCGGCATCTCGATCAAGGATCTGAAGGAGATCAACAAGCAGATGTCGACCGGCGAGGCGAAGGCGCGCCGCGCCAAGCGCGAGATGACGGAAGCCAACCTGCGCCTGGTGATCTCGATCGCGAAGAAGTACACGAACAGGGGATTGCAGTTCCTCGACCTGATCCAGGAAGGCAACATCGGCCTGATGAAGGCGGTGGACAAGTTCGAGTACCGCCGCGGCTACAAGTTCTCCACCTACGCCACCTGGTGGATCCGCCAGGCCATCACGCGCTCGATCGCCGACCAGGCGCGCACCATCCGCATCCCGGTGCACATGATCGAGACCATCAACAAGATGAACCGCATCAGCCGCCAGATCCTGCAGGAGACCGGGCAGGAGCCTGATCCGCAGACGCTGGCGCAGCGCATGGAGATGCCCGAGGAGAAGATTCGCAAGATTCTCAAGATCTCCAAGGAGCCGATCTCGATGGAGACGCCGATCGGCGACGACGACGACTCGCACCTCGGCGACTTCATCGAGGACCAGTCGACCCTCGCGCCTTCGGACGCGGCGACCTTCGCCTCCCTGCGCGACGTCACCAAGGAGGTGCTCGATACCCTGACGCCGCGCGAGGCCAAGGTGCTGCGCATGCGCTTCGGCATCGAGATGTCGACCGACCATACGCTGGAGGAAGTCGGCAAGCAGTTCGACGTCACGCGCGAGCGCATACGCCAGATCGAGGCCAAGGCGCTGCGCAAATTGCGTCATCCATCGAGGTCCGAGCGGCTGAAAAGCTTCCTCGATCAGGAAGGCTAGTATTGCGAGGGGGCGCGGGGGACGGCGGCACGTCTCCCCCGTTCCGACGGGCCGGTAGCTCAGTTGGTCAGAGCAGGGGACTCATAATCCCTTGGTCGTTGGTTCGATTCCAACCCGGCCCACCATCCCCGGACGCACAAGACTACGGTTGTCCGGTTGCCGTTTAACCCCGGCGGGGAGCGAAACGCCCGGGCGCGGTGCGCCGGCGGGTGTTCCAAGGGGCCCGTCAGGCACGAGTAAGGCATAAGTTGGCATAAGTTGTATCGGGAACCTCGCCTGATACCTTAGAATGGAAGCCACAGTCTTCCATTCCCGGCAGTCCAATAGCCCAGGAACGACGCACCCTCAGTTCATGCTTTTTGTCATCGATTTCGACGGCACGCTGGCAGTCAATGATTCGGTCGATGCGTTGCTCGAGCGCTTCGCGCCCGCCGAATGGCGCAGCGTCGAGCAGCAATGGCTGGACGGCCGTATCACGGCGATGGCGTGCATGCGCGAGCAGATCCGCATGGTGCGCGCCGACCACGTGCAGCTCGAAGCCTTCTTCCGCGGCGTGCAGCTCGACGCGAGCTTCATCCCGTTCCTGCGCCATGTGCGTGCGTTCGCCGATGTCGCCATTGTCAGCGACGGACTCGATCACGTCGTGCGGGTAGCGAGCAAGGCGGCGGGCCTGCCGGAGCTGCCGGTCTACGCCAACCGCCTGCATTTCGTGCCGCGCGGCCTCGACCTGTCGTTTCCCCATCAGGACGCCGACTGCGCCTCCGGCAGCGGCGTTTGCAAGTGTGCCGTGAGCGCGAAGCTCGCGGCGGCGGGCGCTGGGCCGGTGGTGCTGGTGGGCGATGGCAAATCGGACAACTGCCTCGCCGCGCGGGTCGACGTCGTCTTCGCGAAGAGCGTGCTCGCGGCCTACTGCCAGAAGGAACGTATCCCCTTCCATCCGTTCAACAGCTTCGCCGATGTCCTCGCCGCGGTTCGCAAGTGGCCGACACCGGTAACGGCGCAATCGCAAATTGCTTAAGGCCTCCATTCCGCTGCGCCCGGTTCCGTCGGCGGCGGAATCGCTCATCGACAAGGACGCGCGCTACTGCTCCTACGGCGACACGGTGCACTATGCCGAGCCGCCGAAGGTGTTCGCCTCCTGCGACGGCAGCTACCTCTACGACGAGGCGGGCGTGCCTTATCTCGACCTGCAGATGTGGTATTCCGCGGCGAGCTTTGGCTACCGCAACCGGCGCCTCGCCGATGCCCTCAAGCGCCAGATCGACACCCTGCCGCAGCTCGCCTCGCAGTACCTGCATCGGGAAAAGATCGAACTCGCCGAGCTGATCTGCGCCGGCATCGAGAAGAAGCATGGCGTGAAGGGCCGGGTGCATTTCAACGTCGGCGGCGCGCAGGCCATCGAGGACTCGCTCAAGCTGGTCCGCAATCACACCGGCAAGAATCTGGTGTTCGCGTTCACCGGCGGCTACCACGGGCGCACGCTCGGCGCCTCGGCCATCACTTCGAGCTACCGCTACCGCCGGCGCTTCGGGCACTTCGGCGACCGCGCGCATTTCGTGCCCTACCCGTACTGCTTCCGCTGCCCCTATGGCAAGACGATCGACAGCTGCGACATCTACTGCCAGGGGCAGTTCGAGCGCGGCTTCGAGACGGAGTACAACTCCTTCTGGGACGACAAGGCCGGCGAATCCGAATTCGGCGCCTTCTACGTCGAGACGCTGCAGGGCACCGGCGGCTACATGGTGCCGCCGGCCGACTACCTGCCGCGCCTCGCCGCGACGCTGAAGAAGCGCAACATCCTGATGGTGGTTGACGAGATCCAGATGGGCGTCTACCGTACCGGCAAGCTCTGGTCCTGGGAGCACTTCGGCATCGTTCCGGACATCTTCGTCTTCGGCAAGGCGATCACCAACGGCCTCAATCCGATCTCCGGCATCTGGGCGCGCGAGGAACTGATCTCGCCCGAAGTCTTCCCGCCGGGTTCGACGCACTCGACCTTTTCCTCCAATCCCCTCGGCACGGCGTGCGCGCTGGAAGTGATGCGCATGACGCAGGAGACCGATTTCGAGCCGGGCATCCGCGCCAAGGGCGCGTATTTCCTCGCCCGCCTGCAGGAGCTGAAGAGCCGCTGGAAGTGCGTCGGCGACGTGAGCGGCCTGGGTCTCGCGCTGCGCATCGAGTTGTGCACGGCCGACGGCTTTACGCCCAATCGGGAGCTCGCCAGCCGGCTGTTCAACGAAGGCCTGAAGGGCGACCTGCTGGTCGGCGGCCGTCGCCACGGCTTGGTATTGGATATCGGCGGGCACTACAAGAATGTCATCACGCTCGCGCCGGCGTTCATCATCAGCGAGGCCGAGATCGACCTCGGGCTGGAGCTGCTCGAGCGCCTGCTCAAACGCTGCGGGGCCGAATGAGCGGCGCACTGCAAGCCATCCTCGGCCGCAACGGCTACTACGACCGTCGCGGCGACGATGCGGCCCTGCTGATCCACGGCCTGTCGGGAGCGCCGGCGGAGATGCGCTCGGTCGCCAACGAGCTGAAGCGCGGCGGGTTTAGCGTCATGTGCCCGCAGCTCGCCGGCCATGGCGGCACCTCGGGCGATCTCAAGCGCTCGCGCTGGAGTGACTGGTACCACACTGTCGGCGCGGCCTTTGACGAATTGCGCGGCGAGCACCGCCGCGTTTTCGTCGCCGGACTGTCGATGGGCGCGCTGCTCGCGCTACTGCTCGCCGCCGAGCGCGGCCGGCGGGTCGACGGCTTGGCGCTGCTCTCGACCACCTTCTTCTATGACGGCTGGAACGTGCCGCGTTTCCGCCGACGCATGCTGCTGCCCCTGGTGCTTTACACCCCGCTGCGCCATTTCCTGTCCTGGAACGAGCCGCCGCCCTACGGCATCAAGTGCGAGCGCACCCGCGCCATGGTGCACAGTGCGCTGTCGCTGCGCGACGAAGGCACGGCGGCGAAGCACGGCATCTTCAGCGTGCCGGCGGTGACCATCCGCGAGGGCGAGCGGCTGATCCGCGCCGCGCGACGCGCATTGTCGAGCGTTATCTCGCCGACGCTGCTGGTGCACGCTACCGAGGACGATATGGCGAGCGTGCGCAACGTGCACTACGTTGCCGAGCACATCGCCGCGGAACGCGTCGAGACCTACTACGTCGACGACAGCTACCACGTGCTGACGCTGGACCGTCGCAAATCCGACGTTGCCAGCCGCATCGGTCAGTTCTTCCAGAACTGTCCGGGCGAAGCCGTTCCGGCCTAGCCTTTTCTGCGCGCGGCCTGGCGCTCGAGCAGACGGCCGAAATTCTCCAGCGACAGCAAGTGGATGTAGAGGCGCGGCAGCACGCCGCGGCGCAGCAGGTTCTTGAGTTGCGCGGCATTGAGGTTCTCGAGATTCTTCTCCGCCACGCGATGCATGCCGATGACTTGCAGCGGCGCGCTCTCCTGGCCCTTTAAGGTGGCCTGCATGCTGAAGGGCTCGAGCAGGCCGTAATCGGCGAGGATCGAGCCCATTTCCCGCGCGCGTTCCGCGTCGGTCTCGTATTCCGCGAGCAGGCGCTCGAGGTCCTTCCAGCGGCTGCCCGGCACGCCTTGCGCGTCGAACAATGCTTCACCGCCCTCGTCGAGCGACGCCTTCTCGACGCAGATCAGGCGGTCCTTGCGCTCGACGTTATTGACGTTGACTTTCGCCATGCAAAAGGGGTAGCGGCGCGCGTACGCCGGGATATAGGCGCCCGGCACCCAGCCCGATGCATCGCAAAACAGGTTTTCTCCCTGGGTGATGCCGAGCACGGCCACCGGAATGAAGTTGCGTCCGCCGTCGCTGCTGGTGAAAACGATCGGATACTCGCGTGCCACGGGCTGGAATTCGGCGAAGCTCACCGGGATGGCGTTGCCCTGGCGCACGAAGTCGGGATACTCGCCGGGCGAGGGCAGGCGCACCTTCTGGGTCTTGAGGAAGGGGACGATTTCCTTGTAGCCGAACGGCGGCGAGATCTGCATCGCGAAGCTCCCGGGAGCGCTGATGTTACTGTAAAATTCCCGCCCTCCATGGGGACGTAGCTCAGCTGGGAGAGCGTCGCGTTCGCAATGCGAAGGTCGGGAGTTCGATCCTCCTCGTCTCCACCAGAATTCTAGGCGCCGTCCTTCTCCAGGCGGCGCGCGAACACCGTCATCTCCTTCAACGCCTGCTTGTCGCCTTTCTTCTGCGCCGCCTCGATGCCGTGGCGATAGGCCTCCAGCGCTTCGTCCCTGCGCTTGGCGTCAGCGAGCAATTTGCCGAGCGTCTTCCAGGCCGCGGAGTAGAGCGGATCGCGTGTCACCGCTTCGCGCAGATGCTCGATGGCGCGCTCGTGATCGCCCGCCTTGGCGTACTCGAGACCGAGCGAATAGCGCAGCAGCGCGCCGTCGCGCGGCGTGCCGAGGAGCTTCTCAAGTGCAGAAATCATTAAGCTAAGATACCCGGCATGAAGACGGTGATCCAGACGCGCGAGGCGCCGGCGGCCATCGGCACCTACTCCCAGGCGGTACGCGCGGGCGACGCAGTCTACCTCTCCGGGCAGATCGGCCTCGATCCGGCCACCATGCAGCTCGCCGAGGGCATCGACGCGCAGGCGCACCGCGTATTCCGCAACCTCGCCGCGGTGGCCGACGCCGCGGGCCTTGGCCTCGACCGCGCGGTACGCATGACGGTCTACCTCACCGACCTGGCGCATTTCGCCCGCGTCAACGAAATCATGGCGCAATACCTACGCGAGCCCTATCCGGCGCGCGCCGCGGTGGGCGTCGCCGGGCTGCCGCGCGGCGCGCTGGTCGAGATCGACGCCATTCTGCACGCGGGGTGAAGGCCGAGGGGATCGCGCGCAAGTTCGAAAAGCTGGGACTGCGGTCGCGTTTCGACTATGTCCTGCACCTGCCGCTGCGCTACGAGGACGAGACGGTCCTTTACGAACCGGCCAGCGCCCCAATGGGCAGGTCGGTGACCGTGGAAACGCTGGTGCGGGACATGAAGGTGGAGTTTCCAGGTCGCCGGCAGCTGGTGGTGCGCGCTGAAGGACTGGTGCTGCGGTACTACAGCTTCTGGCCCAGCCTGCAGAAGCAGTTTCGGGAGGCCATCGAACAGGGCCTCAAGGTCCGTGCGCATGGCGAGTTGCGCTGGGGACGGCTCGGCCCGGAAATGATCCATCCGCGCTGCCGCCTGGTGCGGGGCGACGAACCGCTGCCGACAACGCTGACGCCGATCTACCCGACTACCGCCGGACTGTCGCAGGACCGGCTGCGCAAGGCCGTGCTGGAGGCGCTCGATACCGAAAATTTGGATGATTTGGTGGCCGCAAAAGTGCGCCGGCGCTACGGGCTGGCGGAGTTCGCCGACAGCGTGCGCCTACTGCACCGTCCGCCGCCCGGCGCGGACCTTGCATCGCTGTCGGACCGGACGCATGGCGCGTGGCAGCGCATAAAGCTTGACGAGCTTCTCGCGCAGCAGCTTTCCATGGAGTTCGCCAATCAGTACCGGCGCTCGATGCGCGCGCCCTCGATCCCGGGAAACGGGCCTCTGCTCAGGGCATTCATGAAGAAATTGCCGTTCCGGCTGACGCGCGATCAGACCAGGGTACTGAACGAGGTGCTGCACGACATGCGCGAGCCGTACCCGATGCAGCGCCTGCTGCAAGGCGACGTCGGCAGCGGCAAGACCATCGTTGCCGGAATTGCCTGCCTCGCGGCCGTGGACGCCGGCTGGCAGGCCGCGGTCATGGCGCCTACGGAGATTCTCGGCGAGCAGCACTTCCGCAAGTTCAACGAGTGGTTTGCCCCTCTGGGCGTGAGCATCGGCTGGCTGCACGGCGGTCTGCCGAAGAAGGAGCGTCGCCCCGTCCTGGATGCGCAGATCATTATCGGCACGCATGCGCTGATTCAGGAGAGCGCGGCATTCGACCGGCTCGGGCTCGCGATTGTCGACGAGCAGCATCGTTTCGGCGCGAAGCAACGCATGACTCTGCGGCGCAAGGCGGCGGAAGTCTTTGCCCATCAATTGATAATGAGCGCGACACCGATTCCCCGGACACTGGCGATGACCCATTACGCCGACCGCGATGTCTCGGTCATCGAGGAGATGCCGCCAGGGCGCCAGCCCGTGACCACGCGTCTGTTCACGGACGAAAAACGCCCGGAAGTGTTGAAGCGGGTGCGGGAGGCCTGCGCGGAAGGACAGCAGGCGTATTGGGTGTGCCCGGTGATCGAGGAATCGAAGGAGGGTGACGTGAAGACGGCGCTCGATACCTACGCGAGGCTACGCACGGAACTGAAAGGTTTGCGCATCGGCCTGCTGCATGGGCGCCTGGATACACAGGAAAAGGCGGACGCGATGCGCGCGTTCGAATCGGGGAGGACCCAGCTACTGGTTTGCACCACCGTGGTCGAGGTCGGCGTCGACGTGCCCAAAGCTTCGCTGATGGTGATAGAGAGCGCTGAGCGCTTCGGACTCGCGCAGCTCCATCAGCTGCGCGGACGAATCGGGCGCGGTGCGCGCGAAAGTGTCTGCGTCCTGCTCTATGCGGCGGCGGCGACCGAGAATGCCGCCCTGCGCCTAACGACGATGAAGGAGCAAGCCGATGGATTCGCGATCGCCGAGCTGGATCTGAAGATGCGTGGCGAAGGTGATTACCTTGGCGAAAAACAAAGCGGCCGGCTGCTGCGCTTTGCCGACCTGAGGCAAGACAGGGATCTTGTCGAGTTGGCGCGAAAAATGGCGCCCGAAATGATCGCGAGCGATTCGCAAGCGGCGCGCGCGCTAGTCGCGCGCTGGCTCGGGTCGCGACGAGAACTCACTCATGCCTGAGTTATCCTGTGACCGTGAGCTGGACGTCGATCACGCAGCGCCTCGATGCCTACGAGCGCTTGGTGCGGCTGGACAAGCCGATCGGCGCGCTGCTGCTCGGCTGGCCGACGCTGTGGGCGGTGTGGCTCGCTGCCGGCGGCCAGCCGCGCATCGAGATGGTGGTTATTTTCGTGCTCGGCACGCTGCTGATGCGGTCGGCGGGCTGTGCCATCAACGATTACGCCGACCGCAAATTCGATCCGCACGTCGAGCGCACGCGCAGCCGGCCGCTCGCGGCGGGCGAGATCGCGCCCTGGGAGGCGCTCGCCGTGGGCGCGGCATTCGCGGTCGCGGCGTTCGCGCTGGTGCTGTTCCTCCATCCGTTCGCGATCGCGCTGTCGTTCGTCGCGCTGGCCTTGGCGGCGGCCTATCCTTATACCAAGCGCTTTTTCGTGTTGCCGCAGTTGATGCTCGGACTCGCCTTCGGCTTCGGCATTCCGATGGCCTACGCCGCCACCCAGGCGCGATTGCCGGCGGCGTGCTGGCTGCTGCTGGCGGCCAATGTCTTCTACTCCTTCGCGTACGATACCGAGTACGCCATGGTCGACCGCGAGGATGACGCCAAGCTGGGCATCCGCACTTCCGCTCTCGTGCTCGGGCGGTGGGACGTGGCCGCCGTGATGGCGAGCTACGCAGCGATGCTGCTCATCGTGGGGGTCGTCGGCGCGCTGCTACGGCTCGCCTGGCCGTACTTCGCCGGGCTCGCGGTCGCCGCGGCGCTCGCCGCATCGCACTGGTGGATGATCCGCGGCCGCTCGCGGGACGGTTGCTTCAAGGCGTTTCTGCACAGCAATTGGATCGGCGCCGCGCTGTTCGCGGGCATCGTGTTCAGCTTCCCGGCGGCCTGGCCGTGGCGGTAGACGGCGCCGGCACCACGGTCGGCCGCTTCGACCTGCCGGGCGGCGGTAATCTCACGCTCTATCGCGCGAGCCTGGTGGAGCGCAATCCGGCGCACTTCGAGATCCTGCCGCTCGCCAACATCGTCGCGGTGCGGGTGTCGTTCGAGCGCGACCGCCGTCGGATCGGCTGGGGCGCAACGCTGATGATCCTCGGGCTGCTGATGTTTGCCCTGTCGGGCCCGCTCGCCACCTTCGCCGGCGGCGCGGCCTCCGACATGGCCGGCGCCGGCGGCACCCAGGGCGTGGCGCGCGCGCTGCTGTTGCTGTTCCGCGCTCTCGAGCTGGCGGCAAGCCTGCTGCCCGCGCTGTCGATTGCCTGCGTCATCGGCGGCGGCGCGCTCGGCGCGCTCGGCTGGCGCGGCAGCACCATGCTGACCGTAAGCCTGGCGGGCGCGGAGCGCATCTACGCCTCGCGCGGGCAGGACAAGCTGCTGATCGATTTCGCCGAGTTGCTGGGCGAGCGCCTGATGTCGCTCGAACGGTGACGTGCCGATGAAATACGCCGACCTGCGCCACTTCCTCGCGCAGCTGGAATCGCAAGGCGAGCTGAAGCGCGTCGCGGCGAGCGTCTCGCCGCGCTTCGAGATGACGGAAATCTGCGACCGCGTGCTGCGCGCGGGCGGACCGGCGTTGCTGTTCGAGCATCCCGCCGGCCACGACATCCCGGTACTCGGCAACCTGTTCGGCACCGTGCGCCGCGTGGCGCTCGCCATGGGCGTCGAGGACGCCGCCGCGCTACGCGACGTCGGCAAGCTGCTCGCCTACCTCAAGGAGCCGGAGCCGCCCAAGGGCTTGCGTGACCTGTGGGACAAATTCCCGCTGTTTCGGCAGGTGCTCAACATGGCGCCAAAAGAGATGTCTTCCGCCCCCTGCCATGAAATCATTCTGGAAAAGAAAGACATCGATCTTGCGCGCCTGCCGGTGCAGACCTGCTGGCCCGAGGACGCCGGCCCGCTGATCACCTGGGGGCTGACGGTCACGCGCGGCCCGGTGAAGCCGCGCCAGAATCTCGGCATCTACCGCCAGCAGGTGATCGGACCGAATCGCGTCATCATGCGCTGGCTTGCGCACCGCGGCGGGGCGCTGGATTTTCGCGATCACCAGGCAGTGTCGAAGGCGCCGTTTCCCGTCGCGGTCGCGCTCGGCGCCGATCCGGCGACCATCCTCGCGGCCGTAACGCCGGTGCCCGACACGTTGGGCGAATACCAGTTCGCCGGGCTGCTGCGGGGTGCGCGCACCGAGGTGGTGAAATGCATCGGCAGCAACCTCCAGGTCCCCGCCACCGCGGAGATCGTTCTCGAAGGTTCCATCGGCGATGAAACGGCGGACGAAGGGCCGCACGGTGACCATACCGGTTACTACAACGAGATGGAGCGGTTTCCCGTACTCACCGTCGAGCGCATGACCCTGCGCCGCAATGCAATTTACCACTCCACTTACACCGGCAAGCCGCCCGACGAACCCTCCGTCCTCGGCATGGCCTTGAATGAAGTATTCGTGCCGCTATTGACCAAGCAATTTCCTGAAATCGTCGATTTCTACCTGCCCCCGGAGGGCTGCTCCTATCGCATGGCGGTGGTCAGCATCAAGAAGCAGTACGCCGGCCACGCCAAGCGCGTCATGTTCGGCATCTGGAGCTTCCTGCGCCAGTTCATGTACACCAAGTTCATCGTGGTGTGCGACGACGACATCAACGTGCGCAACTGGAAGGAGGTAGTGTGGGCGATCACCACGCGCGTCGATCCGGTGCGCGACAGCTTCATCGCCGAGCACACGCCGATCGACTATCTCGACTTCGCCAGCCCGGTGACGGGCCTCGGCTCGAAGATGGGCATCGACGCGACCAACAAGTGGCCGGGCGAGACGGCCCGCCGCTGGGGCCGTCCCATCGTCAGGGATGCCGAGGTGAAGCGTCGTGTGGACGCGATGTGGCGGGGGCTGGGACTCTAGCGCCCTCGTAGGTCCAGGCCACCAGCGCGTCGAGCGCCGCCTGCGCCTCCGGCGCGCGCGGATGATTGATCAGCATGACCACTACATGCCGGCGCCCCCGCCGGTCGAGCACGTAGCCGGCGACGGCGTAGGCGTCGTTAAGCAATCCGGTCTTGATGTGCGCGTTACCGGCGACGCGCTCGCCGCGCAGGCGTTTCTTCATGGTGCCGTCGGCGGCGACCACCGGCAGCGAAGCGACCAATTCGGGCATCACGGGGCTCGCCCATGCCGCCTGCAGCAGCGCCGCGAGATTCGCCGCGCTGATGCGCTCGACGCGCGAAAGCCCCGAGCCGTTCTCCAGCACGAGCTCGGGCGCCTTGATGCCTTTTTTCTCCAGGAATTGCTTGATGGCGGTGAACGCGTCTTCCGCGCGCGCCGGCGTGCCGACCTGCTCCGCGGCGAGGGTGAGGAAGAGCTGGCGCGCCATCACGTTGTTGGAGAATTTGTTGATGTCGCGCACCAGCTCGGCAAGCGGCTGCGATTCGTGCTCGTACACGAGCCGCGCCTCGGGGGACGCCGTGCCGTCGCGCACCGTTCCCCGCAAACTGCCGCCGAGTTCCGTCCAGAGCTGCCGGATCATGCCGGCGACATAGTCCTCCGGGTTGTGGAGCGCGACATTGAGATCGCGCTCGCCGCACGAAACGGGGTAGACGCCGGTGAACGCGGCGCGCGGCGGCTGCGGCTGAAATGTCGCCTGGAGCAGGTCACGGAACGTCCGGCCCTCGGGGCAGCTGCCGCCGCCGAGCCGCAGTAAATTGGTGATGACGAGGCCGGGCAGGGTGGGCTCGGCCGCAACGCGCACCGCGCCGCGCTCGGGGTCGGGAAAGAAAAGGAAGCGCACCGATTTGAAATTGACCAGCAGCGCATCCGGCCCGACGTTGTACGGTCGGTAGGTGTCGTCGTCGAATTTGCCGTTGGCCACCGGCGCGAACAGAGTGCGGTCGAGCACGAAGTCGCCGCGGATCTCGCTCAGGCCGCGGCTGCGCAGGCTGCGCAGCAGCGTCCAGAAGCTTTCGTAGTTGAGTTTCGGATCCCCCGAGCCGCGGATCACGACGTTGTCGCCGTCGAGATAGACCTCCGTCTTCCACTTATAGGCCGGGCCGAGCAGCTCGAGCGCCGCGTAAGTGGTCACCAGCTTCATGGTCGAGGCGGGGTTCATCGGTTGGCGGGCGTTGACGGCCAGCGAGGGTCGCGCCGTGCCGACTTCCTGCACGACGGCTCCGACGCTCGACTCGGGAATGCCGACCGCATTCAACGCCTTGAGGACGCTTGGCGGAAGCTCGGCGCCCAGGGCGGGCACGGAGAGGGCCGCCGCCAGCGCGGTCCCCACGAAGCCCTTGATAAGTCTCGACAAGGACGCTATTATCAGCACTCGGCAGGCTTGAGTGCTAAAGCGGTGTTGTTCATCCAAGCCATTGTAATACATAAAGATTTTTTAACAGGAGCTTTGCATGAAAATTCGTCCATTACATGATCGCGTGATCGTCAAGCGTGTCGATGAAGAGCGCAAGTCCGCCGGCGGCATCGTCATCCCCGACACGGCGCAGGAAAAACCAGACCAGGGCGAGATCGTCGCCGTGGGCAAGGGCAAGAAAGACGACCACGGCAAACTCATCTCGCTCGACGTCAAGGTCGGCGACCGCATCCTCTTCGGCAAGTACTCCGGGCAGACCGTCAAGGTGAAGGGCGACGAACTGCTGGTGATGCGCGAGGAAGACATTATGGGCGTGATCGAAGGTCACTGATCCCGCTTACCGCAGATACGAATCGCAGACAGGAGAGAATCAAATGCCAGCCAAAGAAGTACGCTTTCACGAAAACGCGCGCGTCCGGATGGTGCATGGACTGAACATCCTGGCCGACGCCGTCAAAGTCACCCTCGGTCCCAAGGGCCGCAACGTGGTGCTCGAGCGCTCGTTCGGCGCCCCCACCGTCACCAAGGACGGCGTGTCCGTCGCCAAGGAAATCGAGCTGAAGGACAAGTTCGAAAACATGGGCGCGCAGATGGTGAAGGAAGTCGCCTCCAAGACCTCGGATGTTGCCGGCGACGGCACCACCACCGCCACCGTGCTCGCCCAGGCCATCGTGCGCGAGGGCATGAAATACGTTGCCTCGGGCATGAACCCGATGGACCTCAAGCGCGGCATCGACAAGGCCGTGGTCGCCGTGGTCGGCGAGCTGAAGAAGCTCTCCAAGCCCTGCTCCAGCTCCAAGGAGATCGCCCAGGTCGGCTCCATTTCCGCCAACGCGGACGTGCAGATCGGCAAGATCATCTCGGATGCGATGGAGAAGGTCGGCAAGGAAGGCGTGATCACGGTCGAGGACGGCAAGTCGCTCGACAACGAGCTCGATCTGGTCGAGGGCATGCAGTTCGACCGCGGCTACCTCTCGCCGTACTTCATCAATAACGCCGAGAAGCAGATCGCCGTGCTCGAGGATCCCTACATTCTGCTGCACGACAAGAAGATCAGCTCGATCCGCGAGCTGCTGCCGATCCTGGAGCACGTCGCCAAGTCCGGCAAGCCGCTGCTGATCATCGCCGAGGAAGTCGAGGGCGAGGCGCTCGCCACGCTGGTGGTGAACAACATCCGCGGCATCCTCAAGACCGTGGCGGTGAAGGCGCCGGGCTTCGGCGATCGCCGCAAGGCGATGCTGGAAGACATGGCCATCCTCACCGGCGGCACGGTGATCAGCGAGGAGCTGGGCCTCAAGCTCGAGAACGCGACGCTCAAGGACCTCGGCAAGGCGAAGAAGGTGGAAGCCGGCAAGGAGAACACCACCATCATCGACGGCGCCGGCGTCAAGAAGGACATCGAGGGCCGCGTCAAGCAGATCCGCGTGCAGATCGACGAAGCGACCAGCGACTACGACAAGGAGAAGCTGCAGGAGCGCGTGGCGAAGCTGGCGGGCGGCGTGGCGGTGATCAAGGTCGGCGCCGCGACCGAAGTCGAGATGAAAGAGAAGAAGGCTCGCGTCGAGGACGCGCTGCATGCGACCCGCGCCGCAGTCGAGGAAGGCATCGTCCCGGGCGGCGGCGTGGCTTACATCCGCGCCAAGCAGGCGATCGGCAAGCTGAAAGGCGACAACGAAGACCAGGATGCCGGCATCAAGATCGTGATGCGTGCGCTCGAAGAGCCGCTGCGCATCATTGTCGACAACGCCGGCGCCGAGCCTTCGGTGGTGCTCAACAAGGTGCTCGAAGGCAAGGGCAACTACGGCTTCAACGCGCAGACCGAGGACTACGGCGATCTCGTGCAGCAGGGCGTGATCGATCCGACCAAGGTCAGCCGCACCGCGCTGCAGAACGCAGCTTCGGTGGCGAGCCTGATGCTCACCACCGACGCGATGGTGGCGGAGCTGGTGGAAGAGAAGAAGGGCGGCGCCGGTGGCGGCCATGACCACGGCGGCATGGGTGGCATGGGCGGCATGGGCGGCATGGACATGTAAGACCGCAAGGTCTGCAGCCGGGACAAGGGCGCTTCGGCGCCCTTTTCTTTTTGCTAGACTGAATTCATGCGGATTCTCGTCGCCGAGGACGACGCCGCGCTCGCCGAGGGCGTGATGACCACGCTGCGGCAGGCGGGCTACGCCGTGGACTGGGTGAAAAACGGCATCGAAGCGGAGAGCGCGCTTGCGGCCGAGCAGTTCGACCTGCTGATCCTCGATCTCGGGTTGCCGCGCAAATCCGGCCTCGATGTGCTGCGCCATCTGCGGGCGGGGAACTCGCGCGTGCCAGTGCTGATCCTCACCGGCCTCGATGCGGTGAGCGACCGCGTGCGAGGCCTGGACGCTGGCGCCGACGACTATCTCGCCAAGCCGTTCGATCTCACCGAGCTGGTGGCGCGCGTGCGGGCGCTCATGCGCCGCGGCATGGCCGGCAGCCCGGCGCTATTGCGCCATGGCGCGCTTGCCTACGACCACGTCGGCCGCGTCGCCAGCCTCAACGGCCAGGCGCTCGAGCTCTCGGCGCGCGAAGTGAGCGTGCTGGAAATTTTCGTGCGACGCGCCGGGCGCCTCGTCTCGAAGGACCAGCTGGTGTCGCACCTGTGCGAGTGGGGCGAGGAAGTCTCGCCCAACGCCATCGAGGTCTACGTGCACCGCCTGCGCAAGAAACTCGAGCCCGGCGGCGTGCGTATCGTCACGGTGCGCGGCCTCGGCTACAGCCTCGAGAAACCCGCCGCTTGATATAATCCGCGCCTTTCCCGCAGCAAGCAGACCTGAAGGCCAAGTAGCTCAGTTGGTAGAGCAGCGGACTGAAAATCCGTGTGTCGCTGGTTCGATTCCGGCCTTGGCCACCACTCTTTCAACCCCGTTGCGCGACCAGGACGACGTTCGAGCCGCCGAAGGCGAAGGAGTTGGACATCACTGCGCGCGGCGGATCGATGCGCTCGGAATTGCGCGCGACGTGGCGCAGTTTGCAAGCGGGATCCGGTTGCTCGAGAAATGCGGTCGGTGGCAGGGTGCCTTCGAAGGCGAGCAGCGCGGCGGCGAATTCCAGCGCGCCCGCACCGCCCAGCAAATGCCCGTGCATGGACTTAGTCGAGCTCACCGGGACGCTCGCCGCGGTTTCGCCGAAGACTGCATTGATCGCCTCGGCCTCGACCACGTCGCCCACCGCTGTGGCGGTGCCGTGGGCGTTGATGTAGCCGATGTCCTTCGGCTGCAGACCTGATTCGGCGAGCGCTTCGCGCATGGCGCGTACCTGGCCGTCGCGGTCGGGGCGCGACATGTGCACCGCGTCGCAGGAATTTCCGTAGCCGGTGAGCAATGCGTAGATGCGCGCGCCGCGTGCGCGCGCGCGCGACTCTTCTTCCAGCAACAGGGCGGCCGCGCCTTCGCCGAGCACGAGGCCGGCGCGGCGCCTGTCGAAGGGCTTGCAGCTCGCCGCCGCGTCCGCCACGTCGGCGGGCGCGAGCGTGCGCAGCGCCTGCCAGGCCGCAAGCATTCCCGGGGTCAGCAGCGCTTCCGCGCCACCGGCGACGATGGCGTCGGCGCGCCCGGCCGCGATGGTGCGCATCGCCTCGCCGAGCGCCATGGCCGAGGACGAGCAAGCGGTGGAGTAGTTGGCGAACGGGCCGCGCAAACCGTGCTTCACCGCGACGTTCGAGCCCGCGGCATTGTTCATCGCCATCACGACCGAGAGCGGCCGCAGGCGCCAGTCGCCCTTGCCGTAGACGCTCTTGTACGCGCCGTCGAGGGTGTGCGCGCCGCCCATGCCGGTGCCCCAGTGCACGCCGATGCGGTCGCGATCGGCGCTCGCCAGATCAAGCCCGCTCGCGGCAATCGCTTGCGCCGCAGCCGCAAGCGCGAACTGCGCCACGCGATCGAGATTGGCGGCCTCGGCTTCCTTGAATAGCGGCGCCGGATTCCAGTCGACCAGCGCGCCGACCTGCACGCCCGAGCCCTGCGCGATCGCCTCGGGCAGGCGACGGATGCCGGGGCGGGCCTCGGCGAGCGCGCGGTGGAAATCGGCCAGCGTCGCGCCAAGCGGGGAAACGATGCCGATTCCAGTGACCGCGACGCGGCGCCCTGCCATGCGCGAGATCAGGCCTTGCCGGCGGCGGTCAGGGCGGCGGCGACGTGGCGCTCGAGATCGGCGAGCGTCTTGATGCTCTTAAGGTCGTCGTCGGAGACGGTGACGCCGAATTCCTCCTCGATCTTGAACATGAATTCGATGAAGGAAAGCGAGTCGATGCCGAGCGAGTCGAGCGGCGCGGCCGGGTCGAGGCCGCCCGCGTCGATCGAGAATTCCTTGGCGGCGAGATCCTTGATGCGGGCGAGCGTGTCCATCGCGGATGAATTATAGTCCGGAGCGGAGGAAGCCATGGCCTTCGTCCAGCAGGAAAAGCCGGCGGCGTCGCCGTTCGGCGAGCACTTGTACCGTCTGATTGCCGAGACCATCCCGATGATGGTCTGGACCGCTGATGTCCGCGGCGAGCTGGATTTCGTCAACCAGCGCGTATTGGACTTTACCGGCCTCAGCGCGAGCGAGATCGTCGGCGGCGGCTGGAAGAAGGTGATCCATCCCGACGACTGGGAACGCAATCTGGCGGACTGGAGCCGCGCCTTGCGCGCCGGCGAGCGCGCGGAGAACGACATGCGCCTGCGCCGTGCCGACGGCAAGTACCGCTGGTTCCACGGCACCGGCGTGCCGATGCGAGACGCTCAGGATCGCATCACCGGCTGGTTCGGCGTCTGCAACGATATCGAGGACCAGATGCGCAGCGCGCAGCTGCTCGAGGCGATGGTCGAGGAGCGCACCGGCGCCCTGCGCGATGCGCAGTCGCGACTGGCGGCGATCATCGAAAACGAGCCCGAATGCGTCAAGGTGCTCGACGCCAGCGGCACGCTGCTCGAGATGAATGCGGCGGGCCTGCGCATGATCGAAGCCGACAGTTCGCAGCAGGTGGTCGGCCAGGTCGTCTACGGCATCATCGCGCCCGAGCATCGCGCCGCCTTCAGCGAACTGACCGAACGCGTCTGCCACGGCGAGCGCGGCACCCTGGAATTCGAGATCGTCGGCCTGAAGGGCACGCGGCGCTGGATGGAAACGCATGCCGCGCCGTTTCGCGACCAGCTGAATGGCAGCGTGCGCCTGCTCGGCATCACGCGCGACATCACGGAGCGCCGCCAGACGGAACAGGCGCTGCGGGAGAGCGAGCAGCGCTTCCAGTCGTTCATGGACCACCTGCCCGCACTGGCCTGGATCCGCGATGCCGATTTTCGCTACACCTACGTCAACCGGACGTTCGCCCGCTACCGCGGGCTGGAGCCGTCGCAGATGATCGGCGGCGATGCGGCCGATCTGCTGCCACCGGAGATCGCGCGCCGCATCCGCGCAACCGATCAGCAAGTGCTCGCCGCCGGCCGCCCGATGCAGTTCATCGATGGTCTGCCGACGGGGCAGTGGATGAAGGTGAAGTTTCCGCTGGTCGACGCGAGCGGCAAGGTGAGCGTGGCGGGCATCGCCATCGACGTGTCGGCGCGTGTCGACGCCGAGGAGACGGCGCGGCGCTACGCGCAGGACGTGCGCTCCCTGCTGAGCCGGCTGGTCAGCGCGCAGGAATCCGAGCGGCGGCGCATTGCCGACAACCTGCACGACCTGATCGGGCAGAACCTGACTGCGCTGGGCATCGAGCTCGGCGCGCTCAAAGCGCGGCTGTCGGTGCAGAACGTCCCCGTGGCGACGCCGCGGCTGGAGGCCATGGCGGGCCTGCTCAATGACACCATCGAATCGATCCGCGGCGTGATGACCGAGCTGCGGCCGCCAGCGCTGGAAGAGTTCGGCCTGGTGCCCGCGGTGCACGCCTACACCGTCACGTTCGGAGAGCGTACCGGGCTCAAGGTCTCGGCCAACGTCTCCGGCCTGCGCCTGCGCCTGCCGGCCGAAGCGGAACTCGCGCTGTTCCGCATCCTGCAGGAGGCGCTGACCAATGCCGCCAAGCACAGCCAATGCACGTCGGTGGAGATCACGCTGACCGAGGCCGAGCGCGGCATACGGCTGGTAGTGCAGGACGACGGCCGCGGCTTCAGCGAACGCAAGGGCGCGCGCAGCGCGCGACGCGGCGGCTGGGGCCTGCCGGCGATGCGCGAACGCGCCGAAGCGCACGGCGGCACGCTGCGCGTCGAATTCCCGGGGCACGGCACGCGCCTGGTGGTCGAGATTCCTGGCACCGATGCCGATTAGCGTGTTGCTGCTCGACGATCACGCGGTGGTGCGTGACGGCCTCGCCGCGCTGCTCGCCTCCCAGCCGGACATCCGCGTGGTGGCGAGCTTCGGCGAGGCGACCGCGGCGCTCGACTACGCGCGCCAGGCGCGCCCGGACGTCGCCATCCTGGACATCGCGCTGCCCGGCATGGACGGCATCGAGGCCGCGCGGCGCATGCACGACCTGAGTCCGGAGACCCACACGCTGATGCTCTCGATGCATGCCGACCCCGAGCACGTCTACCAGGCGTTCAGCGCCGGCGCCACGGGCTACGTGCTCAAGGAATCCGCCGGCGACGAAGTCGTCGCGGCGGTGCGCACGGTCAACGCCGGCAAGCGCTACCTCAGCGGGAAAATCCCGCCCGCCTCGCTCGACGAGTACGCTCGCGGGCGGGGCACCGATTTGCCGCTGGATCGCCTGAGCCAGCGCGAATTGCAGGTGCTGAAGCTGATCGTGGAAGGCAGCACCAGCAACGAGGTCGCTGCCCTTTTGGGGATCTCGTCGAAGAGCGTCGATACCTACCGCAGCCGCCTGATGCTGAAGCTCGGCGTGGAAGATTTAACAAAGCTTGTGAAATTTGCCATCCGGCACGGCATCACCAGCCCCTGACCCGGGGTCGATCAAGATTTCCCTACAGACAGTTCCGCCCCTTTCCCGCTAGCGTGCAGTAGAGCGCGACTGGCGCGATAAGCCTTTGAAAAAGTAGGGGGATCACTGGGGTCGGCGGATACAGGTCGGGTCATTTTCTCCGAAGCAGATCCGGTAGGCGTCGGCCTGTTGTCGCCGCGCAAGCCGACGGGTGCCGACGCCAAAGTTTCGCCGGCGTTGACGGGCGACCGGCAATCGTTCGTTTCGACCATGCGCGCCGAGCAGCGCCAGAAGCGGATGGCGCTGGTCGTGGTCCTGATTTCAGCCGTCCTATTCCTTGCTGCGGCGCCGTTCGCCCGGCTGCAGCTGGCGGCGGTGCCGGCGTTCATCCCGATCGTCGCCTCGACGCTGATGATCATCGACCTGATCACGGCAGCGCTGCTGTTCGGCCAGTTCAGGTTTCTGCGCTCGCCGGCCTTGCTGCTGCTCGCGTGCGGCTACCTGTTCACCGCGTGCATGACTGTCGCGCACGCGCTGACTTTCCCCGGCCTGTTCGCGCCGACCGGGCTGCTCGGCGCCGGGCCGCAGAGCACGGCCTGGCTGTACATCTTCTGGCACGGCGGCTTCCCCGTGCTGGTCGTCGCCTATGCTCTGCTCAAGAGCCACACGCCTGCGGCAAGCGTGCCGCGCGGGCGCGCCTCCCTCGCCATCGCGGGCGGCGTCGCCGCAGCCGTGACTGCGGCGGGTGCCTTGCTGTTTCTCTCGACGGCCGGGCATGGCGCGCTGCCGGCGGTGATGCAGGGCAATCGTATCGCCGAGTTCGGGCATGCGCTCCTCGCCAGTACCTGGATGTTGAGCTTGGTCGCCTTGGGCGTGCTCTGGTGGCGCCGGCCGCACTCCGCACTCGACGTTTGGCTGATGGTCGTGGTTTGCGCGTGGGTTTTCGATATTGCGCTGTCGGCGGTCCTCAACGCCGGCCGCTTCGACCTCGGCTTCTACGCCGGCCGGCTCTATGGCCTGCTGGCGGCGAGCTTCGTGCTGGTCTCATTGCTGCTGGAGGGCGATGCGCTGCATTTCCGGGTCGTCGACGCCGGCGAGAGCGAGCGCCGGCGAGCCGGGGAGTCGCTGGCGCGGCATGCGGAGCGCCTGAGGATCTTGCACAGCATCGATCGCGCCATCATTACCGCGGCCAAGCCCGAGGCGATTGCGGCGGCGGTGATCGAGCCGTTGCGGGAACTGCTGGGCGTGCCGCGCGCCATCGTCAACCTGTTTGATCTTGCCTCCGGCGAGGTCGAGTGGCTGGCGGCGGCGGGACGCAAGCGCGTTCGCGCTGGGCCCGGCGTGCGCTATTCGATCCGGCTGATGGGCGACCTCGAGGGGCTGAAGCGCGGCGAACCCCAGCGCATCGACGTCCACGCGCTGCCGCCGGGCCCCGAGGTAGAAGCTCTGCTCGCCTCAGGTGTTCACGTCTACATGGCCGTGCCGATGATCGCCGGCGGCGAGCTGATCGGCGCCCTCAGCTTCGGCGGCGAGCAGGAATATTTCCCGGCGGAGCAGGTCACCATCGCGCAGGAGGTGGCGACGCAGATCGGCATTGCCATCGCGCAGGCGCGGCTGTTCGAGCGTGTCCAACGCCATGCCGGGGAGCTGGAAACTGCCAACCGGCAGCTGCGCGAAAGCCAGCGCCGCTTCTCCGAGCTGCTTGGCAATGTCCAGTTGATCTCCGTGATGCTGGATCGCGAAGCGCGCATTACCTATTGCAACGAGTATCTGCTGCGCCTGACCGGCTGGAAAAACGAGGAGGTCATCGGGCACAGCTGGCTCGAGCTGTTCATCCCGCCCGATGCCGTCCGCCTGAAGGATCGCTTGCAGGTACTGTTAGCGGACCGGCCCGAAGGGCGGCACGGCGACAACGAGATCATCACGCGTTCGGGCGAGCGCCGGCTGATTCGCTGGAACAACACAGCGCTGCGCTCGGCGGCCGGCGAGGTGATCGGATTGGCAAGCATCGGCGAGGACATCACCGAGCGCAAGCGCGACGAGCAGGCTATCCGGGATCTCAACGCTTCGCTCGAGCGGCGCGTCGCCGAGCGCACCGCGCAGCTGGAGGGGGCGAACAAGGAGCTGGAATCCTTCTCGTATTCGGTCTCGCACGACCTGCGCGCGCCGCTGCGCGCGGTGGACGGCTATGCCCTGATGCTGGAGGAGGATTACGCGGCCCGGCTCGACGGCGAAGGGCGGCGCCTGCTGGGGGTGGTGCGCGATGAGTCGAGACGCATGGGGCGCCTGATCGACGACCTGCTCGAGTTCTCGCGCATGGGCCGCCAGGCGCCGATGAAGCAGAGCGTGGACATGACCGCGCTGGCCGGCGAAGTCGCCAAAGAAATAGTCGGCGGCTCGGCCGTCGCAGTGAACATCGAGACGCTGCCGCCGGCGCCCGCCGATCGCGCCATGCTCAGGCAGGTGTGGATCAACCTGGTGGGGAACGCCTGTAAGTACAGCGCTAAGAAAAGCGACCCGCGCGTCGCGATCGGCGGTCGCACGGAAGATGCCGAGAACATCTACTGGGTGCGCGACAACGGCGCGGGCTTCGACATGCGCTATGCCGAGAAGCTGTTCGGCGTATTCCAGCGCCTGCACCGGCAGGAGGAATTCACGGGCACCGGCGTCGGTCTGGCGATCGTGCAACGCGTGGTCACGCGCCATGGCGGACGCGTGTGGGCCGAAAGCAAATTGGGCGAGGGCGCGTGCTTCTATTTTTCGCTGCCCAGGGGGGCCGACCAGTGAATGAGATCGATCAAGTCGAGATCTTGCTGGTCGAGGACAGCAAGACCGACGCCGAGATGACGCTGCGCGCGCTGCGCCGGAACAATCTCGCCAACCGGGTGCATTGGGTGAAGGACGGCGAGGAAGCGCTGGAGTACATGTTCTGCACCGGTGCCTACGCCGGCCGCGACCGTGCTGCCGGCCCCAAGCTCATCATGCTGGACATCAAGATGCCGAAAGTCGACGGCATCGAGGTGCTGCGGCGGCTGAAGGCCGACGCGGCCACGCGCTCGATCCCCGTGGTGATCATGACCTCCTCCAACGAGGAGAGCGACGTGATCGAAAGCTACAAACTCGGCGCCAACAGCTACATCGTCAAGCCGGTGCAATTCGAGGCCTTCCTCGAGACCGTGGCGAAGATCGGGCTCTACTGGGTCCTCACCAACCGGGTGCCCCAGTGAGGCTCGCCGCTTGAACCAGCCCGCCATCCGCGTGCTGCTGACCGAGGACGTGCGCAGCGACGCCGAGCTCGAGGTGCGCGAGCTGAAGCGCGCCGGCCTGCGCATCGTGCACCGCATCGTCGATACGGAAGAATCCTTCGAGCAGGCGCTGCGCGATTTCGCGCCGGACGTGATCCTGTCGGATTTCTCGATGCCCGCGTTCGACGGCATGGCGGCGCTCGCCCTGGCGCGCGAGCTGAGTCCCGAGACGCCGTTCGTGTTCGTCTCCGGCACCATCGGCGAGGAGTACGCGATCCGCGCGCTGAAAAACGGCGCGACGGATTACGTGCTGAAGAGCAACCTAGTGCGCCTGCCGGCCACGGTGGAGCGCGCCATCGCCGAAGCGCGCGAGCGGCGCGAGAAGCGCCGCGCCGAGACCGAGCTCGACATCGCGCGCGAACGGCTCACCAGCATCTTCACTTCGCTGCCGGACATGCTGTGGTCGGTCGACCTGGAAAGCGACCAGATCACCTACGTCAGCCCCGCCGCGGCCGAGATTTTCGGACACGAGCCCGATGAATTCCTGGTCAACCAGGATCTGTGGCTCGACGTGGTGCACCCGGAGGACCGCCCGCGCATGCGCGCGGCGTGGGAGGCGGTGCGGAAAGGCGAGGCCTTCGAAATCGAATACCGGACGGTGCGTCCCGACGGCAGCGTGCGATGGATCAACGATCGCGGCCACCTGATCCGCAATGCCGCCGGCACCGCCGAGCGCATCGACGGCATGGCGCGCGACATCACCGAGCGGGTCGAGCAGGCCGGCAAGCTCGCGCGCCTGCAGCGCATTCGCGACGTGGTGGGCGCGCTCAATGCGGCAACCGTGCGCATCCGCGATCGCCGGGGACTGCTGGCCGAGTTCTGCCGCATCGCGGTGTCGCAGGGCGGCTTCGCGCTGGCCCGCTATGTCGAGCGCGACCGCGAGGGCCGGGCGAGCATCGCGGCGACCACCGAAGCGGACTCCACGCTCTACCAGAAGATGGTGGACGAATACAACCGCGATCCCCTGCGCACGGAGAGCCTCCTCGCTGTGGCCCTGCGCTCGGGCAAGCCGGTGATTTCCGACGACGTCGCCGGCGACCTGCGCATCCGCAACCGCGCCGAGCTTACCCGCGCCGGCAACTACGCCCTCGCTCTGCTGCCGACGCTGGTCGAAGGCGAAGTCGCCGGTGTGGTGGTGTTGCGCTCGCGTGACGCCGGCGTATTCGACCAGGAGGAGATGCGGCTGCTGTTCGAAATGATCTCGAACCTTTCCTTCGCGCTCGAGCTGCTCTCGAAGCAGGACCAGATCGCCTATCTCGCGCTGTACGACTCCCTTACCGGCCTGCCCAACCGGGTGCAGTTCCACGAGCGCCTCACCCAGTCCATCGAGGGCGCGCGCCGTGCCGGCACGCCGCTCGCCCTGGCGCTGATCGACCTCGAGCGCTTCAAGGCCATCAACGACACCCTCGGACAGCCGGTCGGGGACCGGGTGCTGCAGGCGCTCGCCGGCCGGCTGCGCAAGGCCACCGACGACGTCAACCGGATCGCGCGCCTCGGCAGCAATCTCTTTGCGCTGACCTTTGCCGACATCAAGTCGGCGGAGGAGGTGGCGCGGCGCGTCGAGCAGAAGGCCGTGGACGTCATCAACCATCCGCTCGAGATCGAGGGCCGGGAAGTGCGCCTTGCGGCCAAGGCCGGCATCGCGGTCTTTCCCGACGACGGCGGCGACGCTGATACCCTGTTGCGTAACGCCGAGGCGGCGCTCAAGCGCGCCAAGGAGACCGGCGAGCGGTATCTGTTCTACGCGCCGCACATCAATTCCAGGGTCTCGGAGCAGGTGGAGCTCGAAAACCGGCTGCGCAAGGCGGTCGAAAACGGCGAACTTTTCCTGCACTACCAGCCCAAGCTCGACCTCGCCAGCCGCCGCATCGTCGGCCTGGAGGCGTTGATGCGCTGGGTCGGGCCCGACCGGGTATTCGTCTCGCCCGGCAAATTCGTGCCGGTGCTCGAGCAGACCGGGCTGATCCTGGAGGCCGGGCGGCAGGCGCTCGCACGCGCCAGCGCCGCTTACCGCGACTGGGAAAAGCAGGGCCTCAAGCCGCCGCGCATCGCGGTCAACGTCTCGGCGCTGCAACTGCGCCGCAAGAGCTTCGTCGAGGACGTGCAGGCGGCCATCGGCGGCGGCGGAACCGATGGCGGCGGCGTCGACATCGAAATCACCGAGAGCCTGCTGATGCAGGAGATCGACGAGAGCATCCGCAAGCTGCGTGCCCTGCGCGACCTTGGCCTCCGCATCGCGCTGGACGACTTCGGCACCGGCCACTCCTCGCTCGCCTACCTCAGCAAGCTGCCGGTGGATACGCTGAAGATCGACCGCGGCTTCATCTACGGCATGACCGAGAACGCCGACGACACCAGCATCGTCTCGATCATCATCTCGCTCGCCCAGGCGCTGCGGCTCAAGGTGGTGGCCGAGGGCGTCGAGACCGAGCAGCAGGCGCAGATGCTGAAGCTGCTGCGTTGCGACCAGGTGCAGGGTTATCTGTTCAGCCCGCCGCTGCCCGCCGAGCGCATCGAGGCACTGCTGAAAGCCCTATAATCTGCGGCCTTGGAGATGGCCGCAGAGCGTTTTTGCCTCGGCCGCATGTTTCGCGCATGTTCCTGTACGCCGTAGGAATGAACTACCAGACCGCGCCGCTCGCGGTGCGCGAGCGCGTGGTGTTTCACGTCGAGCGCATGCGCGAGGCGCTGGCCGAACTGAAGAGCGACCTGGCGCACGAGGCCGCGATCCTCTCGACCTGCAACCGCACCGAGCTCTATCTCTCGGGTGAGATGCGGGGCGACTCGCCGGGCGCCGTAGCGCACTGGCTTGAGCGCTACCACGAATTCCAGCCCGACGAGCTGCGCCCCTTCCTCTACACGCTGCCGCGCGAACAGGCGGTGCGCCACGCTTTCCGCGTCGCCTCGGGCCTGGACTCGATGGTGCTCGGCGAGCCGCAGATCCTCGGCCAGATGAAGGAGGCGGCGCGAACGGCCGAATCCGCCGGCACGCTCGGCACCGTGCTGCACCGGCTGTTCCAGCGTTCCTTCGCCGTGGCGAAGGAGGTGCGCTCGACCACCAGCGTCGGTACGGCGAGCGTCTCGATGGCCGCGGCCGCGGTGCGGCTCGCGGCGCGCATCTTCCCGTCGCTCAAGGACCAGTCGGTGCTGTTCATCGGCGCCGGCGAGATGATCGAGCTGTGCGCCACGCATTTCGCAGCGCAGGGCCCGGCGCGCATCACTTTCGCCAACCGCACCTCCGAGCGCGCCGAACGCCTCGCGCACCGCTTCAACGGCCGCGCCATCGAGCTGAAAAGCCTCGCCGAGCACCTGCACGAGCACGACATCGTGGTGTCCTGCACCGCGTCTTCGCTGCCGATTCTCGGCAAGGGGCTGGTGGAGCGCGCGCTGAAGGCGCGGCGCCGGCGCCCGATCTTCATGGTGGACCTGGCGGTGCCGCGCGACATCGAGCGCGAGGCGGGCGAGCTGGACGACGTGTTTCTCTATACCGTCGACGACCTCGGGCAGATCGTCGCCGGCAACCTCGACGCGCGCCGCTCGGCCGTGCAGCAGGCCGACGTGATCATCGACTCGCAGGTCGGGCAATTCATGCATTGGATGCGGGTGCGCGAGAACGTGCCGCTGATCCGGGCGCTACGCGACCACGCCGAGGAAGCGCGCCGCGCCGAGGTGCAGCTCGCGCTGCGGGCCCTCGAGCGCGGTGGAGATCCGGCGCAGGTGATGGAAGAGCTGTCGAAGGCGCTCACCAACAGGCTGCTGCACGCCCCGACGCAGGCGCTGAAGAAGTCCGGCCAGTGAAGCCCGCCCTGCGTGCCAAGCTCGACAAGATGGTCGGGCGGCTCGACAGTCTCAATGGCCTGCTCTCGGCGCCTGAAGCAACCAAGGATCTCGACCAGTTCCGCAAGCTCTCCCGCGAGCACGCGGAACTTTCCGAAGTGGTTTCTCTTTTTCAGAAATATCTCCAGTCGGAACGCAATGCCGAAGACGCGCGGGAGATGACGTCCGACGCGACGATGAAGGCCTACGCCGACGAGGAGCTGAAGGCTGCGCGCGCGCGCATGGCGGGCCTCGAGGCCGAGCTGCAGAAGGCGCTGCTGCCGAGGGATCCCAACGACGAGCGCAACATCTTCCTCGAAGTGCGCGCCGGCACCGGCGGCGACGAGTCGGCCTTGTTTGCCGGCGAACTGTTTCGCATGTATTCGCGCTATGCGGAGCGGCGCGGCTGGCCGGTGGAGATCCTGTCGGAAAGTCCGTCGGAGATCGGCGGCTACAAGGAGGTGATCGCGCGCATCGCCGGGCAGGGCGCCTACTCTCGGCTCAAGTTCGAATCCGGCGGCCACCGCGTGCAGCGCGTGCCCGAAACCGAGGCGCAGGGGCGCATCCATACCTCGGCCTGCACGGTGGCAGTGCTGCCCGAGGCCGAGGCGGTCGACGCCGTGGTGCTCAACCCGGCGGAGCTGCGCATCGACACCTTCCGCGCTTCGGGCGCCGGCGGCCAGCACGTCAACAAGACCGATTCGGCGATCCGCGTCACGCACCTGCCCACCGGCATCGTGGTCGAGTGCCAGGACTCGCGCTCGCAGCACAAGAACCGCGAGCGCGCGCTGTCGGTGCTGGTGGCGCGCATTCGCGACAAGCAGGAGCGCGAGCAGGCGGCGAAGACCGCCTCGACGCGCAAGAGCCTGATCGGCTCGGGCGACCGCTCGGAGCGCATCCGCACCTACAACTTCCCGCAGGGCCGCGTCACCGATCACCGCATCAACCTGACGCTGTACAAGATCGACCGCATCATGGACGGCGAGCTCGACGAGCTGCTCGATGCGCTCGCCGCCGAGCACCAGACCGAGCAGCTCTCGCAGCTCACCGAAGAAGCCGCTTGATGATTCAGGAAGCGTTGATCTCGAGTGGCATCGAGCCGCGCGAAGCACGTTTGCTTCTGGCTGCGGCCGCAGGATTCAGCGAGGCCAGTGTCATGGCGCATCCGGAGCGCGGCCTGCCGCTAGAAACGCAAAAGCAATTTTTTGAAAATCTCGAACGGCGAAAAAACGGCGAACCCGTTGCCTACATCCTCGGGCGCAAGGAATTCTACGGCCTGGAGCTGGCGGTCAATCCGGCGGTGCTCATTCCGCGGCCCGAGACCGAACTGCTGGTGGATCTCGCCCTTGAAAGACGGCCGCCCACGGTTCTCGATCTCGGCACCGGCAGCGGCGCCATTGCCCTGGCCATCAAGAAACATCTTCGCGCGGCAAGAGTCACCGCGGCGGAGGTGAGTGCAGCGGCGCTCGCGGTAGCCAGGCGCAATGCCGTGAAGCACAACCTCGAAGTCGAATTTCGCCACGGCCCGTGGTTCCAGCCGGTGGCCGGCGAGCGCTTCGATCTCATCGCGTGCAATCCGCCCTACGTGGCGGCAGGCGACCCGCACCTCGCCGCATTGCGCTTTGAGCCCGGGTCGGCACTGGTGTCCGGCGCCGATGGCCTTGACGCCATCAGGGAGATCGCGCCTCAGGCGCCTGGGCACCTCGCGCCGGGCGGCTGGGTGCTCCTCGAGCACGGCCAGGGGCAGGCGGAAGCCGTGCGCGCGGCGCTCGCGGCCGCGGGGCTTGAAAGCGTAACGACCTGGCCCGATCTCGCGGGCATTGCCCGGGTCTCGGGCGGAAAGCTAGAATTCTGACCATGGACATCCAAGACAAGATCCGCCAGCAGGTCACCGGCAGCCCGGTCGTGCTCTACATGAAAGGCACGCCCCAGATGCCGCAGTGCGGCTTCTCGCAGCTCGCGGTGCAGGTGCTGGCTGCCTGCGGCGTGCGCGAGTTCCAGAGCTTCAACGTGCTCGCTGACGCCGAGATCCGCCAGGGCATCAAGGACTACGCCAACTGGCCGACCGTGCCGCAGCTCTACGTCAACGGCGAGTTCGTCGGCGGCTCCGACATCATGCGCGAGATGTTCGAGTCTGGCGAGCTGCAGAAGCTGCTGGAGGGAATCGCGCAGAAAGCCTAGCCGGAGGTCAGTCTCGAGTTGGCGAGGTTGAGCCGCTCGACCAGGATGCCGATGAAGGCGCGGTCGAACTTGCCGCGGCAGGTGGCCGTCGCCTGCTCGAGCTCGGCGACGCCGAACCTGACGATGCGCGACGCGCTGCCGGCGGTGACGGTGGCGCCGCGCTCCTGGTTGCCGGCGGAAAGGTAGGCCATCTCGCCGAAACATTCGCCGGCGCCCAGCACGCTGAGCAGTTTCTTGTTCTTGGTGACGCGCATCTCGCCATCCACCAGCACGCAGAAGAAGCCGCCGCGCTCGCCCTCGCGCACCAGCGCGCTGCCCGCCGCCACGCGCTCCCACCTGCCGAGCGCCACCACCTCCCACAGCTCCGGGTCGGCGAAGTCCTTGAAGAAGCGCATGGCGCGCAGCGCGGCGAACTTGTCGGCGTCGCCGAAGGTCTCGCGCTGGTCGCCGAGGCCGGCGTGCAGCGCCTCGATCAGCTCCTCGGCGAACTCGTCGCCGCTCTGGTAGCGCTTGGCGGCCTCCTTCTGCATGGCGCGGCGCACGATGCGGTCGAGCGAAGGCGGCACTTCGCGCCGGTGGGAGGACGGCGGCGGCGGGTCGTACTGCGTGATCTGGTAGATCATGCTGAATTTGTTGGTGCCCTTGAACGGCAGCGTGCCGGAGAGCATCTGGTACATCACCACGCCGAGGGAGTAGAGGTCGGTGCGGTGATCCACCAGTTCCTCGCGGATCTGCTCCGGCGACATGTAGGCCGGCGAGCCGACTCCCGTGATCTGCGTGGTCTCGGCGCCGAGGTTGAGCGCGAGGCCGAAGTCGCCGATGCGCAGGTCGGACGGCTCTGCGGCGAACAGGATGTTGCCCGGCTTGATGTCGCGGTGCGTGACGCCCTGGCTGTGCGCATAGGCGAGCGCGCGCGTGCACTTGAAGATGATCTCGACGATTTCGTCCACCGGCAGCAGCCCCTCGGGGACGCAGTAGCGCTCCATGGTGCCGCCGGGCACGTACTCCATCACGATGTAGCCCGAATCCTCGCCGATGCCGGCGTCGTAGATCTGCGCGATGTGCGGGTGGTTGAGCTTGCCGGCGAGCGAAGCTTCGGTGAAGAAGAGTTTCCTGAACAGCCGCCCGCGCACCGGGTCGCGCAGCGCCTCGGGGAAGATGCGCTTGACTGCCACCTCGCGCCCGCGGAACGGGTCCTGGCACAGGAACACCTCGGAAGTCGCGCCCTCGCCGAGCTTGCGCACCACCGGGTAGTTCGCGACATGGTCCAAGCCCGCTACACCCCGGAGAGGCGGATATTGGCGTTGGTCAGGCGCTCGATCAGGATCTGCATGAAGGCGCCGGCGATCTTGTGGCGGCAGCCGTCGGACACCTGCGCCAGGTTCGCGGTCGGCACCGAAATGATGTTGGCCTCCTCCGCCACCGACACGTCGGCACCGCGGGTCTGCTCGCGCGACAGGTAGGCCATCTCGCCGAAGGGCTCGCCCGCCTTGAGCATGTTGAGCAGCTTGCCGCGCTTGGTCACGTTGACCTGTCCCTGGGCGAGGATGCAGAAGAATTCGCCCGCTTCGCCTTCCTTCATCAGGGTCTCGCCGGCGGCGGCGTGACGCCAGGAAGAAATGCGCGCCACTTCCCACAGCTCGGCATCCGAGAACCGCTCGAAGAAGGCCAGCTTGCGCAGCGTCTCGAATTTGTCCGAATCGGCGAAGTCCTGCGTCTTCTGCGCCCGCAGGCGCTCGGCGCGGAAGGCATTGGCGAGGTCGAAGGAGAATTCTTCCCAGCGCCGGTAGCGCTGGTCGAGATCCTTGGCCATGGCGCGCAGCACCACGGCGTCGAGCGCAGCCGGCATCCCTGGCCGGTGCGCCGAGGGCGGCTCGGGCGCGACGGTGGTGATCTGGTAGAGCAGGCTGAAATTATTGGCGCCCTGGAATGGCAGCCGCCCGGTGAGCAGGTGGTACATCACCACGCCCATCGAGTAGATGTCGGTGCGGTGATCGAGCTCGCGCTCCTTGATCTGCTCGGGCGACATGTAGGCGGGCGAGCCGACCGAGGTCACCTGCGTGGTGTCGCCGGTGGCGATGAGGGCGGCGCCGAAGTCGGTGATTTTCACGTCGGTGTCGCCGGTATGCAGGATATTGGCCGGCTTGATGTCGCGATGGGTGATGCCGAGCCTGTGCGCGAACTCGAGCGCGCGCGTGCACTTGAAGACGATTTCGACCACGCGTTCGACCTTGAGCAGGGTCTCAGGCCGGCAGAACTTCTCCAGCGTGCCGCCGTCGACGTACTCCATCACGATGTAGTGCAGCTGCTCGTCGGCCGCCGCGTCGTAGATCTGGCAGATGTGCGGGTGCTGCAGCTTGCCGGCGAGCGAGGCCTCGGTGACGAACAGCTTGCGGTACAGCTTGCCCTTCTCGGGGTCCTGGAAGGTCTCGGCAAAGGCGACCTTGATGGCGACGTCACGGTGATTGAACGGGTCGTGGCAGAGGTAGACCTCGGAGGTCGCGCCTTCGCCGAGCTTGCGCAGGACCGGGTATTTCCCGATCTGCGAGAGCGGACCCCGCCCGGTCATCGCGCCAGGCGGGTGTTGGAACGCCCTAGGCGTTGGCGCGCGCGCGCGACTGCCTTGCGGACCTGCGCCGGCGCAGTGCCGCCGAGGTGGTCGCGCGCAGCGAGCGAGCCTTCCAGCGTCAGGACTTTCCTGATGTCGGCGCTGATGTGCCTTGAAAAACTCTTCAATCGGGCCAGCGGAAGGCTGGCCAGGTCCACGCCGGCCTTTTCCGCCTCCCGCACTGCGCGCGCGACGATTTCATGCGCGTCACGGAAGGCGAGGCCCTTGCGCACCAGGTAATCGGCAAGGTCGGTGGCAGTGGCATGCCCCTCGAGCGCCGCGGCGCGCATCGCTTTCGGCACCGGCCGCAGCTCGGCGACCAGCCCGGCGAATACGGCCAGGCAGTCGCGCACCGTATCCGCCGCGTCGAACAGCGGTTCCTTGTCTTCCTGGTTGTCCTTGTTGTACGCCAGCGGCTGGCCCTTCATCAGCGCGAGCAGCGCCACCAGGCTGCCGAACACGCGGCCGCTTTTCCCGCGTACCAGTTCGGGCACGTCCGGATTCTTCTTCTGCGGCATGATGGAGGAGCCGGTGCTGTAGCGCTCGGGCAGGCGCACGAAGCCGAAGCGCGGGCTCGCCCACAGCACCAGTTCTTCCGCCAGGCGCGACAGGTGCACCATGATCAGCGCCGCGGCGGCACAAAACTCGATGGCGAAGTCGCGATCGGACACCGCGTCGATCGAGTTCTCGCACAGCCCCTCGAAGCCGAGTTCGCGCGCCACGCGCGCGCGATCGATCGGAAAGCTGGTGCCGGCGAGTGCGGCAGCCCCCAGCGGCAGGCGATTGACCCTGGAACGAACCTGGGTCAATCGCTCAAGATCGCGATCGAGCATCTCGAAATACGCGAGCAGGTGGTGGCCGAACGTCACCGGCTGCGCGACCTGCAGGTGCGTGTATCCCGGCATCACCAGCGCCGCGTGGCGCGCGGCTTGGTCGAGCAGCGCCTTCTGCAGCCGGCGCAGTTCCGCGGCGATGACGTCGATCTCGCCGCGCAGCCACAGGCGCAGGTCGGTCGCCACCTGGTCGTTGCGCGAACGCGCGGTGTGCAGCCGCTTGCCGGGCTCGCCGACCAGCGCGACCAGCCGGCGCTCGATATTGAGGTGCACGTCCTCGGCGTCGATCGACCAGGCGAAGCGTCCGGCGCGGATCTCGCGGTGGATCGCGGCGAGGCCGCGCTCGATCGCCTTGAGGTCGCGCCGCGCGATCAGGCCGCAGGCGGCGAGCATGCGCGCGTGCGCGATCGAGCCGGCAATGTCCTGCTCGGCGAGACGCCGGTCGAATCCCACCGAAGCGGTGAAGCGTTTCACGCGCTCGTCGACGGGCTCGCTGAACCGGCCAGACCAAAGTTGCGGCTTCTTCGCCATGCTCGGAGAATGAGCTTTCGAACTAGGTTGAAGATCGCTAGCTAACCGTGTCCAGTATAAGGCAAAACGTTTTTCCGGACGTGCTCCCGGATTTCCGCAATCTCGGCGTCATCGCGCGCGTGCTGGTCGCCGTCAACGCGCTTGCGCTGGCCGGCGCGCTCTACGCTGCTTCGGAAGTGACGCAGGCCCTGCTGCGCTTCACGCAGGCGGCGGCGTTCATCGAGCCGCTGCTGCTCGCCGAGCTGGCGGTGCTTTCCATCCTGTCGCCGTGGCTGCGCCGTTTTCCGTACTGGCCCGGCGCCATTGCGCTGGTGGTGTTCACTGCGGCGCTCGCGGGCGCCGGCCACAGCGCGCTGCACTCGCTGGGAATGGAAATCCGCACGCCGCTGGCGCGCAGCGTACTTCTCAGCGCGCTGCTCGCCGCGGGGCTGCTCGCGTATTTCCGTCTGCTCGCCAAGGCCTACTCGCCCGCGCTCGCCGAGGCGCGCCTGCAGGCACTGCAGGCGCGCATCCGCCCGCACTTCCTGTTCAACAGCCTGAACGCGGTGCTGGCGCTCATCCGGCGCGATCCGCGGCGCGCCGAGCGCGCGCTGGAGGACCTGGCGGACCTGTTCCGCACGCTGATGTCGGACCCGAGGAGCTTCGTGCGCCTGGCCGACGAGATCGCGCTGCTCGAGCGCTACGCCGAGCTCGAGCAGCTGCGCCTGGGCGAGCGGCTGCGCATCACCTGGGAACTCGACAGCGCGCCGTCGGACGCGCTGCTGCCGCCGCTGGTGCTGCAGCCGCTGCTGGAGAACGCCGTCTACCACGGCGTCGAACCCGGCACCGGCGCCGGCGAGGTGCTGGTGCGCATCGAGCGGCGCGGCGACCGCGTCGTCGCCAGCATCGAGAATCCGTACCACGAGAACGATCAGCACCGTGCGGGCAACCGCATGGCGCTCGAAAACATCCGCGAGCGGCTGGCGTTGTTCTTCGACGCCGAGGCGCATATTGCAACGCAGTCCACCAGCAATCGCTATCGCGTGGACATTGAAATGCCGTACCGGACAACTCGTCCATGATTCGGGTCTTCATTGCCGACGACGAGGCACCGGCGCGCGAGCGCCTGAAGGAGCTGCTCGAGGACATCGCCACCGAAGTGCCGACGCAGGTGGTGGGCGAGGCGGCCAATGGTCTCGAAGCGATCGAGCGCCTGCCCGGCAGCGGCGCCGAGCTGGTACTGCTCGATATCCAGATGCCCGGCATGGGCGGGCTGGAGGTGGCGCGGCACCTGGCGAGCCTGGAGCGCACGCCCACCGTGGTGTTCGTCACGGCGCATGACCGCCATGCGGTGGAAGCCTTCGAGCTGAACGCGCTCGATTACCTGATGAAGCCGGTGCGGGCGCAGCGGCTCGCGGCGGCGCTCGCCAAGGCGCTCGCTGGCGGCGCACCCGGCCGCGAGCAGCTGGCGCGCGCCGCCGCCGCGGCGCGCGAATACTTGTCGGTGGCCGAACGCCAGCGCATCGCGCTGGTGCCGGTGCGCGACATCGTCTTCCTGCGCGCCGAGCAGAAATACGTCACGGTGCGCACGCGCGAGCGCGAGCACCTGATCGAGGAGTCGCTGGTGGCGCTCGAAAAGGAGTTCGAGGCGCGCTTTGTGCGCATCCATCGCAACTGCCTGGTGGCGCGCGCCGCCATCCGCGGCTTCGAGCGTACCGCGGCGGAAGCCGGCGAGCCGGGCTGGCAGATCGTGCTCGAGGGCATCGCCGAACGCCTGCCGGTGAGCCGCCGCCAGTGGCCCGCGCTGCGCGACCTGCTGCCGTGAAGAAGCTCGTCATTGCCACGCGCCGCAGCCGGCTTGCCCTGTGGCAGGCGGAGCACGTCGGGCAGCGCCTCGCCGCCGCGCATCGAGGCCTGGCGGTGGAGCTGCTGCCGATGACCACACGCGGCGACGAGCTGCTGGACGCGCGCCTCGACCAGGCCGGCGGCAAGGGCCTGTTCATCAAGGAGCTCGAGCAGGCGCTCGCCGACGGCAAAGCGGATATTGCCGTGCACTCGATGAAGGACCTGCCCGCCGATCTGCCGCCGGGTTTCACCGTCGCCGCAATCCTCGAACGGGAGGACCCGAGGGATGCTTTCGTTTCAAATACATTCAATGAGATAAAAAATCTTCCGCAGCGGGCCGTCGTCGGCACCTCCAGCCTGCGCCGCGCCGCCCAGATTCTCGAGCGCTACCCATCGCTTGAGGCGAAGCTGCTGCGCGGCAACGTCGAAACGCGCTTGGCGAAGCTCGACCGCGGCGAATACGACGCGGTGATCCTCGCGGTCGCCGGGCTGCTGCGGCTCGGATTGCGGAATCGCATCCGCGCGCGACTCGATCCCGAGGACAGCCTGCCGGCGCCCGGCCAGGGGGCGCTGGGCGTGGAATGCCTGGATTCCCGCGCGGACCTGAAGCAGCTGCTTCAATTTATGGACCATGCGCCAACGGCTGCCTGCATACGGGCGGAGCGTGCGGTCAGCCGTGCGCTGGGTGGCAGCTGCACCTTGCCGCTCGGCGCTTATGCGCAGGTTGACGGGGTGAAATTGCATCTGCGCGCGCTGGTCGCCTCGCCCGACGGCCGCCGGGTGGCGCGAGCCAATGGCACCGGCGACGATCCCGAGCGCCTCGGCGCCGAGGTCGCCGGGCGATTGCGCGCGCTGGGGGCGGAGGACATCCTCCGCGCGCTGGCATGAGCCTCGCCGGGCGCGGCGTGGTGGTGACGCGCCCGAGCGCGCTGGCGGCGGGCTTGGCGGCGCGCATCGAAGCGGCGGGTGGCCGGGCGATCCGTTTTCCGGCGATCAAGATCGAGGACCTGCCGCGTCCCGCAGCGCTCAAAAGGACCGCGAGCTACGACCTGGCGATCTTCATCAGCCCGACGGCGGTCGACAAGGCGGTTGGCGACGGCCGGCGCTGGCCGCGGGTTGCGGCCGTCGGCGCCGGGACGCGGCAGGCGCTGGAGGCGCGCGGCGTCTCGCCCGTGATCGCGCCGCAGGGCGAGGCGGACAGCGAGGCACTGCTGGCGTTGCCCGAGCTGCGGCAGGTCGCGGGGCAGCGCGTGCTGATCGTGCGCGGCGAGGGCGGGCGGGCGCTGCTCGGCGAGACGCTCACTAAGCGCGGCGCGCGAGTCGAGTATGCGGAGTGCTACCGTCGCACGCGGCCGCGAGCCGATCCCACTCCGCTCCTTTCTTCATGGGCGGGCGGCGCGGTGCATGCCGTGACGGTCAATTCAGGCGAAGCGCTGGAAAACTTCGCCGCGCTGCTCGGCGAGGCGGGCGCGGCGCGGCTGCGCTCCACTCCGCTTTTTGTCCCACACGCGCGCATCACCGCGCAGGCCGAGCGCCTGGGCGTGCGGCAGACCGTCGTCGCCGGCCCCACCGACGAGGAGATGCTGCGGCGGCTGGTGGCATACTTCTCGTCATGAGTGAAGGCGACAACGTCGCGCGCGGCGTCAACGGAAGGGCGCCGGACAAGTCGAAGCGGGTACGCACGCTGATCCTGCTGCTGGTCGCGCTCGCGCTCGGCGTGGTGACGCTGTTCTGGCTCGACGCCCGCAGCCGCATCGGCGCAACGCAGGAGGAGCTGGCGCGCCGCCTGCGCGACATCGAATCCGACGCGCGCGAGGCGCGCTCGGTCGCGCGCCAGGCGCAGGAGGCGACGCGCGAGGCGCAGGCGAAGCTTGCGCAGATCGAGACGCGCCTGGCGGAATCGCAGAGCCAGCAGCTCGCCCTCGAGGCGCTGTACCAGGATCTGTCGCGTAACCGCGACGAATTCCAGCTGGCGGAGATCGAGCAGGTGCTGGCGATCGCCTCGCAGCAGTTGCAGCTTGCCGGCAACGTGCGCGCGGCACTGCTCGCGCTGCAGATGGCCGAGGCGCGCCTCGCACGCACCGACCGGCCGCAATTCGCGCCGGTGCGCCGCGCTCTGGCGCGCGACATCGACCGCCTGAAATCCCTGCCAAGCGTCGATTTCGCCGGCATGAGCGCCCGGCTGGACGGCCTGGCGGCCGCGGCCGACGCCTTGCCGCTTGCGTACGAGGAGCGCGCGGCGCGCGCTGCGGATGAGCGCGCCTCGCCGGCGGCGGCGTCCGAGCGCGGCTTCTTTGCCCGCCTGGTCGGCGACACCTGGAGCGAGCTGCGCCAGTTGGTGGTGATCCGCCGCCTCGACAAGGTCGAGCCGCCGCTGCTGCCGCCAGCCCAGGCCTACTTCCTGCGCGAGAACCTGCGCCTGCGGCTGCTCAACGCCAGGCTGTCGCTGCTGACGCGCGACGAGGCGGGCTATCGCGAAGACCTGCGCGCGGCTCAGGCCTGGATCCAGCGCTATTTCGATCCCCGCTCGCGCCAGACGGCCGAGGCACTGGCGCAGCTGAAGAGCTTGTCGTCGGCCACCGTCAGCTTCGAGATGCCGGCCATTACCGAGAGCCTCGACGCGTTGCGTGGATTCCGCTCGCGGCGCGACCGCAAGCCAGGATGAGTCGCACGGCATGAGCGGCGCGCGATGAAATCGCTGTTGTGGCTGCTGGCGGTGTTTGCCGCCGCCGTCGCTCTGGTCCTGCTCGGGCGTGTCGACGCCGGGTATGTGCTGTTCGTCTACCCGCCCTGGCGCGTCGAGCTCTCGATGCTGCTGTTTGCCATCGTCGCGCTGGCTGCATTTGTCGCCTGCTACGCGCTGGCGCGGCTGCTGGTGCACGCGCTCGGGCTTCCCGCCACCGTACGCGCCTACCGCGCCCGCAAGCGGCGCGAACGCACGCTCACCGCGCTCACCGCCGCGCTGCAGGCCTACTACGAGGGACGCTATGCGCGCGCCGAGAAGGAAGCGGCGCTAGTGCTGGAGAGCGAGCCGGCGCCGGCGGTGGCGGCGCTGCTGGCTGCCCGCGCCGCGCACCAGATGCGCGACTTCGCGCGCCGCGATCGCTGGCTGGAGCGGGCGGAGACGGCCGGCGAAGGGCAGCGCGCGGCGCTGCTGGTGACGCGCGCCGAGCTGGCCCTCGAGGAGCGCGACTACCGCGCCGCGCGCGATGCGCTGCGCAGCCTGCACGCAAGCGGGCCCAAACACATTGCGACGCAACGCATGCTGCTGCGCGCCGAGCGCGGCGCCGGCGCCTGGGACGAGGTCCTGCGCCTGGCGAGCCAGCTCCTCAAGCGCGACGCCATCGCGCCGGCGCTGGCCGAGGAATACAAGGTGCAGGCGATCGTCGAGCTGCTGGCGCGCTCCGCCGACGACGCCGGCGCGCTCGAGCGGCGCTGGCGCGCTCTGGAGCCCGCCGATCGGACGCAGCCGCGCATCGCCGCCGCCGCCGCGCGCCATGCCACCGCGCTGGGGCGCGCGGCGCTGGCGCGCGAGATCCTGGAACTGGCGCTCGAAACGGAATGGGTCGCGGCGCTCGTCTACCAGTACGGCGAGCTACCGGCCCGCATGGACGCGAGCCCGCGCGCCGAGGAGGCGCAGCGACGCCTGGAACGCGGCGAGCGCTGGCTCGCCGTGCGCAGCCGCGACGCCGAGCTGCTGGCGGCGCTCGGCCGCCTGTGCACGCAGGCCGAGCTGTGGGGCAAGGCGCGCAGCTTTCTCGATGCGAGCCTGTCCTTCGAGGAGAGCCGCGACGCGCACCTCGAGCTGGCGCGCCTCGACGAGCAGTTCGGCCAGCACGCCGAAGCCCAGGAGCACTATCGCCGGGCGGCCGAGCTGGCCTGAGGGTCAGCGGATCAGCCGGCGCACCGTGTCGCCCAGCAGCACACGCAGATTCGATTTCCCGCCCGGCCGGAACGGCGGGTAGTGCGGCGGGGTCGCGAGGCCGTTTAACGTGAAGTAGAACCAGTGGGCCTGCATCGCGAAGAGCTCGCCGAGGAGGGCCTGCAGCTCGTCGGCGCGATGCGCAAGACCGGTGCGCAGGTCGTGGTCGGCAGACTGCAGCGCGAGTCCGTTGCGCGCAGCGAAGTCGGTAATGGAGATGGCCTGCTCGACGCCCGAGACCACGTTGCCGAGGCGCAGCTTGGCCGCGCCATGATTGCCACCCTTGTACATGGGCTGGTCGTACGCGCTGCCGCCCGACGAGTAGCGCGCGTCGCTCAGGTCGTGCATCAGCACCAGGTGCACCTTCGGCTGCAGCAGCGGCAGGATGCCGCCGAGCATGCATTCGGCGACGGCATAGCCGTGCGCGTCCCAGAAGACGAGGATCCGCTGCGCGCCCGCCAGGGCCGTCGCATAGTCGTAGGCCAGGATGTCGGCGAGCGGCGCGCTGAGCGGCGCGAACCACTCTTCCGGCACGATGCCGCGCACGCGTCGAAGACGCTTCTTCCAGATGGAGCTGAGGTCGAGGCTCAGCACCCGGCAGCCGCCGAGCCGATTGGCGGCCTCGGTGAAGACGCAGGTCGAATTGCCGTAGCCGCGCCCAAGCTCGAGCACGAGGTCGGGTTTGAATTCGAGCGCCATGGCGTACAGCTGCCCCCACTGATAGGGCCGCAGGTCGTTCGGCCAATCGATCGCGGCGGCGAGCGCGAGCAGCCGCTCGCGTGCCGCGGCGAGCGCTTCGCGCTGGTTCCAGTACGCCTGCGCGAGGGTGATCATGCCCAATCCCGCGGACGGAGGAAATCTACGTACAGCTTCGCCTCGGGCGAGCTGGGCTCGGGTTGCCAGTCGTAGCGCCAGCCGGCCTGCGGCGGCAGCGACATCAGGATCGCCTCGGCGCGGCCGCCCGACTGCAGCCCGAACAGCGTGCCGCGGTCGTAGACCAGGTTGAACTCGACATAGCGCCCGCGCCGATAGGCCTGGAAGGCTCTCTCACGCTCGCCAAAGGAAATGCTTCTCCTTTTTTCCAGTATCGGAACGTAGGCAGCGACGAAGTGGTCGCCGACCGATTGCGCGAGCGCGAAGGACTGGTCGAACCCGCCCTCGGAAAAATCGTCGAAGAAGATTCCGCCGATACCACGCGGTTCGTTACGGTGCTTGAGGTGGAAGTACTCGTCGCACCACTTTTTGAAACGGCCGTAATGCTGCGCAACCGCCCTCTTGCAGGTGGCGTGGAAGTGGCGCGCGTCTTCCTCGAAGCCGTAGTAGGGCGTGAGATCCATGCCGCCGCCGAACCACCAGGCATCGCCCGCGGAAAAGAAGCGTACGTTCATATGGACGGTGGGGCAGTAGGGATTGCGCGGGTGCATCACCAGCGAAAGGCCGGTCGCTTCCCAGGCGCGTCCGGCGAGCTGCGGCCGCGAGGCGGTGGCCGAAGGCGGCAGTTGCCGGCCTTGCACGCGCGAAAGATTGACGCCGCCGCGCTCGAACAGATGGCCCTCCTCGAGGATGCAGGTGAGGCCGCCGCCGCCCTCGGCGCGCTGCCAGGCATCGGCGCGGAACGTCCGGCCGTCGAGCGTCTCGAGCGCGGCCACGATGCGGCCCTGCAGCGCCGTGAAATAGGCGTGGACCTGGTCGATCACTTCGGTTTTTTCACGGCGCGGTGGCCGATGTCCTTGCGGTATTGCATGCCGAAGAAGCGGATGGCGTCGACGGCCTGGTAGGCGCGGCGGCGGGCGATCTTGACCGAGTCGCCGAGGGCGGTGACGCACAGCACCCGCCCGCCGCTCGTCACCACGCTTTTGCCTTCGAGGCGGGTGCCGGCGTGGAAGGCGCGGCAGTCGTCCGCGGGCTTGGGCAGGCCTTCGATGCGATCGCCCTTGCGCGGCTCGCCGGGATAGCCGGCCGCCGCCAGCACCACGCCGAGCGCGGCGCGCCGGTCCCACTTCGCCTCCGCCTTGTCCAGCGCGCCGTCGATGGCGTGGTCCACCAGCTCGAGCAGGTCGGACTTGAGGCGCACGATGATCGGCTGGGTCTCCGGGTCGCCGAGGCGGCAGTTGAATTCCAGCGTGCGCGGATTGCCGGCGCGGTCGATCATTAGCCCGGCATAGAGAAAGCCGGTATAGGGCATGCCATCCTTCGCCATGCCCTGCACGGCCGGCAGGATGATTTCGCGCATCACGCGCGCGTGGATCTCCGGCGTCACCACCGGCGCCGGCGAATAGGCACCCATGCCGCCGGTGTTGGGTCCCTGGTCGCCGTCGCGCAGCCGCTTGTGATCCTGGCTGGTGGCCAGCGGCAGCACGTGGGCGCCGTCGCACATCACGATGAAGCTCGCTTCCTCGCCCGGCAGGAATTCCTCGATCACCACGCGCGCGCCCGCCGCACCGAAACTGCGCTTGGTCAGCATGGCGTCGATGGCCTCGAGCGCCTCGGCGCGCGAGCTCGCGACCACCACGCCCTTGCCGGCGGCGAGGCCGTCGGCCTTGATGACGATCGGCGCGCCCTCCCGCTCGACGTAGGCCTTCGCCTCGGCCGCGCGCTCGAAGCTGGCGTAGCGCGCCGTCGGGATGCCATGGCGCGCCATGAAGGCCTTGGCGAAATCCTTGGACGACTCGAGCTGCGCCGCGGCGCGCGTCGGGCCGAAGATGCGCAGGCCCGCCTCGCGAAAGGCGTCGACCGCGCCCGCGGCGAGCGGCGCCTCGGGCCCGACGACGGTGCAGTGGATGTTTTCCTTTTTCGAAAAGGAAATCAGATCCTGGAGCTGCGTCAACGCGATGTTTTCCACCCCAGCTTCGGTGGCGGTGCCGCCATTGCCGGGCGCGACATAGACCTTCTGCACCTTGGGGCTCTGCGTGAGCTTCCAGGCGAGCGCGTGCTCTCGGCCTCCGTTGCCGATGACGAGCAGCTTCATTTCAGTGCCGGAAGTGACGCATGCCCGTAAACACCATTGCCACGCCGCGCTCATCGGCGGCGGCGATCACTTCGTCATCGCGCACGCTGCCGCCGGGCTGGATCACCGCGGTTGCGCCGGCGTCGACCACCACGTCGAGCCCGTCGCGGAACGGGAAGAAGGCGTCGGAAGCGACCACCGAGCCGGTGAGATCGAGCTTGGCGCCCGCCGCCTTCAGCGCGGCGATGCGCGCGCTGTCGACGCGGCTCATCTGGCCGGCGCCGACGCCGAGCGTCATGCCGTCGCGGCAGAACACGATGGCGTTCGACTTGACGAACTTCGCCACGCGCCAGGCGAACAGCAGATCCTTCAGCTGGGGGCCGGCGGGCTTCTTTTTCGTCACGATTTTCAGGTCTTTTTCCTGCAACACCGCAACGTCGGCGCTTTGCACCAGCAGCCCGCCGCCCACCCGCTTGTAGTCGTGCGCCTGCGGGTCGTGCGACAACGGGATCTCCAGCACGCGCAGGTTCTCCTTTTTTCCCAGCGCCTTCAGCGCGGCGGGCTCGATGCGCGGCGCGATGATCACTTCGGCAAACTGGCGGCTGAGCGCGGCAGCGGTCACCTCGTCCAGCGCGCGATTGAAGGCGAGGATGCCGCCGAAGGCCGAGGTCGGGTCGGTGCGGAATGCCTTGTCATAGGCCGCCTCGAGCGATTCGCCGACGGCGACGCCGCAGGGGTTCGCGTGCTTGACGATGACGCAGGCGGGCTCGGCGAAGCTCTTGACGCACTCCCAGGCGGCATCGGCGTCGGCGATGTTGTTGTAGGACAGCGCCTTGCCCTGCACCTGGCGGCAGGTGGCGAGACTGCCGGCCAGCGCCCGCGCGTCGCGGTAAAAAGCGGCGCTCTGGTGCGGATTCTCGCCGTAGCGCAGGTCCTGCAGCTTGCTGAACTGCAGGTTGAGCACGCGCGGGTACTCGGCGCCGCGCCCGCTCAGGTAGCTCGAGATCGCGCCGTCGTAGGCCGCAGTATGGGCGAAGGCCTTGGTGGCGAGCTCGAAGCGGCGGGCGTCCGAGACGCCGCCGGTGGCGCGGATCTCCTCGAGCAACGGCGCGTAATCGGCGGGGTCGACCACCACCGCGACGCCGGCGTGGTTCTTGGCGCCCGCGCGCAGCATCGCCGGGCCGCCGATATCGATGTTCTCGACCGCGTCCTCCAGGCGGCAGGCGGGATCGGCGACCGTCGCCTGGAAGGGATAGAGGTTGACCACCAGAAGGTCGATGGCCTCGATGCCCGCGGCGCGGATCGCCTGCAGGTGGGCGGCGTCGTCGCGCCGCGCGAGCAGGCCGCCGTGAATTTTCGGATGCAGCGTCTTGACGCGTCCGTCGAGCATCTCGGGAAAGCCGGTATAGGCCGAGACCTCGGTCACCGGCACGCCTTCCTTGGCCAGTAACTGTGCCGTGCCGCCGGTGGAGAGAAGTTGTACCTTGAGCGCGGCGAGGGCCCGCGCGAGCTCGACGATGCCGGATTTGTCCGAGACGCTGAGCAGCGCCCTTTGGATCTTCCTCACCCCGTTTTCGTCACTATCCCTTGATGCGCAGCTGCTGCATTTTCTTGCGCAGGGTGTTGCGGTTGATGCCCAGCATCTGCGCGGCGAGCGACTGGTTGCCCTCGGCCTTGCCGAGCACGGTCTCGATCATCGGCTTCTCGATGTTCTTCAGCACCATGTCGTAGATCGAGGTCGGCTTCTCGCCGTCCATGTCCTTGAAGTAGCGCTCGAGCGAGCGGCGGACGCAGTCGGCGAGTTCGTTGGGGCGGCTCATGCGGCAAGCCTCGCGAAATAGTCGTTGACGGCGCTGCGCTGCGCCTGCGCCGTGTCGATGCGGTTGACCGCGCTGCGCAACGCCTCGCCGCCGGGCAGCTCGCGCACCGTCCAGCCGATGTGCTTGCGGGCGACGCGCGTGCCCTGTTCGACGCCGTACAGCGTATAGAGCTCCTCGAGATGCTCGTCGAGCACGGCGCCGATCTCGGCCGCGGGCGGCGGCGCGAGGCGCTCGCCGGTCTCGAGGTAGCGCGCCACGTCGCGAAACAGCCAGGGCCGGCCCTGCGCGGCGCGGCCGATCATCACGCCGTCGGCGCCGGTGCGCTCGAGCACGCGGCGCGCATCCTCGGGCGTACGGATGTCGCCGTTGGCGACCACCGGGATGCCGATCGACGCCTTGACCTCGGCGATGGTGTCGTACTCGGCTTCGCCGCCGAAGGCGCAGGCGCGGGTGCGGCCGTGGATGGCGAGCAGGCGCACGCCGGCCGACTCGGCAATGCGCGCGATGCGCAGCGCGTTGCGCCGCGACGGCGTCGGCCCGGTACGGATCTTGAGGGTGATGGGGATGTCGATCGCCGCCACCACCGCTTCCAGGATGCGCGCCACCAACGCCTCGTCGTCGAGCAGCGCCGAGCCCGCCAGGACATTGCACACTTTCTTCGCCGGGCAGCCCATGTTGATGTCGATGATCTCGGCGCCGAGGCCGGCGTTGTAGCGCGCCGCCTCGGCCAGCATGGCCGGGTCCGCACCCGCGATCTGCACCGAGATCGGGCCGGGCTCGCCGCGGTGATCAAGCCGCAGGCGCGTCTTGCGCGACTCGCGCAGCTCGGGGCGGGACGACACCATCTCGGATACCGCGAGGCCGGCGCCGAAGCGACGCGCGAGTCGGCGAAATGGGCGGTCGGTAATGCCCGCCATCGGAGCGACGAACAGCCGGTTGCGCAGCGCGTGGGCGCCGATTCTCATCGCGAGGGTCTGTCGTTCAAAAGGAAGCGGATTCTAGCCCGTTTCCTTTTGTCAGGGGAGAGCCGAATTGCCAAAGATCATGCGGCGCGCGAAAAAGCGCCGCGGCGCCGGAAAAATGTCGAGCGCGGTGAGCGCGGCGCCGCGCGCGGCGCGCGCGAGCCGTCCCGTGCCGAGAAAAGCGCTCGCCATCAGGTCGGTGGCGCGCACTGTTGCGCAGGCGTCGATGCGGCGCAGCGCCGCATAGCGCGCGAGCGTCGCAGCTTCGCCCGGATCGTATTCACCACGCAAGACCTGCGCCAGGTCCCAGGCATCGCGCAAGCCGAGGTTGAGACCCTGGCCGGCAACGGGATGCAGCGTCTGTGCGGCATTGCCGACGAACACCGCGCGCTCGGCGACTCGCGTCGCTCGTACGCGCAGCAGCAGGGGTTGCACCGCGGGCTGCTCGACTTCGAGCGGCACGCCCGCCGCCGCGGGAAGAGCGCCGGCGAGCGCTGCTAGGAGCTCACCACGGCCGGCGTCGGCAAGTGCACGCGCGCGCTCCGGCCGCATGCTCCAGATCAGCGCGTAGCGCTCGCCGAGGGGCAGCAGCGCGAGCGGCCCCTCGGGGGTGAATCGCTCGTAGGCGGTGGCGCGCGCCGGCGCATCGGTCCTGATCTGAGCGACGAGCGCGTGCTGGTGGTAAGGCCTTTCATCCGCGTCTTCCGGCCAGCCTTCGGCGTGCACGACGCAGCGTGCCGGCAGGTCTTTTTCCGCCATCAATTCGCGCGCGCGTTGCAGCAGCGAACCTGCCAGCGCGGCGTACCCGGTGACATAACCGAGCGCCGGCACGCCGGCGTCCGCGGCATCGAGACGGGTGCGGCCGAAGCCGCCGGCCTGGGAGACGCGGATGGTTTCGATCGGCGTCGCGTCGATGTCGGGCCACGCGCCAAGCCTCTCCAGGATGAGCCGGCTGGCGTAGGAGAGCGCGATCGGCCGGAAGGCGCGCGCCGCCGGCGCGTCGCCGCGCAAGGCGACCTTGAGCCCGGCGGCGCGCAGTGCGAGCGCCGCCACGCAGCCGACCGGCCCTGCGCCGTGGACCAGGATGTCAATGCCGGCCGTCAACGCCCATCCCGCATCAGGGCTTCGATCGCCGCCACGCTCTTCGGCGCTTCGGCGGTGAGCACTTCGCAGCCGCCGGCCGTGACCACCACGTCGTCCTCGATGCGAATGCCGATGCCCTGCAGCGGCGCCGGCACGTCGGCGCCGGCGCGGATGTACAAGCCGGGCTCCACCGTCAGGGCCATGCCGGGGACGAGTGCGCGCCAGGCCTGGTCGCGCTTGTAGTCGCCGGCATCGTGCACGTCGAGCCCCAGCCAGTGCCCGGTGCGGTGCATGTAGAAGCGCTTGTAGGTCTCCTTCTCCAGCGACTCCTCGAGCGTGCCCTTGAGCAGGCCGAGATCGAGCATGCCCTGCGCCAGCACGCGCACCGCGGCGTCGTGCGCCTCGTTCCAGGCGCCGCCCGGGCGCACCTGCGCGATGGCGGCGGCCTGCGCCGCGAGCACGATTTCGTACACCTCGCGCTGCGCGCCGCTGAAGCGGCCGTTGACCGGGAAGGTGCGCGTCAGGTCCGAGGCGTAGCCGTCCAGCTCGCAGCCAGCGTCGATCAGCAGCAGGTCGCCGTCGCGCAGCGGCGCGTCGTTGGCGATGTAGTGCAGCACGCAGGCATTGGCGCCGCCGGCGACGATCGGCGAGTAAGCCGGAAACTGCGCGCCGCTGCGGCGGAATTCGTGCAGCAGCTCGGCCTCGATTTCGTATTCGCCGCGTCCCGGGCGCGCACTCTGCATCGCGCGCCGGTGCGCGGCCGCCGCGATGCGCGCCGCACGCCGCATCAGCGCGAGCTCGTGGGCATCCTTCACCAGGCGCATTTCGTCAATCGCGGCGCGTACGTCCTGCACGCGCTCGGGGGCAGCGACGCCGGCGCGCGCGCGGCTGCGCACGGCGTTGAGCCAGCGCATGGCGCGCGCATCCCACTCCGGGTCCGCGCCCACCGGGTAGTGCAATGCCGGCTGGTTCTCCAGCAGGCCGACCAGCACCTCGTCGAGCTTGCCGATCGGATGCGCCTCATCGAAGCCGAAGCGCTCGCGCGCCGCCGCCGGCCCGTAGCGGAAGCCGTCCCAGATCTCGCGCTCCTCGCTGCGCTCGCGGCAGAAGAGCAGCGCGCGCGACCGTATTTTCGACTCCTGGCCGCCGACCAGAACCAGCACGGCTTCCGGCTCGGCAAAGCCGGTGAGGTAGTAGAAGTGGCTGTCGAAGCGGAACGGGTAGTGGCTGTCGCGATTGCGCACGCGCTCGGGCGCGGTCGGCACCACGACGACGCCCGCCTGCACGGCGCGCGCCAGCCGCTCGCGGCGGCCGCGGTAGAGGGCGATGTCCTCAGCGATGTTCATGGTTCGATCCCAGCATGTTCTCCAACGCGGCGAGGCGCTCCGGCGTGCCGACGTCCTGCCAGCGGCCCGCAAACAACTCACCGCTCAGCCGCCCTTCGGCAGCCGCCGCGCGCAGCAGCGGCGCGAGCGGCGCTTTCGCGCCTTGCGCTACGCCGGCCACCAGCGCCGGCGACACCACCGCGATTCCAGCGTAAGTGTAACGCGGCGCCTCGTCATTGCCGACCGCCGCGCCGCGCAGGGAAAAATCACCTTGCGGACGGTGCGGCGGATTGGGCACCAGCACGAGGTGCGCGAATCTTTCTTTCAGACGAATGCCGGTCAGCCTGGAAAAATCAAGCTCGCAATAGATGTCCGCGTTGACAAGAAGGAAGGGCGCCGCGCCGAGCTGCGGCAGCGCCTGCGCGATGCCGCCGGCGGTTTCCAGCGGCTCGGCTTCGCGCGAGAAGGCGACGTGCAGGCCGAAGCGCGAGCCGTCGCCGAGGAACTCGGCGATCTGCTCGCCGAGGTGGGAGAGGTTGACCACCACCTCGCGGCAGCCGGCCGCGGCGAGGCGCTCGAGGTGCCACTGGAGGAGCGGCTTGCCGCCC